>JAJPIY010000403.1 GCA_021324515.1 Planctomycetota bacterium
CCCCGACCCTCCCCCACCAGGGGGGAGGGAGAACCATTCCCCCCACCCCGACCCTCCCCCACCAGGGGGGAGGGAGAACCATTCCCCCCACCCCGACCCTCCCCCACAAGGGGGGAGGGAGAACAAAGGCTCCCTCCCCCCTTGTGGGGGAGGGTCGGGGTGGGGGGGGAAAGAGAAACATGTCACATCTCCCCGTGCCCAGTATAACGCCACACACCAACGAAAGCAGCGGGCGGGGGCTTGCGCCCCCCGCTCGCCTTTCTTTTACGTTCCCTATGGCGTGGTTTTATTTCGTGGCGATGGCATACAAATGACTACCGTTGCTGACGTACAATACGCCGTTGACCGCTGTGGGCGGGCTTAGGAGCGGGTCGCCCATATCGATTTTTGTGGGTTTTTTCAGTTCTTTTCCATGCGTGAAGACGAACAGGCTGCCGTCGTCGCTTCCCATGTAGACTTTACCGTCGGCATAGAGCGGCGAGCTCCAGGTATTCGCCTTCAGGTCGAATTCCCAATATTTTTGGCCGGTGCGGGCGTCGAGGCAATTGAGGTAGCCGGCCAGTTCAGCGGCGTAGAGCAAGCCGTCGTGAATGGCCACCGTGCTGACGCTGCGGCCGAACACGTATTCGCGGCCGCCCCCTTCTGGCCGGGGCGTGATCGAGCCGCCGAAGTGCCAGACCAGGCCGGAGTCCTTATTGACCTCCGCTTTGGGATCGAAATTGTCGCCGACCGGAGACAAATCTTTATCGGGGTTTTTCGGGGTTTTGGTGATGTCGATGCACCAGAGATGGCCTTCGCCGTTGCCGTCGTCGGGCTGCCGGCCGGTGGCGATGTACAACTTGTTCTCCCAGATGACGGGCGTGGCCACAATGTAGTTGCGGGTGCCGCGGCCGCCGGGGCGAAATTCGGACTTTTTGGGATTGCAGTCGAACTTCCACACGAGCTTGCCGGTTTTGGCCTCGAAGGCATACAGCCAGCCATCGCCGCCCGGAAAATAAACGTGCCATTGCCCGTTGACCTGGGCCGCCGCCGGGTTGGCCCATTGCCCGTCCATGATGTTCTTGCCGGGCGAATGATCTTGCCAGATCACTTTGCCGGTGTTTTTATCCAGCGCGAGAAAGCTCGGCGCCTCCGGAGCGGGCACCTTGTTCTTGCCCTCGGCGCCGTTGGCCGTCACCACGAACACCTGGTCGTCTACGATCAGCGGCGAACAGATCGACAGACTGCCGGCGATGCCGCCGGGATAGACGTGCAGGTCCTTAATCATGTCGAGCTTCCAGTGGATCTTGGCCTTGCCGCCGTCGCCGGCCGCATCGGCGCAGACGACTTCCCAGCGATTGCTAACGTAATAAACACGCTCTCCTTCGACACAGGGCGACGAGACGATGCCGTAATTCTGCGCTCCGGTGCCGTCTTTGAGGGTATCGTGGACTGCTTGCCAGAGGAACTTGCCGTCGGCCTCGCGGAAGCAGATGAGCACGCCCTTATATTCTTCCTCGTCGGCGCCATAGGGCCGATTGGTACCGACGAAGACGCGGCCACCGGCCACAATGGGACCGCCCAGCGCCTTGTCGCCCAGCTTGGCCGACCACTTGATGTTCTGGGTTTTGCCCTCCTGGATGCTCCAGCGGTCGGGCAGACCGGTCTCTTCGGGAGCGGCCAGGTTGCGATGGACCGTACCGCCAAACATCGGCCACGAGCGTGCCCCCCGCTTGACCGCAGGTGTCGGGGCTTCATCGGCTACTTTGACGGCGAATGAGGTACTGGGTCCCCAGCAGCCCGCGCCGAGCAGCAGAAGAACCAATCCGGCAAGAAATCGCATTTGTGAGTGCAAGCGCCGTCGCATACTGTTTATCCTTTATTTCTTGGCGCCGATTGCCCATAGTTTGGTGGGGTTTTCCGTCATGACGTACAGCACGCCGCCGACGGCCACCGGCGTGGCGCGGATGGCCTCAGCACCCATATCGATGCTATTGAGGAGTTTCTTGGTCTTGCCATGCTGGTAAATCCGCATCGTACCGTTTTCCGTACCGATGTAGATCTTGCCGTCCACCCAATAAGGCGAACTCCAGGTGTCGGCGCCTAATTTGTCCTCCCAGTATTTCTCACCCGTGTTGGCGTCGAGGCAATAGATATAGCCGTCGTAATCGGCGGCGTAACAGAGGCCGCCCTGTACAGCGCAAGTACTCAGGGTGCGGCCAAAGAGATAATTGCGATCGTAGTCCTCCGGCGCTTTCCCGCCGTAGTGCCAGACCAGGCCGGAATCCTTGTTGATCTCGGCCTTGGGATCGAAATTGTTGTTGAGGGGCGTGAGGTCTTTGTCTTGATTTTTGGGGGTCTTGGCGATGTCAATGCACCACAGATGGCCCACGCCTTTTTTGTGCTCGGGATCCTGGCCGACGCCGATGTACAGCTTGTTCTGCCACACGACCGGGGTGGAGACGAAATCGCTACGTGTGGCCTTGGGACCGAGCACATACTTGCTGCCCTTGGGATTGCAGTCGAACTTCCACAGCAGTTCGCCGTTCTTGGGATCGTAGCCGCGTATCCAGCCGTCGCCGCCCGGGAAGATAATCATCGGTTTGCCGTTCGGCTCGGCGTAGACAGGATTGGACCATTGCCCATGCATCAGCAACTTGCCCTTATCAACCAAGTCCTCGCGGATGCGGACCTTGACGCCGCGTTGCCGGGCCTGGACGAGCGCTTGCGTGGGGGCGTTGTCCTTCCACAAGACGTTGCCGTTCCTTTTATCGAGGGCCAAGAAGCTGGGCGCGTCGGGCCGGGGGATGTTGATGTGCCCTTCATCGACGCCGTTGGCCGTAACCACGAACAGCGTATCTCCGACGATCAGCGGCGAACAAACGGCGAGATTGTGCGGGAAGACGCCCAGCTGACCGATCATGTCCAGCTTCCAGTAGATCTTGGCTTTGCCGTTTTCGCCGGCCACGTCTGCGCAGACGACCTCGGCGCGGTTGTTGACGTAGTAAAGCCGATCGCCTTCGACGATGGGGCTGGAACAAATGCCCTCTTCGGGCCAATCGTTGACGCGGCCGGCCGCCAGCTTGTCGTGGACCGCTTGCCAGAGAAATTTGCCCGTCGCCTGATCGAAACACATCAGGACGCCCTTATCACCGTGGATAGATGGATCGCGCGGCTTGTCGTTGTTGGTGCCCACGAAGATGCGTCCTCCGGCCACGATCGGCCCGCCGTACGCCTTGCTGCCCAGATCGACGCTCCACAGGATGTTTTCGCCCTTGGCGGTATCCCAGGTTGTGGGGATGCCCTTGGCAGCGAGGTTGACGAAATCACGCGACAGGCTGCCGCCGTACATCGGCCAGTCCGACTTGCCGGCGCTAGACGATACATCGGGAGAAGAGCGCAGGGCGACAACGCCGAGGGCCGCCGTGAAAACCACGGTGGTCGTGGCCAGCGAAAGGACATGACGGACATTCGCGAGAGATTTCATGGCTTGCATTTCCTTATTACAACAGGCGAGTGGGGGGCGTTAGCCCGATTGTCCCCATCCGGGGGCTAACGCCCCCCGCTCGCCCGTTTCACTTATTCGCCGTGATCTTGACATTGGTATAGAAGATTTCCGTACCGGGGCTTTGGGGCCCCTGAATGGCGGTGGCGTTGCCGTACAGGGCCGGAGCGCCTTCCCGGTTGGGCGTAGCATCTTCGACCTCGACCGTCCATTCCTTCGGTTCGGGCTGATCGCGTGGCCACACCTTGCCGCGCGCCACCGCCTTGTCGTCTTTGACTTCGACAGTGAGCTTCATGCGATACCAGACGCCCGGCTGCCAGGGGAAAGCAATGGTGGCGTCGATACGCGGCAGGGCGTCCCAGGAGATCAAGCGCAGCTGTTGCGTGTTGCCGACCAACACCAGGCTGTAGCGGTTGGCCTCGACGCCCATGTCCGGTAATTCGCCCTTGACCTTGGTGCCCTGGACGTCGGCCTGGATGGTGTAGCCGGTCATGTTCGGCAAGCCGATGAAGGCGTGAGCACGGGCGACAAGCGGGCTAGGAGCATCGTTACGTTTCTTCAAGGCGAAGGTGCCGTCGGCCATCTTGACGACGGCAAACTTGCCCTGGCAGTTGACCCAGCCGCCGGGCGTGCGCCCTTCCGGCACTTTGGAGAAATCGGCGCTGTAGGGCAAGATCGGGGCCACACGAACACGGGCATAGGCGGTCAACCCCTTGGCTTTGGCGACGACGCGGCCAAATTGCGCCGGCGGCGTATTGCCGACGGTCAGTTTTGTGGTCGTGCCGTTGGCGTTGCTGAGCGCGCCTTTCAGGGGCGGCGGCGGCGCGGCCTTGGTCGAGGCAGGGGGGTTGGGAAAACCGATAGGGAACTGCGGCGGCAAAGGTCCGGCCAGCGACCACTCGGCCTCGACCTCGCCAATCCGCCGGCCTTTGTCGTCGTAGGCCAACGCTTTGAAAGCGACCGCCTGCCCCGGCGTCAGGGCTACGTCGGCCGGCACGATTTGTAGATGCGCTGGCTTGGCCTCCGGCGGCGCTGCAGGCTCGCTGGTGGAAGCGGCTTGGGAAGGGGCGGCCTGCGAGACGCCTTTCTTGCCGACGCATACCAATTCTTCACTGGTCAAGAAGTAGATACGGCCGTCGGCGACGGCGGGACTGCCGGTCAACTCCACGGGTTCTTCGCCCTTGCCGCGGAAGAACACCGAGGCCAGCGCCTTGCAACCCTTGTCATCGGCCTTGAGGATGTGAAAGCGCGAATCCAGCTCCGGCAAGTAGATTTTGCCGTCGCCCCAGACCGGCGAGCCGCGCGTGTTCTGGCCGTACTGATATTTCCACAATTCCTTGCCGTTGTCGGCGTCCAGACAGAACATCTCGCCCACGACGTTGCAGACATACAAGCGTTTGTTGTGCAGCAGCGGTGAGGCGTATTTGACACGGATGCCGTCCACTTTCCAGAGCAATTCCGGCTTGCCGTCGTGGACCTTGGCCCCATCCACGCAAATGACGCTGCCCTGGCCGCCGGAAAAATTCGGTTCGCCGTGGCCGGCATAGACGCGGTCACCGTCCACCACCGGGGCGGCGTTGACGGCGCCTTCGCCGAAGATGTAACTCCACACTTTCTCGCCGGTGCGGGCCTTGAAGGCGTGCAGGCCGCCGTCGCCGCCGCCGCATAGCACCAGCCATTGCCCGCCGATCTGGGCCGTCACCGGCACGCAAGCGTTGGTGTCCTGGACGCGATGGTTCGACGACGCCCACCAGACCACCTCGCCGGTGCGCTTGTTGAAGGCGGCCAGACGTGTGCAGCCGATCGTCTGCTCGCCCCAACTGGCGTTAATCATCGGCATGATGAGCAGGTCTTCGAACACGGTCGGACTCATGAGGCGTCCGCCGTAGCCGCTGATGCGACCGTATTCCTCCGTCAACGAGTGCTGCCAAAGAATGTGGCCGTCGCGGTCAAAACAGATGAGGAACCCCTGGGTGCCGTGAGCGTAGACGTTGCCGGTTTCCGGATCGCCGACCATCTGCGTCCAGCCGAGGCGGTCGGCGACGATGTCGGTGAGGAAGACGTTAAATTTGTGTTCCCATAGGACTTTGCCGTCCTTGGCGTCGAAGCACATGACGCGCTCTTGCTGGCTTTCGTTTTCGCCGACTTTGTTGATGATGTAGACGCGATTGTCCTGCACAATCGGCGTGGTAATGCCGCCGTAGGGGGCGCGCCAGAGGATGTTTTGCGCTTTCGATCCGACGGCGAAGGTATCGGGCAAGTCGACGTCGCGGGAGACGCCGGTTTGTTCCGGCCCGCGCCAGAAGGACCAATTGCCGGCGACGGCAAACGTCACCGCACTGCACAAAACCATCAGAGAAAGGTAATGCTTCATGGGTAGAAATCTCACGCTTTCTTACCAACCCAAAGCATACGCGAGGGCCACCCCCGCTTACACTTCGATCTGGCAAGGACCTATGCTGTTTTACAATTTCCAGGAATCGCTTGCAGTCCCATGGGCATTTTTTCGCAGCAATCGGCGGGCTTTCATCTCAAAGCGCGGCAGGCTTCCGGGCGAGACCGCGCGGACTTCGGCACGGAACAACAATTCCGTGCGGATGGCATGATCGATGCGCTCAGCCACGGCGTCGCCGGCGATTCCGGGGTGCGGCTCGACCTCGATGCGCAACACCGGCAGCGCGGCGGTGTGATCGACTTCCATGCGATACTCGGCCACTTCCGGGAACCGATGCAGGATCGCCTGCAAGGCGCTGGGGTACAGATTGTTGCCGCGAATAACGATCATGTCATCGACACGACCGCGGATGCCGCCATCGAGCCGAACCAGCTCTCGGCCACACGGACACGGCCGCGGATCGACGCACACCAGGTCTCCCGTGCGATAGCGCAGCAGCGGACTACCCGGTCGATTGAAGGTGGTCAGCACCAGTTCCCCCTCCATGCCGGGCGGCACGGGCCGCAGCGTATGGGGATCGATCACTTCCACAATGCACTCTGTCTCCAAAAGATGTAGACCGCCGGGATGCGCGCAACATTCAATGCCCAGCGGCCCGGTTTCGGTCATGCCGGTATGATCGAACAGCCGCGCTCCCCAGGCGTTCTCGATGCGGGCGCGGGTGGCCGGAATGCTGCCGCCCGGTTCTCCGGCCACAATCAACTTCTGCACGGAGGAATGGGCAAGGTCGATCCCCTCCTTGCGGGCGACCTCCGCCAGATGCAAGGCATAGGTCGGCGTGCAGAGCACCACCGTGGCTTCATTATCGAGCAGGAAGCGCAGCCGGGCCGAACTGCTCAGCCCGCCGCCGGGCAAGCACAAACAGCCCAGCCGCGCTGCCGCCTCGAACGCCGTCCAGAAGCCGAGGAACGGGCCGAACGAGAAGAGAAAGCCCAACCGATCTGCTGGGCCGACGCCGATCATGCGGAACATCGTCTCCCAGCAAGCCAGCAACCGCGCCCAACTTTGGGGCGTATCCAGCCAACGCAGCGGCCGGCCGGCCGTACCGGAGGTTTGGTGCAGTCGGCTATAGCGCTCGACGGGATACGTGAGGATCGTGCCGTAAGGCGGGTGCTGTGCTTGGTCCTCCAGCAATTCGGCCTTGGTCGTGAAGGGCAGACGCGCCAGGTCCAATACATCGGCGATGTCCTGATACTTGCGCGCGTAAAAGCGATTGGCGGGCAGGATTTCGCGCAGCAGGTCAGATAAGCGCTTCGCTTGCCAGTCAGCTAACTCCGCTCGTCCGATATCATCCCGCGGCACGGCGAACATGCCCGTCCTCTCGGAGGAATGATTTCGGATGGATGAGGGAGGATTTTCTTTCCCTCATCCATCCGCAATTATTCACTTCACCTGGTAACAGAAAATCAAATCTTGATCGCGCAGATAGAGCCGACCGTTGGCGATGACCGGATAGGTCCAGATATTGTTTTGGTAAATGACCTTTTCGCGGCGTTTGTCTTTCTGGGGTATCGTGAAACGTCCGCTTTCGTGCCAACCATCGGGGCTGGCGGCGACCAGCGCTACTGTGCCGGAATCCTCGCTGTAGCAGTAGAGCATACCGTTGGCGCAGGTCAACGATCCTTTGCCAAACACCTTCGACTGCCACATCTTCTTCCCGGTCTTGAACTCTTGACAGGTCCAGCCGCCGCGATCCGACCAGCCGTAAACATAATCGCCTACCAAGACGACGCCTTCGTGTTTGTTATCCATCACGCGCATGGCGTCCTCATCGTAGAGCTGCTCGGCCTTGGTGCCGTCGCCGTTCGGCGTCAGTTTGAGCAGCACAGCACCCGCCCCATAGCCGGCCACGGCGTAGACATAGTTATCACGGACGATCGGCGAGGGGATGACAGCGGTGCGGTATTTTGGGTTGCGGTAGTACCACAGGAGCCGGCCGTCTTTAGCAGCGACGCCGGCCACGCCTTTCATGGTCAGCTGCACATACTGACGCACACCGCCGACGGTGACAGGGACTGCCGAGGAGTACCCTGCTGGGTCGGTAAGCTCCTTGCTCCGCCACAAGACTTTGCCGGTCTTTTTGTCCAGCGCCGCCATCGCTCCTTGCGAGCCGCCGGGCGTGCAGATGACTTGCTCGCCATCTACAAGAGGTGATTCCGAGTAGTTCCAAGCCGGCCGGTTGCCGCCCAAATCATTCTTCAGACTTACCGACCAAACCTTCTCTCCGTCACTGGTCCGCAGGCAAGCGAGCATGCCATCCGAACTGAGGGCATACACATAATCGCCGTCCACCGTAGGCGTGCTGCGCGGCCCACTGCCGTAGGCATTCGTAGCGTCCGGCCCTATTGTCGTAGACCACACTTTCTCGCCCTTGCCCACATCCACAGCAAGGACGAAATCGTTTTTGTCCTTGGCGCCCATGATGTACAACCGCTCGCCGACGACGGCCGGGCCAGAATAACCGATGCCGGCGTCGTTGAAGGTCCACAGCAATTTCGGCCCGCCCTGGGGCCAGCTTTTAAGCAGGTCGGTTTCGGTGGACACATTGTCATGGTTGACGCCGCGCCACCAGGGCCAATCGTTCGCCGACGCGGGAGCACCCAGAAGCGACATCAGGGCGAAACTGATGACACAGGACAGAAGCGAGGAGACAGCTAACAGCGTTTTCGTCTTCATGGAGAAACCTTGGTAGGAATTCGGGATGTTCCATCCGTCGCGGAGCAGGTAAGCTTCGTCACGGAATTCACAGGCAGCCTGGGGAGGCGGGCAGCCACCACGCTATCTTCTGTGCAGTATAAGCACAACGTTACCGCTCGCCAACTGAGCGTGCTTTTTCTTCTTCCCTCACAAGGCAGAGGATTAGGATGAGGAGGAGAGGACATACTGGGCACGGTTGAATTTGGCACGATTCCCCCCCCCCACCCCAACCCTCCCCCACAAGGGGGGAGGGAGCCTTGTTGCTCCCTCCCCCCTTGTGGGGGAGGGTTGGGGTGGGGGGGAAAGAGGAAAAAATGTCATATCTCCCCATGCCCACTATAAAATGTTCCAACTACTCGTGCCAGATATACAATTCTCTGCGAGAAATCCGCGATCGAAACCAGGACGAACGGCGCCAGAATTCTCTTGGGAGACTCTCCGGCTAGTCGAGTGCCTGGAGACGGCGCGGAGGGGGAGGAACAAGCGATGGACACAACAATCCTGCTCATGGTCTTTGGCGTGGCCGCCTGTCTCGTCGCTGGCGTCGTCCTGTTCCGGCGGAGACGATCCAAGGAGGACGATTCGTTTTATCATTTCCGCTGTCCCAAATGCCAGCGGCGGCTGCGTTATCTAGCGCGGCAGGTGGGTCACAAGGGCAAATGCTCCAATTGCAGTGGCGAGGTGGTCTTTCCGCCCATCTCGCAGTCGATCGATTAAGGGATCCTTGTCTCTCCGCCCCTCCGCCAAAGGAATACTCTTGGTGGAGGGGCGGAAAGGCGGTCACTCGCCGCACACTACTTCGAGAACATCCTCAGCGACATAGATGGGCACCCCGGCGGTGACGGCCAAGGCGATAGCGTCGCTGGGCCGACAATCCACTTCGATGATTTCGCCGTTGAGGTGGATGCGCAGCTTGGCGTAGTAGGTGTGTTCGCACAGTTCATTGATGTAGACATCGCGCAACTCACCGCCCATGTTCTTGATGACGCTGACGATGAGATCGTGCGTGAGCGGGCGAGGCGAGTGCATGCGCTTGACGCGGCGGTCGATGCTGGTGGCCTCGAAAATGCCGATCATTATGGAGAAGCTGCGCTCGCCGTCTACCTCTTTGAGCATGATGACCTGTTGTTCGTGGATCTCGCTGATGATGATCCGCTTCAACTCCATCTGGACCAGCACGGCCGCCTCTCTTTCAGTCAGGGGATGCGATTCTCTCGGGCGACGGATGAGGATGGTGTGTATTATAAAGGGAGGCGACAAAAACGGTCAAGGAAGAGGCGAACGAACCGGGTAGCGCCTTTTGCAAAATAGAAAACGCGCTCGTTTATTGCGGGAACACGGAACTCTTCGAATCTCCAGGCCAGGCGAGCGGGGGCAGTTATGCCCCCGGTTTAGACAATTTTTGTGCATGAAGTTTTCGTACCGGGGCGTTGACACGCCCCGCTCGCCGA
>JAJPIY010000076.1 GCA_021324515.1 Planctomycetota bacterium
CGGTTTCTTGGCTGGCTCGCGAGCGAAGCTCCGCTGTCCAGACATGTTCAGGGCCATGAGACCGAACAGGAACAGCCAACAGGCTCGCCGAGTTATGAGATTCATGGAGAACAGCCTTTCTTGCCTGATTCGGAAAGCAATAACGTTCGAGTAGCAGCGATCACTTTAAGACGACGTCATACTTCTGATTACCTGGCTTAACAGTATATTGATTTACGCGATACTTTGGCGAAGAGATATTTCCTTCCAGTCTGTACCGACAACGCTCGTATCGCCCAGCTGGCTTTCGCTCATCTGAAAGAATGCGTCGCTTTCTCGCCAATGTCCACGCCGCCGCGAAGCAGCATCGATCTGGATGCCGCCCGGATCGGTTATAGGATTGCTCGTTTTTTCCTGTTCAGAGGCCCACTGTAGCGGCGTGGACATGGGCGAGAAAGCGACGCATTTTTTCCACATCTTTGCGGCCCGGAGCGCTTTCGACGCCGCTGGCCACATCGACGCCGTAGGGACGCACGATGCGGATCGCTTCGGCCACATTGTCCGGCGTCAGTCCGCCGGCCAGGATGATCGGTACGCCTGGCTGAAATGACGCCAACAAATGCCAGGGCGCGGTCCGGCCGGTGCCGCCGTGTTGGCCGGGCGCGTGACCATCCAAGAGCAACGCTGACGGCAGACGGCGGACGGCCCGGCAAGCGTCGAGATAGCGCTGAATCGCCTCCAAGCTGGCCGCGTCACGCACGGGAAACGCCGCGATCAGGTGATAGGGAAAGCAATCGCTCAGCTCATGTTTTTGGCCGTGCCACTGAATACTGTGAATGCGGCCCAGAGCATGAATGTGCTCGTACACCTGGCGCAGAGGCGTCTCGACAAAGACGCCGACGGCAGTCACGAAAGGCGGCAGTTCACGCAGGATGGCCTGGGCCATGCTCGCTTCGACGCAGCGTGGCGAGCCAGGGTAAAAATTCAACCCGATGGCGTCGGCCCCTAGTTGCACCGCCTGCCGGGCATCTTCCACCGTGGTCACGCCGCAGATTTTCACCCGCACAGAGTAGGACATGGCAAGCTCGATCGTGAGAGAACACGACGCCTCATCGGCTAAAGCCCTCGAAGGATTGATAAGGGTTCGGCGTCAAGGTCTCGCGGATGGTTGAAGTATCGCTACTACTGCGGATAGTAAGCGAGCAAAGACAGCGGAGGCAAGGACGCCAACGGAGCGGATCATCAAGCCGGAGTGAGCGGTAAACAACTTGCCAGGCCGTGCAAAGCTGGCTATCAGCAGGCCGCCCGATGCGAAATCAGACGCGTCCAGCGGTATTGCCGCCGGGTCACCGTAGGGACCACTGGTGATTTGGCAGAGGATCCAATCTCCACGACCCGCGTCAGCAAGACAAACGGCCGGCCGAACCCTCGACTGCGACAAGTCCGAAAACGGAAACGGAAGGACTACTTCGCCGACTGTAGGTATGACCACGCCGCATCCTCCTCCGGCCGGTTCCAGTCCACTGCCAGGGCTGCTTCCGCCAACAGCGCAGCCTCACCCGGTACTGCGGCTGGCTCTTCCAACACCGTCACCAGCGCCCGGCGAGGGCCAGGAACATGGACCTCATCAAGCAACCGGACCCGGCCTCCCGTATCGATGACTGCTTCAACTGTTTGGATCATTGGAAATTTCCTCCAGTGGCCTACCGAATTGGCGTCCGGACAGTTGTGACATTCATCGTAACGCTGCTTTCCACCTGCTACACAGGGGATTATACATCTATCTTTTATCTAAAATCCTTTGCAGATATCTTATGCCCTAGCATCTAATATCATATTGCCGCCTAGGGTCCCCTGCAAGGAGCTCCAAACTTTTCCGGGCCGGAGAGCCGGATGTACTGTCGGTGGTTACTCTCGTTGTTCTTTCGGCTTACCAGCCCGCAGCGTTAGCAAGGGCCACTGCTGCCAGCCCGCAAAGGACGATCATCCCCATCGCCGCGATGTTCACGAGGAGCCAGGCTTGCCGCACTTTCTGCGGCTTCAGGAGATATTGAGGATCGCCAAGAGAGTAAATGCCTTTTTTCTCTAATTCGACTCCGAGAAGTCCGGCCATGACGGCCATGGGCCGACCGCCATTGGGGCTAGGCGTCTTGGCGGCATCGCGGCGAAGGATGCGCCAGCCGGCAACGACATTTTTTCCCGTAAGACAACCCGCCAGCAGAAGCAGGCCGGCCGTCAGTCGCGCGGGGAGCCAATTGGCCACGTCATCCAGGCGAGCGGGAACTTTGCCCAGGAACTCGAACTGCCCGTGATAGCCGATCATGGCGTCCAGCGTGTTAATGGCCCGATAGCCCATCGCGCCGGGAATGCCGAATACGGTCCAGTAACACAGCGGAGCAACGAAACTGTCGCATAAGTTCTCAGCCAGCGATTCGACGACGGCGGCGAGCAGTGCAGGTTCATCGAGGCAAGAGGGATCGCGGCTGCACAGGGAACGCAGCGCTTCGCGCGCCTGGGCAATGTCACCGCGCTGGAGAGGATAGACCACGCGATCAGCGGCTCGTTTCAGCTCCCACAGGGCGAAGGAAGCCTTGAGGAAGAATGCGCCAGCCACGACTTCCCCAATCGGAAAATCAGCCGCCCTGCGCAAGACCAGAAATGTTATCCCCGCGCTCAGAGCACAAATTCCCAGCGCCAGCAGGGTGCCGAAAAGCAGTTGTCGCCAACGGCCCTGTTGAGGCGCCAACCGCATTGCCGCACCGATCGTTTTGCCGATCCACACCACCGGATGTAGCAGCGGCGGATATTCGCCCAGCGCCCAATCCACTACCAGCGCGACAGTGAGCACAATCAGAGGTGAGGCCGTGCCCGTGTGCATTCATACTCCGGTATCGGTCACGCCGGCCGCGGGAAACGTTGTCATCTCGCGGACGATCCGCAGCGACGCCTCCACCAAGTACATGGCCAGGACGGCACCTGTACCCTCGCCCAGGCGCATCTGCAAATCCAGAAGCGGCCGCAGTCCCAGGTCGCGCAGGATCGCTTGATGTCCCGGCTCGACCGAGCGGTGAGAAGCGATCAGGTAGCCGCGCACAGCGGGGCAGAGACGGGCAGCGATCAAGGCGGCCGCGCCGGTGATGAAGCCGTCAAGAAGCACTGGAATGCGGCGAGCCACGGCGCCGAGCAAGACGCCAGCCAGACCCGCGATCTCGAAGCCGCCGACCTTGGCCAAAGTGTCCAGCGGATCAGCCGGGTCTGGCCGATTGACGGTCAGGGCTTGCTTGATGGCCCGAACCTTCCGTTGCCAGCCGGCGTCGTCGATCCCGGTGCCGCGCCCGGTCACGCGCTCCACTGCTTCGCCGCACAGCACCGCTGTCAACGCGCTGGCCGCCGTGGTGTTGGCGATACCCATGTCACCCACGCCGATCAGTCCGATGCCGTCCGCGGCCAACTCCGCAGCGACGCCGATGCCGATTTCCACACCCCGAACTGCCGTGTCCTTGCTCATGGCCGGCCCGCGCGTGAAATTCGCCGTTCCGGGACCGAGCCAACCATTGAGGATTTTTACGATACCTTGAATCGGTGATTTTGCCCCCATGTCCACCACCACCACACGCGCCTCTGCCTGCCGTGCCAGCACGTTGATGGCAGCGCCCCCGGCAGCAAAGTTCCGCATCATCTGCGCCGTCACCTCCGCGGGATAGGCGCTGACGCCTTCTTCGGCAACGCCGTGATCGGCAGCCATGACCACCACGGCCTTGCGAGGAAGCGGCGGCGAGACGGTGCCGTAAATCGAGGCGATCTGGCAAGCGAGGTCCTCCAACATACCGAGACTGCCGCGCGGCTTGGTTTTGCCGTCCAGGCATTGCCGCATCCGGCGCGCGGCTTCATCATCCACCGGGACAATGGCACGACAGGTGTCCGCAAGCAGGTTCATCCGCATATCTCCGCCGGGTCAAGAAAGGCCGGCGACGGTTTGATTCGCAGGATCGTACCCAGGACGGCGAAATAAACCTCATCGGCAACGGCGCTGATCCGCTGATGAGCCAGACCGGCCACGTCGCGGAACGTCCGCCCCAACGGCGTCTCCGGCACGAGGCCCAGACCGACCTCGCTGCTGACCACAAGCGCATGAAGCGAGCGCCGCGCCAGCGCCGCCGCCAATTCTTCGACCCGTTGCAGGATAGCTTCCCGTGTGTGTCCTTCCAACAGAAGGTTCGACAGCCACAGCGTCAGGCAATCGAGCACAACGACATCGTAATCGGTGTGTTGCCCGATGGCCTCGGCAACAGCCAACGGCTCCTCGACGGTGTCGAAGTCCGCGCCGCGCTCACGGCGATGGCACTCGATCCGCTGCCGCATCTCGTCATCGCCTGGCTGTGCCGTGGCCAGAAAAAGCCGCCGCTGCCCCAGCCGCCGCGCCAGTGCCAAAGCAAACGCGCTCTTGCCCGAACGCGTTCCGCCGCCGATGAAGACGATTCGATTCGGCATCATTACGACATTTATCCTTCTGCGTTCCGTTTCTTTTTGTTCACCTTGTTCTCTTTGTCCTTTGCATTCTCCGCCAGCTTGACTAAGTCCTCGACGGCTTTATCGGTTGTGCATCCGTCAGACCACCGCCATCGCGCAAAAGCGCCGCTCTACGAAGGTGCTGGATGACCTCAATCACTTTTCTCATCGCCACGTCCCTCCCCTGAGAGAAGTATCCTCGTCTACCCTCTCTATACTATCTGCCGCACGGGGACAGTTTGATCCAGAAGGAGGGAAAAGCGTGAGTAAAAACTGGCAGGAGCGTCACATCCAGGCTCCGAATGAGGGCGGGTACTGTACCCGGCCCGCCACACTTGCCTAAATCCAGCGGCAGACTCCGTAGGGCCATGATCTTTTCGCAAATGGGCGGTGCTGTTAGAATCGTTTGGGTTTCGATTCGACGAGGTGCTGTCTTGTTGCGACCGCTAATGGACGCAGGACAGCGATTTCGGACGTGAATGGAGCTGTGCTGAGGAGGTCATGTGATGGGAAGACGACTGGGACTTTTCTTGGGGTTGGCTGTTTTGTCGGCTGTCGTTGTCGCCGGCCTTGGGTGCAGTAAAAGCAAGAGTAACGACGCGATCGGCCAGGGCCTTGGCAATGGCGGCGGTCCGCCTGCCGGTATGGACTTCGGCGGACCGGCTGGACCGCGCGGTCCGATCCGTGAGGCGATGGCGAAACTCTTCAAAGGCCCTCAGTCGCTCAAGGACACCATTGGCCGTGAACTGAATAGCGCTTCTCCGGCTTGGGAGACCATTCAACCCCAGGCGAAGGAATTTGCCCAGCTCGCCGCCTCGCTGAGCCAGCATAGTCCACCCAAAGGCGGCAAGGATTCGTGGATGAAGCTGACGGATGCTTTCGCCAAGTCGGCCGCAACGCTGGATCGCGCCGTCGAGGCAAAGAACAAAGGCGAGGCCCTGGCTGCCCACGCCGCGCTTTCCAACAATCAAACATGCCGAGAATGTCATCAAGCACACCGCGGCGGTCCCGGCCGTATGGGGCCAGGACCATTTGGTCCCTCCGGCCAGAACTAGCGGTGCTCCGAGGCGAGACCATGAGCGAAAACGCCGATCCGATCGCCAATCATTTCTCCCCCTGGCTTGTTCCGGATCAAGGTTCGCAGCATCGCGGCATGGGGGAAGCAGAGAAGGGGCTGCAACTACCGTGTGGGGTATAAATGAGTCGTTCTGTTTTTATTTGTTTGCTGTCCGCTCTCGCCGTCGCGGTGACGGTTGCGCCCGCACAGGGCCGAGACAAACCACGGCGGCCCAATATCTTGCTCATCCTGCCCGACCAACTTCGCGCCCAGGCGTTGGGCTGCATGGGCAATGACGACGTGCGGACGCCGAACCTCGATCGGCTGGCGTCGCAGGGCGTTCTCTTTCGGCAAACTTTCGCCAATACGCCGGTGTGCTGTCCGGCCCGCGCCGTGCTGTTGACGGGGAAGTATGCACACAAGAACGGCATGGTCTGCAATGATCTGCGCCTGCGCGAAACAGAAGTGACCTTGGCAGAGCTTCTCAAGGCAGCCGGCTATCAAACCGGACTGATCGGCAAATGGCACCTCGACGGCGGCAAACGCGATCCCGGCTTCGTACCTCCGGGGCCGCGCCGCCAGGGCTTCGACTTCTGGGCCGCTTGTGAATGTCGTCACGATCATTTCCATCCGCTTTATTTCCGTGATACCCCTACCCCCATCCGTCCTCAGAAGTTCGAGGCGGAAGCCCTCACGGATGTGGCCGTCGATTTCATTCGCGCCAACCGCACTCGTCCGTTTTTCCTCATGTTATCGATGGGACCGCCGCACGATCCCTATGGCGCGCCGGAACGCTACATGAGGCTTTACGACCCGGAAAAGCTGACGATGCGGCCCAACTGGAAGGAAGGCGTTCGTCAAGCGGGGCGCAAAGAAATCGCCGCTTACTACGCCGCCCTCACGGCCATCGACGATCAGGTCGGGCGTTTGCTGCGGCTCTTGGAAGATCTCGCCTTAGATCGCGATACTATCGTTGTGTTCACTTCGGATCATGGCGATATGCTCGGTTCGCAGGGCCAACGCCTCAAACGCAAGCCGTGGGAAGAATCCATCCGCGTGCCTGGCATCCTCCGCTATCCAGCGCGCGTCCCAGGCGGCCGTCGCACCGAGGCCTTGATTAGTCACGTCGATCTGGCGCCCACGCTGTTGGCGCTGTGTGGTGTCACAGTTCCCAAGGACATGCAAGGCCATGATCTCTCCAACCTCGTGTTGGGCCAAACCGACAAAGGAGCGGATTCGGTGTTCTTTCAGATTTTCGTGCCTTTCGCAGGAGATGGTACGCCGCATCCTTGGCGTGGCGTGCGAACCGCCCGCTATATGTACGCGCGGACGGAAGCCAAGCCGTGGCTGTTGTATGATCTCCAGCGCGATCCTTATGAGTTGAAGAATTTGGCGACGGATGCGGCTAGCGCACCCCTTCTCCGCGAGTTGGACGGCCGGCTGACTCAATGGATGCGCGACACCGGCGATTCGTGGCGCTTCAACTCCCAGGCCCCTGTGGAGGACAAAGGCCGGCTCTATCGCTTCGAGACGTTCTACACCATCCAAGAATATCTCGATTGGGCGGCCAAGCATCCGGACCTTGCTCCCAAGGATTGAAGGTGTACTAGCTCGACTGGCTGCGAGCCAGGCACTCTATACACTGACGGAAGAAGGCATATAGGGTCTTGCGCCCGGTTTTGTGAGCGAGGGAGAGATCTATGACACCCCCCCCGATTCCCGGAAGATTGGCGTTGTTGGTGGGCGGCGGTCCAGCCCCGGGGATCAACGGCGTCATTAGCTCGGTGACCATTGAGGCCGTCGAGCAGGGTATCGAGGTCATCGGTTTCCAAGATGGGTTTCAGTGGCTGGTCAAAGGCGACGCCGAACACTATCGCAAATTGACGATCGAAGATGTCAAGGCCATCCATCTGCGCGGTGGCTCTATCCTCCGCACATCGCGCACGAATCCCACCAGGTCGGAACAAGACATGCAGAACGTTCTGGAGGTGTTCCGTCGGCTGAACGTGACCATGCTGGTGACGATTGGCGGCGACGATACCGCCTATTCCGGCAGTCAGGTATATGCCAAAGCTAACGGCGCCATCCGCGTCGCCCACGTGCCCAAGACCATCGACAACGATCTCCCCCTGCCCGGCTCGACGCCGACGTTCGGCTTCGAGACGGCCCGGCAAGTCGGCGTCGGCATCATCCGTAATTTGGCCGAAGACGCCCGGACCACGTCGCGCTGGTATCTTATCGTCTGTATGGGGCGAGCCGCTGGCCATCTGGCCTTGGGCATTGGCAAAGCGGCCGCCGCCACCCTAACCATCATTCCCGAAGAGTTCGGCGACCGTCACGTTACCCTCGATCACGTATGCGATGTCATCATCGGAAGCATCATCAAGCGGCGCAGCATGCATGCCAATTACGGCGTCGCCGTGCTAGCCGAGGGACTGCTGGAGGCCATCGGGGAAGCCGGCTTGGTGGAGTGCATGAGCACTGCGCAGCTGGGGCGTTATGGCCAAATCGTCCGCGATCCATTCGGCCATCTGCGCCTGGGCGAGATCGAGTTTGGCCGCATGATTAAGGACCGCCTGTCGGCCAAGTTGGAAGAACTGAACTTGCCGGTGACGCTGATCGACAAGGATCTCGGTTACGAATTGCGTTGTGCCGATCCGATCCCTTTCGACGCCGAGTACACGCGCGATCTCGGCTACGGCGCCGTGAAGTTCCTGCGTTCGGAAGAGGCGAGCAAATTCGGGGCGATCATCAGCCTGGTAGGCGGCCATCTCGAGCCGTTGCCGTTCAATCAGATGATTGATCCCAAGACGCTGCGTATGCAAACCCGGCGTGTCAACGTCCACGGCGAAGGCTACGAATGCGCCCGGCGCTACATGATCCGCCTGGAACGCCGTGATTTCGACAACCCAAAGCGCTTGGCGCAACTTGCCAGCGCGGCGGGGATGACTCCAGAACAATTCCGCCAGCGCTTCGAGTACATTTTGACATACTGAGAAGGTGGAGACCGCCCTTAAAGTAGTCTGCCGCTGCACAGCACGCTGAAACCATGAAACGGGCCGCTTACTGAACAGCCCTTCCATTGCACGGCTTAAGGGTCGTTACCAACCCGCCATGCCAGCAAGGGGGCTAATCCGTAGGTCGCGGGTTCGAGTTTCTCCGCCTTCAATCTCCTTGTCTGCGCCCACTCGAGGTCTCTTCCAGCCAGCGCAGGCAACTCTGCGCGAGCATACGACTGTTGAAGTCCAGGCCGCCGCCCTTTGCCGCTGTCGCTTTGTCCTTCCACAAAGACAAGGCGGCCCGAAAAGCCAGACGAGCTTCCTCCGTCTCACCCTCCTCCAGGGCAAGCAAACCGCCCAGGACCGTCCATTCTGCCTGTTGCCGCAACTGTTGGGCCTGATCTTGGAGCCGGGCAGCCAGCACCGCCTCGTTATAGTGCGCCAGGAGGTTGGCGAACGAGGCGTTGGGCGATCTCGGCTCGTTCAGCATGAGCGTGGCAATCTCCAAGGCCATTTTTTCCCGCAAACGCAGCGCTTGCGGATTGTCCGGCCCGCGCATCAGAGCATGGGCCGCTTCGGCGCATT
This sequence comes from Planctomycetota bacterium, assembly GCA_021324515.1. Taxonomy (GTDB): domain Bacteria; phylum Planctomycetota; class Planctomycetia; order Gemmatales; family Gemmataceae; genus JAJPHU01. The sequence continues at coordinate 9,130 of JAJPIY010000076.1, forward strand.
CCTCTTCGGCGCGAGCGTACTCGCCGCAAGCCGCTGCGGCACGCACGCGCAACCAGTAGTAGGGGATAAGCCCCAGTTCATTTTGGTGTTCGGGCCGCAGCCACTGCCGAACGTCCCAGGGACGCCCCACGCCCAGAAGCAACTCCAATTCCAGTTCCATGCCTTCGCTGCCAAAGGCGGACACATGCGACTCCAGCAGGATCTCCAGGGCCTTTGCCGCCAAGCCGTTTTGGAAGGCGGCGAAGGCCCGCTGCCGTATCGGGCTGTCGGTCGAAGCAAGGGTGGCGGCATCGGCGCGCTTTTGCACTTCTTGGGCCAGCCGCTCTATTTGTTTCTCCATTTGGTCCTGGCTGGCCTGGAACTCCTTGGGGCTGACGCCGGCAGGAGGCCCCGCCTGACGCGCTAGTTGACACGCGCTTCGCCCATGCGTTAGCGCTAAATCGAGATAACCCATCTCCTGATAGAGCCGGCTCAGATGAAGATGCGCTTGCAGGAAATCCGGACGAAGGGCCAAAGCGCGGTTGAGAGCGGCGCTGGCCTGGGCTTGGCGCAGTTGCACGAGTTGGTGCAGTTGGGTGCCCCAGGCGCGTTCCCGCGTGGCATGAAGCAACCCCAGGTAGCTCTCACCAAGCAAGAGATAGGCGGAGGCGTCCTCCGGATTGGCGGCCACGGCACGCCGCGCCGCGCGCACCGCCAAATAGTACAGGGCCGGGGGAGCGTCGTCGCATTGCAACTCCAAGCGCCTTTGGCAACGCACCGC
>JAJPIY010000062.1 GCA_021324515.1 Planctomycetota bacterium
AGGAAGTTTTGGCTGGCAGATCTTACGCCTCGGGTCGGTTGGCGATTTAACGCTTCGTCTGCTTGTTGCGGATGACTTCGTAGGCGAAGCCGGCGCTGTGGCGCACTTCGGGGTCGTCGTCGGCTTGGGCGGCGTATTGCAGGGCGCTGAGGGCAGAAGCGGAACCGATTAGCCCTAGACCGCGAGCCGCCGCTTCACGCACCTTGGGGCTAGGGTCGCTGTTTAGCGCCTTGACAAGAGGACCGATTGCTTGCTCCGCATGAAGCCGGCCCAGATTCACGGCGGCGTCTGTGCGGGCTTGCTCATCTCCGCTACGCAGCTGCTGCAAGGCCGTATCGATGTCGGCCCGTGTGTTGCTCACCCCTGTAGTGGGTACAACATCGGGTGCGGCGGACGCAGGGGTTGTGGTTGGAGTGGGCATGGGCAACGGCGCGGGCGACGGCGGCGGAGGCGGCGGCGTATAACTGGGCTGCACCACTACCGGCTGTTGTACGATGGCCGGCTGCTGGACCACTATGGGCGCAGCCCCGACCACCACCGGCGGCGCCACCACCACGCCGAACCCATAGGGACGATAATAACCCCAACCACAGCAACGATGAGGGTAGCAGCCGTAGGGCCGATAGTAGACGGGACCGCCAACGCCGACGCCAAAGTAAACGCCGGCCTGACTGGTGCTCCACGGGCAGCAAACCATCAGCAAGGCGGCCAAGCCCAGCTTGCGCAACAGGAGCATGGGAGCCTCCTCATCTGTTGCCCCGGAACTTGCTGTTCACCCGCTCCGCCTTCCGAGGTGCAAGACGGAAACGGAGACGTTGGGATGTAGTCGAAGCCGATACAACATGTCAAGATCTATCGGATTATCTCCCAGGGCCGTTCAATGTTTCAAGCCGGGTAAATTCTACTACCCCTGATTGAAACGGCACTTTTGCCAGGGGGGTGAGCCGCCGGGGAGAGTGAGCCGCCGGGTTTAACCCGGCGGCTCGCCGAGTGAGGAGAAAAGGGTCACAATACAACCATGCGAAAGATATATTGGCACGTGGCAATGCGGTAGCGGCAGGTGAAGTTTTTCTCACCCGCCGCCGTCTTCTCCTCATTAAAATCCTTTGCCCTTGGTTTTTGTTTTGATGCGTGTCAGCGCCTTGTCGGCACAGACGTACAGCATGCTGCCATCATCGCCCCAGGCGCAGTTGGCCGTTGGTACCCCGGTAACGATCGTACCCAGGTGCTTGCCGTCGGGTGTGAACACCAGCACGCCGCCAGGGCCTGTAGCGAAGACGTTGCCTTTGGCATCCACTTTCATCCCGTCCGGCAAGCCGGGCCTCTTGCCGACCCATGAGGTGACATCGAAGAACACTCGTCCCTTGCCGAGCGTACCATCTTCCTTGACGGGAAAGGCCATCCAAAGCGCCTTGGCCGGGTCGGAGTTAGCTACATAGAGGGTCTTTTCATCTGGAGAGAAGGCGATGCCATTGGGCCGGCTCATCTCCTTGGTCAACAGTGTCAGCTGGCCGTCCTTGGACAGCCGATAGACGCCGCAAAAATCCAGGTCGCGGTCGGGAAATTCCTCGCCGGTACGGTCCTTGAGGGTGCGGCCATAGGGCGGATCCGTGAAATAGAGGTCCCCATTGGACTTGAACACCCCGTCGTTCGGGCTGTTGAGGCGCTTGCCCATGTAGCGATCAACCAGGGTGGTCTTGGTCTTGCTGTCCCAACTGTCGAGGCGGGCGACGCGGCGGTCGCCGTGCTCCATGAGGACGAGTCGGCCATCCGGATCCAGCAAGAGACCGTTAGAGCCGGGTTCCTTCAAATTGGTTGCTGAGCCGGTGTAGCCGGACGGCTCCAGGAACACCGACTCGCCCTTGCCTTGCTGCCATTTGTAAACACGGTTGCGGGGAATGTCGGAGAAGAGCAGGAAGCCGCCGTCGCGCGGCACCCAAACGGGGCCCTCGGCCCAGATGTGGCCGGTAGCGAGCACTTCTAGCTGCGCATCGCGCCCGATCAACTCATCGAAGGCGGCATCGAGCCGTTCGATTTGGCCGAGCGTTGGGGGAGCTTTTTCCTCGCCGCGCGGCGAGACTTGCCATCCCGCCGCGCAAGCAAGGGCAAAGATGGTGAGGATGGGGAGACGTTTCATAGCAGCTAAGCACCTCCTGAGAAAAAGGGTTGAACAGTGAATCCACGGTATGGCGCGGAGCGCCCCTTCTTATCGTTTCCCCAGGCGCGTGAAGAAGTCCAGGCTTGTGTGGCATTGTAACAGGAACGAAGGCCCCTCCACAGCAGTCTTAAGGTTGGCGCCAGGGCCACAGAGGGCGCGGCAATGTTCCGCCCATTCCCGCGCTCCGGCTTCCTCCTTGCAGGCGAAGGCGCCTTTGACAACTAACGCGTTGTCTTTATGCTCGGCGGAGGAACGGTCGCTCTGCGCAGGGATGATAAAGATAGCAAAAGTCCTCAATGAGGCCAGTTTTTCCCTTTGTTCTTTTTTCATGCGGTTGAACAACAGCGCGGCGGCAGTCTTGCTCCAATCCTCACAGTGGCCAGCGCTCCAAACCAGCGCCGTCGGTTCACGATGTTGTTTGAGGAACGTGCGCAGCTCTTCGGGCAATTGCTGAAGGCCGTCGACAGGCTGAGAAGGCAGGGTTTCCAAATGATCGGCGAGTAAGGCCAGCACCACGGTGCGCTCGTCGGCGAACCAGGCGTAGAGCGGCATGTCTTGTTGCGGAATGCGAAAGACATAGAGCTTCTTTTTGCTGGAGCTGGGAATGTGCGAGCCTTTGAGCCGTTGACGCAGCTGCTCGGGGTCGTAAGGCTGAGCAGTACGGAGGACCACGTAGAAAGGCGGGGGCACGGTGTCATCGATACGGGCGGCCAAAAGGAGGTGATCGATCTCTTCCAAGCGAAATCCCAGCCATTGCAGCAGGTTGTTCAGGTGAAAGGACGCATCGCCCCATTGGATCGGCTCGCGCAGCAGTTGTGTGCCTAGGGGGCTGGCGAGCAGTTCCGAGATGCGCACCGCCAAGAGAAAATTGACGCCGGAGGGCAGATAGCCCAGGGCAGCGAGCTTATCGGGAGTGACGCTGGCGCCGGGGGGGGCTTTGTCCGCTTCCAGTATGCCGCGTTGTTTTCCGGGCCGTCGCGGCGGCCGACTGGTATCGTAGGCACGACGTTGTTGCTGAGTCAGGAGCATGAAGACCAGGCTGCTGCTGGCCATGAAAAACATAACGCCAAGGATCACGCCAGCGACCAGGCGATTGGACCAGCGCGTCGGCAGCGGACCTTCCGAGGCCAGGGTGTCAGCGGCGCTACTCGGCTCGGAAGGCTGGGAAAGACTCGGCTGATCCAGGAAAGGACTGCTGAGGGGCAAGGGGAAAGAATCCCCGCAGCGTGGACAGGTAATGCGCTGCCCGGCCGACCAGCCGGCTTGGATGCCAAGCGATGCATTGCAGTAGGGACAGGTCAGGGTTTCCGTGGTCATTCTTCTTCTTCCGTTCGCCAAGGCCGCGGCCGTAAGAGCGCGAAGAGGCCTGTTTTCGCAGGACCGTTGCCTTACGATCGCGGCTCGGTTTTATCCACTGTCTGAATACCTAGCTCGGCGATGCGGCGATACAGCGAACTAAGCCCCATACCGAGGCGGCGGGCGGCCTCTTTCTTGTCTGGCGTTTGCCGCAGGATGCGTTCGATATGCTGTTTCTCGAAGCGTTTGACGGCTTCGCCGAGATCGTCCACCAGGGCGGGGTCTCCTTCGACCGGGGCCAGATCGGGCGGGAGATCAGCCGGCGTGATGAGCGGCCCTTCGCCAAGAATGACGGCGCGCTGCAAAGCATTGTCCAACTCCCGGACGTTGCCGCGCCAACGGCAGGCCAGCAGCAGCTGCATCGCTTCATGGGTCACGCCGCTGATACGTTTGCCCAACGCCCGCGCATGCCGCGCCAGCAAAAACTCCACCAGGTCGGGGATGTCCTCTCGCCGTTCGCGCAATGGCGGAATGGCAATGCGCACCACGTTGAGCCGATAATACAGGTCTTCGCGGAAACGCCCGGCCTCGACCTCCTTGAAGAGATCTTTGTTGGTCGCCGCCAGCACACGCGCCTCGACGCGGATCGGCTCGTTGGCCCCGATGGGCAAGACCTCTTTTTGTTCGATGGCGCGGAGCAGCTTGGCTTGGGTCGCCAGGGGCATTTCGCCGACTTCATCGAGAAATACCGTGCCGTTGCCCGCGTGGACGAAGACGCCGGCCTGGTCTCGGTCGGCGCCCGTGAAAGCCCCCTTGCGATGTCCGAATAGTTGATTTTCCAGCAGATCATGAGGGATGGCGGCGCAATTAACTGCGATGAAGCGTCGCTCCTCCCCGGAGCCGTCCGACTCCACGCTGCCGGCGTGGATGGCGCGGGCGACCAGTTCTTTGCCCGTGCCGCTCTCGCCGACGATCAGCACGGTCGAAGGCGTCGGCGCTACTTTGCGCACCATTTCCAGCACCTGCACCATGCTGCTGCTCTTGCCGATGATCTGCTCGCTTTCCAAATAGCGATTCCGGTTCAGCTCGCGGCGCAGCCATTGGTTTTCCAGATACAACGCTCGGTGGGCCAGCAAGCGGCGGATCTTGCTCAGTACCTCATCGAGCAAAATCGGCTTCATCAGATAATCATGGGCGCCGCGCTGGAACGCCTCCACAGCGCTTTCGACCGTAGCGTAAGCAGTTATAAGCAGCACGAAGGTTTCGGGGCTGATGCGCTGCAAACGGTCCAACAATTCCAGACCATTAAGGCCCGGTAAGTGGACATCGCACAGAACAATGTCAAAGCGCCGTCCTTCGGCTAGTTCCAGCGCTTCTTCACCGCTGGAGCAGGCCACGACAGAGAACCCTTCCTGACTAAGGAATTCGACCAACGTTTCGCGGATCAGCAGCTCATCGTCCACCACAAGAATAGCTGCGTCCGCGAGCGGTTTTCGGTTTTCGGCTTTCGGTTTTCGGATGGGGGAATTTAGGCGTTGCATTGTTCCGTCTCCGAAAACTGAAAATCGCAGAGGGGACCGGAAACTTGCCGATCTGGCGGACCAAGGGCCGCCAGGACGCCGGTTTCCCTCCGTCCCTTGTCTGGATGCTCGGCCAAGGGCAAAAAGACGCGGAACGTCGTGCCTTCGCCGAGACGAGACTCGAAGGTCACGGTGCCGCCGTGGTCAGCGACCAACTGGCGCGTCACGAACAAGCCCAATCCGGTACCGTGTTTTTTAGTAGTGAAGTACGGTTGAAAAAGTCGGGCTGCATGTTCCGGGGCGATGCCGTGGCCGCTGTCGCGCACGCTCACTTCGACGCCGCCGTCCCGCCGGGTCACCGACAAATCGATCCGGCCGTCCCGGTCGGTGGCGTCGAGGGCGTTGAGGACGAGATTGAGAAATACTTGCACCAGTTGATCGCGGACGGCGAACAGGGGCGGCAGGTCGGGGGGCAACGCCGGCGTAGGAATACGGCCACGCATGCGCTTATAATACTTGGCGATGTTCAGCGCCTCGTCGAGGATTTCCGCCAGAGAGACCCGCGTGCGCTCGCTGCTGGCCGGCCGACTGAACTCCATTAATTCCCGCAAGGTGCCGCGGATACGCTGCAACTGGCCGCTGACCAACGCCAATTTGTTGAGCGTGTACGGGTCGCTTTCGCGGTGCTGGAGCATCTGCACCATCGAACTGATCGACGTGAGCGGATTGCCGACCTCGTGAGCGATGCCGGCGGCAAGCAATCCGAAGGCAGCCATCTTCTCCTGATGCAGCACATGCGCCTGCGCCTCTTGCAACTCCCGCGTGCGCTCGGCGATGCGGGCTTCTAGTTCCGCCTTGCTCTTTTCTAAGGCCTGGTTGAGTTGGCTCAGGTATTCGCCGACACGCTTGAGCAGAAGCGCCATGGCATTGCTGGCCCATGTCACCCAGCCGAGGATGACGAGCGTGAGCATGAACGGCACCCCCAAGCGCTCCGTCGGCGGCAAGGCCAGGTAGAGCAAACCGTAGCTGAGACAGTGCAGGGCGCAAGTAAGGTAGGTGACGTGCGAGGGGTGACGGATGGCGCAGCAGATCAGCGACAGGAAATAATAATAGCGGAACGGGCTATTCAGCCCGGCGTCGAAGTAACACAACAGACCGATGAACAGAGCTTCCATGATGGAGACGGCCAGCGGCGATCGTCCGAGAAAGACCCGGCCGCGCACGCTGAAATAGGTATCGAGCAGCGTGTAGACCAAGCCGAGGGTGAGCAGGGCATTGAGGATGGCCTGACGGCGGAGGTCTTGCGCGTGCAGATTGACCAAGACGTAGCCAACCAGCAGACCGAACCAGCGGATTTTGACGGCGATGGTTTCCGCAGCCAACTCCCACGGGGAGGAAGCTGCCGGCGCTCGCCGGCGCAACAGTGCAGAAGACATGCGTGCGAATGCCCGTACCTTGAGGTTTCGTGAACCTGTTCTCGCTCTATCATTATAGGGATTCCAGGCGAAAGGGCGCTGTCTCCAGCCCACCGAAGTGGGATCCGCGAAAGAGAGAGAATCCGTAACGGACACCAACCGAGGCGAGCGAGGTTGCGTAACTTTGGCGAGCGGGGGGTTCACACCCCCCGCTCGCCCTCGGAGCGCTGACGCAACTCCGCTCGCCAAGATGGCAGAGCTCTCCGTGCCCAGTATAAGAGGGGAAAAGAGGGAAACGCCTTCAAATCTGCTGGTCTATCTCGTCGAGCAGATGGCCGAGTTTTTCCTTCTTGGTTTGCAAATAGCGAAGGTTGTTCTCGTTGGGGGTGATCTGGATCGGCACGCGCTCGACGATGTGTAAGCCATAGCCATCGACGCCGACGACCTTCTTGGGATTGTTCGTCAACAGGCGAATCTGGCGAATTCCCAGATCGAGCAGGATCTGAGCACCGATGCCGTAATGGCGCAGGTCGGCGCTGAAGCCGAGACGCTGGTTGGCTTCCACGGTATCCAGCCCTTCTTCCTGCTGGAGTTTGTAGGCTTGCAGCTTGGAGAGCAAGCCGATGCCGCGTCCCTCTTGGCGCATGTACAAGATGGCCCCTTTACCAGCCTGGGCCACTTGTTTCATGGCCTGGTGCAGCTGCGAACCGCAATCGCACAATTTGCTCTCGAAAATATCGCCTGTCAAGCATTGGCTATGGATGCGCACCAGCACTGGCTCTTCCTGGATCGGCACCACACCGCCTACCTCGACGCCGACGCCGCCCATGCACAAAGCCAGGTGCGGCTCCGGATCGACCACCGAAGTGTAGACGATCAAGTCGAAATCGCCCAAGCGCGTCGGCAGCTTGAGCGCCAGTTCACGGTGGATGAGCCGTTCACGTTGACGGCGGTATTTGATCAGGTCTTCAATGGTGCAGATTTTCAGATGGTGTTTACGGCTGAATTCCATCAACTCAGGCAGCCGCGCCATACGGCCTTCCGGCGTCATGATCTCACAGATGACGGCAGCTTCCTTGAGTCCAGCCAAGCGGGCCAGATCGACGCTGCCTTCGGTGTGGCCGGCGCGGACGAGGACTCCGCCTTTGCGCGCCCGCAGGCCGGGCACATGGCCCTTGCCGACGACGAGGTCGGCGGCGGTGGAGCGCTCATCGATGGCGACCTGGATGGTGCGGGCGCGGTCGAAAGCAGAAGTGCCGGTAGTGATGCCGGTGCGGGCATCGATGGGAGGTGTCCACGGCGTCGCCTGCGGATCGACATTACGGCCCGGCAGCGGTTCCAGCTCCAGACGATCACAAATCTCTTGCGACAGGGCCAAGCCCAGAATGCCGCAGCCATTGCGGACCATGAAGTTGATCGCTTCGGGCGTCACTTTCTCCGCTGCGATCACCAGGTCGCCTTCATTCTCACGATATTCGTCATCGACAAGAATAATCATGCGCCCCTGGCGCAGTTCCTCCAACGCTTCCTCAATCGTGCAGAACCCTTCTTGCGGGGTAGACATGCTTGCTCCTTTGTTGGCGGCCAAGGAATGTCTGCGTCCCGGCAAACGTACAGGGACATAGACCCTTTCGACTCGCCACTAACTCTTATTTTACATCGCTCTTGCTTGACCGCGACGGTCGGAAGTAAGACAATGAAAAAAGATAGGCCCTTGCCAACGACCTCCTGCCCTCCATTGCGGAAATTCATGACGATACGACGTGTTGGATTGTGGTTGATCGGCGCTTGCGGTGGCGTAGGCGCTACGGCTGCGCTGGGCTTGGCCGCTTTAAGCCGCGGCCTCAGCGACAGTACCTCGCTGGTGACCGCCCTGCCGCTCTTTGAACCCTTGCACCTTGATGAGCCAGCCCAATTCGTTGTCGGCGGCCATGAAATCCGCCAGGCGGGTTTCCGTCAGACGGTGCGCGAATTACAAAAACGTTCCAATATCTTCGAGCCGGCCCTCGCCGATGCCTGCCAAGAAGATCTGCAACGCTGGGAAGCGAACCTGCGGCCTGGCACCTTGCTCAACAGCGGCCCGGCCATTGCTCGTCTCGCCGATCGAAGCGATTTGCCAAGCGACGCCACCGCCCGCCATGCTCTCGAACGCATTCAGAACGACTTGCATGATTTCCGCGCGCGCAACCAATTGGAGCAGGTCGTCGTTATCAATGTTTCTTCCACAGAAGCACCATTTGAGACCAGCGAAATACACCAATCGCTCCAGCGCCTGACGGCGGCCCTGGAACGCCGCCCGCCGCCTTTGCCGGCATCGTCACTCTATGCCTGGGCTGCTCTTGATCTCGGTCTGCCCTATATCAACTTCACCCCCTCGCTCGGCGCATCCTTGCCGGCGCTGGTAGAGTTGGCCCAAGAACGCCGCGCCGTCATCGGCGGCAAAGACGGCAAAACCGGCGAAACCCTTTTGAAAAGTGTGCTGGCGCCGATGTTCGCTCTGCGCAATTGGCGGCTGCTCAGCTGGGTCGGCCACAACATTTTCGGCAACCGCGACGGCCAAGTCCTCGACGATCCTGCCAACAAAGCCTCGAAAATCCGCACCAAGGACCAGGTCATTTCCTCGATCGTTGGCTACAAACCGCAAACACTGGTCAGTATCGAGTACATCGATTCGTTGGACGACTGGAAAACCGCGTGGGACCATATCCACTTCAAGGGCTTCCTCGGCACCAAGATGACGTTGCAGTTCATCTGGCAGGGCTGCGATTCGATCTTGGCCGGCCCCTTGGTCTTGGACCTGGCCCGGCTGGCATTGTTTTCCCAGCGGCGCGGCGAGGTCGGCGTACTGCGGCACCTGGCCTGCTTCTTCAAAAACCCGATGGACGTGCAAGAACACGATTTCTTCAAGCAGTTCGCCATGCTCGAAGAGTATGTCAAGCAGTGTGGGGCCGCCAAGACGCCATGAATGCCAAGGCAAGAAGAGAAAGAAAAAACCAATGGCAAGAGGGTGATTATCGTTTTGGCTTGGCGTCTGGACACGCATACGAGGAGCAATCGACGTGAAGCTTGCTTTTAGCACAAATGCGTATCTGAAGTATCCTTTTTCAGAAGCGGTGCGGCGCCTCGCTGCCATCGGTTACAAGGGCGTCGAGATCATGGCGGACGTGCCGCACGCCTGGCCGGCTTTCTTGCTCGACGAGCAAAAACAAGCCCTCCGCGACGCCCTCCGGACAAACAACCTGGAAATCGCCAACGTCAACGCCTTCATGATGCATGCCGTCAACGATCCGCGGCAGCGCTATTGGCACCCTTCGTGGATCGAGCCGGACCCACACTATCGCCGTATTCGTATCGAACATACCAAGCGCTGCCTGACCCTGGCGCGCGAGCTAGGCGCGGCCTGCATTACCACGGAGCCGGGCGGTCCCGTTGAGCCAGGCGCATCATGGTCGAAGGCGCTAGCGCTGTTCGTCGAAGAGATCAAGCCCGTTGCTGAACACGCCGAGAGAGAGGGTGTATTGTTGCTCGTTGAGCCGGAGCCGGGGCTGCTTATCGAGAAGATGGATCAGTATCTCGAATTCCGAGGGCGCATCGATTCGCCAGCGGTAGGGCTGAATTTCGACATCGGCCATGCGTATTGCGTCGGCGACGATCCTGCTGTGACCATCCCGCGCATGGCCCAGCACATCCGCCACATCCATCTGGAGGACATCGCTGCCACGCGCGTCCATCATCACTTGATTCCCGGCGAGGGGGCCATCGATTTCACCGCGACGCTGCGGGCCATCCAGGCCATCAACTATCAAGGCTGGGTGACGATCGAGCTATATCCCTATGTCGAAGATCCCGACGGCGCAGCCCGTCGCGCACGCCAATATATTCAGAATGTCCTGGCCAACTTATGACTGATCTCCGCGCCTACGCTCAGCTTGTACGTTTGCCGAACCTCCCGACCGCCCTTGCCGACATTTGCCTGGGGGCGCTGGCTGCCGCTGCGCTGCCGCAGCATAGTCTCGCTTTCGTTTCGCTGTTGTTAGCATCGGCGTGTCTGTATTCGGCCGGCATGGTGTGGAACGATTACTTCGATCGAGAACAAGATCGCCGGGAACGTCCGTTTCGCCCCTTGCCGTCGGGCCGCGTTACTCCCCGTCAGGCCGTCCAACTCGGTGCGGCCTTACTGGGCAGCGGCGTGTTGCTGGCACTCCCAGCGGGGAGAACGGCCGTGTTCCTCGCCCTCTGGCTTGTAGCCGCGATCCTGGCATATGACAGCTGGTTCAAACACACATGGGCGGGACCGCTGGCCATGGGGACGTGCCGCTTCCTGAATGTATTGCTGGGCATATCGGCAAGCGGCACGCTGCTGTGGCCGCTGGGCGGATACCTGGCGCTGATTGTCGGATGCTACATTGTAGGCGTGACCTGGTTCGCACGTACCGAAGCCCAGCTGAGCAAACAAAATATGCTGCGCGGTGCAGCGGCGCTGATGCTCGTCAGCCTGCTTTTGGCCCTGCCGCTGCCGCTGTTTCGACCGGAAGGACGGCCCAGCTCGTTTTTGTTCCCGTACCTGCTCGTTGCTTTGGGCTTTTGGGTAGGTAGGCCGGTCATGCGGGCCATCGGCAGTCCGGCGCCGTCTCGGGTGCAGACTGCCGTAGAGCGCGCTCTCCTGGGCCTGATTCTGCTCGATGCCGTGCTAGCGACCGCCACGGCCGGCGCTGCTGGATTGCTCATTCTGGTACTGCTTGCGCCGTCGCTGTATCTAAACCGCAAGAGTTGGCTGTATGCTACCTGAGTCCTGATTTGACCCGCGCCGCTTTTGGCTCTTTGAAACAGCACCGGCAGAGATCGACCCAGACCGTGGCGAGCGGGGTTGCGTCAGCGCCGGCGAGCGGGGGGTGTGACCCCCCGGTAGCACAACCGGGGGGTTCACACCCCCCGCTCGCCAGAGAACCACCGGAGGGTTCACACCCCCGCTCGCCAGAGAACCACTGGAGGGTTCACACCCCCGCTCGCCTCTATTACGCAACCCCGCTCGCCGCGGGGTTTGCTGCGCCTATGCCGCAAGGGGGGGCTTGGCGATCTCGTTTTCTTCCAGCAGCAGCCCGGCGATGCGTTCGACTTCCTCGCGCAACTGAATCAGTTCACGTTCATCTCGTTCGTGCAGCGTTTGCCAGTGTCGGAGCTCCTGCTGGCGATGTTGTTCCAAGGCAGCCGCAGCTGCCTGCTGTTCCTCCCAGTCGGCGATTTGTTTCATCCAGTCTTCATGCTGGGCGAGGAGCTTTTCTTCCCATTCAATTAACCTTGCCTCGCGGAGATCGAGTCGTTTCGTTTCCTCTCTCAGGGCGTTACGTTCGCGCTGCAGATCGCGTCCTTCGGCCTGGATGCGGGCGAGATTGCGGCGGCGCAGGCGTTCCAGCCGCTTATCCGCGCGTGGGGTGTCGGTGGCGCGGGCAAGCAATTCCTGGCGGAATTGTTCCAGAGCGAGCGCCTTGGCCGCTAACTCACGGTGCGCGCGGATCAACTCGGCACGGCGATCCTGACATTCCTGCCAGAGCAAAGCATAATCGCGGCGCATTTGCTCGTGCTGGGCGCGGGCGCTGCGCAGCTCTTCGATTTCCTGGCTGCGCCGCCGGGCTCGCCGTTGCCGTATCTCTTCCAGCCGCCGCGCCTGGGCCTCGGCCATCTCCTCGCGCGCTCGTACATCGGCCAGCAGCATGATGCGCTCGTTATCCAAGAACGTTTCGCGCGCCGTCAAACGTGCCTGCCAGGCTTCCAGCGAGCAGCGAATGTCAAGTAGTGCTTGTCGGCGTTGATGGAGGTCTGCTTCGCCGGCAGTTAGCGCCTGTTCACGCTCCGCGAGTCGTTGCTCGATGCGCACTAGCTCGCGCGCCGCCGCCTCGAATTGAGCGAGGATGGCAGAACGTTCCGGTTCCCACATTTCATGCAGTTCCAGCAGGCATTGCCATTGTTCGAGCAGGTGGGAGCGTTGGTCAGCCAAAGCGTCGGCCAGACGGGCCAACACGCGCGGTACATCGGGGTCACGCCGAGGAGCATTCGCCCCGTGAGGGGGATCGGAGTCCTGAAGCAGATCGGAGTCCTGAAGCAGCTTAACTACGGACGGGCGTTCGCTTGCGACCGCACTCCCTTGCTTTTCATATTCCAACAGCTTGAGACGCTGATTACAGATGCGCGCTTCCAATCCCTCAGCTTCCCGGCGGAGTCGAAGCTGAAGTTCCTCGGCGGCTCGGCGTTGTTGGGCGAGCTTCTGTTCTGCGGCCGCTACTTCTGCAGTGCGGCGTTCCAGTTCGCGCACGCGCCGGGCTTGCTCTGCCTGTTCCTGATTCAAGCAGGTTTCCCATTGCTGCTGAGCCAGGCCCAGCTGTTGCCATTCCTCTTGTAGCCGACGGCGCTCCAGTTCGATCTCGCTGTTGAATCGCAGCTGAGCTTGCACTAGTTGCGCGCGTTCTTGTTGGAGCTTTTCCGTCTCACGCTCAAAATGAGCGTGCTGATTCTTCAACTCTTGCTCCCGGCGTTCTAAGGCCGCCTCATGTATCTGCCAATGCTTGCGCCAACGCTTTTTCAAGCGTTTGCGCAGCTCAATCAATCGGCGGCGTTCTTGACCGGCTTGTTGCAATTCTCTTTGTACGGCCTCGCGTTCCTTGTTCAGGGCAGCCCGTACTTCCTCGTTTTGCCGCCGTGTTGCTTCCGTCTCGGCCTTGAGAGCGGCGCGATCCTGACGGATCTGTTCGCGCAGCTGCAAGAGCTGTTGGCGTCGTTCATCGAGATGAGCGGCCAACTGTTCTTTCTGACGTTCGAGAGCTTTGCGATGCTGCTGAAGACGGACCTCTTGCTCGGCCAAGTCCGCTTGCTGCGCCGCCACGGCCGCCGCCTGGATGCGCAGGGCGTCGCGTTCGGCCTGAAGCGCCGCTTGCGCTGACAGGGCATCATCCGAGGGTTCGGACGCAGAGACGGGAATACGTTCCATGCAGGTGATCCTCAGATGGCGCGATTCGGAGTCTCTCCCTCTATCGGCCAATGGTCCCTGCAAAATTTACTTTACCGGCCCGCCGCGCCCCTCAAGGGCATCCCTTGCGGACACGGCAGGCTGGACGAACTGGTAAACACGCCCTCACGATTCAAGCGCGCGATTGAGCATCTTGATGATGTTCTCCATCGGCTGATTGCCGATTTGTCTGTCGATGGGTTGATCACTTCCCTTTCCCTTGAAAAGCAAGAGCTGCGGAATGGCGGAAATGCCGTATTTGACGGCGATTTCCTGGTTCTCATCGGTGTTGAGCTTGCCGACTTTGACTTTGCCGGCAAACTGATCGGCAATCTTGTCGATCGTCGGCGCCAACATGCGGCACGGGCCGCACCACACGGCCCAGAAATCTACCAGGACGGGCTTGTCACTCTGCACCACTTCTTTTTCCCAGTTCGCCGCCGTTAGTTCGATCACATTGGCGCTTGCCATGCGTGCCGCCTTTCTGAAATCGTATTCCTTGATTGAATGTCCCCGGAAAACAATCGGTCGCTTCCCTTTGGCATTATAGGAAGGCAGAGTCAGGCAAGACAACGTTGGTCCTCCAGACCACTCAATCACGCAACTGCGGTACAGGTAAGAGGGGAAATTGCGAAGCGAGTTCTTCATGCGTCAGGGGTTGCAGAGGCACAAAGCCTTGCCGGGCGACGCGGGGGGAACGGACAGCACACTCTTTTTCCAGCACATAGTAGCGGTTGTATCCGTCGCGCAGTTCGTTGATGAGGGTGAGGTCCACGCTTGCCAGAAATTCCTGCCAGTGTTGATTGAAGCGTTCCAGGCTATCCTGCAACTCGTACAGCGCGTGCCGCAGAATGCGGGCGGAGGCAGTTGGTCCCACCGGAGTGCGCAGGGGAGAAACCAACGCTGCCAAAGAGTAACGGAAGATGTTGATCTGTTGTTCATCCGCCAGGAACGGGCGCACGTTGTCCCAATCGCCGGCCAAGGCGTGGAGGATGCTAATGCGCAGGCGCACCATTTCCAACCACTCCGCGCGACGGCGACGACAATGATCCAACAGTTGCTCCAGCGCCGCCTCGACACGGCGGGCGCGGCGGATGTAAGCGGGCGTGTCCCCTTGCGCCAAGGACCGCTTGAACACCTCGTTGGTTGCATCGCGTCCCAGGATGATCTCTTCGTCCATCGTCCTCCTCGCTCGTTGGGCATTTTTTACAAAAGGCTGCGGACATTTTACAAAGCCGACGATGCTTCTTCGCGCTGCCACAAAAGTGGCGATGACGTAAGTTCTGTCTGTCAAGGTGGTTCCCGGATTGAGCAGAGGAACAGCGGTGGCTCTGGTACACTTTTTGCTCCCTCTCCATTGTTTTCCGGACGCACGGCGCTGGGCAGCCGGGCGGTTGTCTTCGCTCCCCCCGCGGAGGGCCGCCCCAGGGCTACCGAATGCGGCGTCTGGACACGGCCTGCACGCTGTTTGGTCGTTTTTGTGCTCGTCCCCCCGGATGCCAGAACGGCAAACAGACGGGCGCCCTTGGACGGTAGCCTCCCCCGGCTGCCGTCTGATCCCCTCCGTGTTCCGGCCCTTGGCCCCCGTGCAAAGGCGATCCGCTCCCCCGCGGGTCGCCTTTTTTCGTGTCCAAATGGAATCCCAACTGCTTCCGCCCTATCATGAGAGATAACCGCTGCCGCACCTGTACAGAGACGGCAGGAGCAAGAGAGGAACTTCTATGGATCCACACATGCATCTGAGCCCCACGGTAGTAGTCATCTTCGGCGGCGGCGGTGACCTGACGCATCGCAAGCTTATCCCCGCCCTGTACAATCTTTTTCTCGATCACTGGCTGCCGCAGGAGTTCGCCATTCTCGGCGTCGATCGCCTCAACCTAAATGACGACGCTTACTGCCGACGCCTCCGCGACGGCGTCGATCGCTTCTCCCGCCGCGGCAAAACCAAAGACCTCGAATGGGGACAATTCGCCTCCCACATTCATTACCAGAGCGCCGACTTCACGGACGCCGGCGCTTACGCTCAACTCAGCGAATACCTGAGCAAGTACGATAAGGACCGGCAAGTCCAGGCGCACCACATTTTTTATTTGGCCACGCCGCCGAGCCTGATCGACGTCATTGCTCGCCAACTTCACCAGGCCCAGCTTTTGGCTCAGAAGGAGCGCTCGCGCGTGGTCGTCGAGAAGCCATTTGGCCGCGACCTCGATTCGGCACGCAGGCTCAATCGCCAACTCTTTAACCTGATGAGCGAAGAGCAGATCTATCGCATCGATCACTATCTCGGCAAAGAGACGGTGCAAAACATCCTTGCCCTGCGTTTCGCCAACAGTTTCTTGGAGCCGATCTGGAACCGCCGTTACGTCCATCACGTTCAGATCACCGTCGCTGAGCAAGTCGGCGTGGAACATCGGGGCGGTTACTACGATCATGCCGGCGCCCTGCGCGACATGATCCAGAACCACTTGCTGCAAGTGTTGTGCTGCATCGCTATGGAACCGCCCGTCTCCTTCGAAGCCGACGAGGTGCGCAGCAAGAAAACCGATGTACTCAAGGCGATCCGGCCGATTTCCCGCGAGCAGGTATCGCAGTTCGCCGTTCGCGGCCAGTACGGTCGAGGCGTCGTGGGTGGTCAGGCGGTGCCGGCCTATCGGCAAGAACCCGACGTGGCTGCCGATTCGACGACGGAGACGTATGCGGCCCTCAAGTTGTACGTGGATAACTGGCGCTGGCAGGACGTGCCGTTTTATCTGCGCACCGGCAAGCGTCTGCCCCTGCGTGTCTCGGAAGTGTTTGTGCAATTTCAGCCAGTGCCGCACCGTTCGTTTCCAGCCAGCGCCTACACGACGTGGATGCCCAATCGCATGGCCATCCGCATTCAGCCGGAAGAGGCCATCCAATTGCGCTTCCAGGCCAAGCAGCCCGGCCCGATCTTACACTTGCGTCCGGTGCAGATGCGGTTCTCGTACAAGGAATCGTTCCAGGCGCCGCCGCCGGAAGCTTATGAAACACTACTCTTGGATGTGATCCGCGGCGACGCGACGCTGTTCATGCGCGGCGATCAGGTAGAGGTGGCCTGGGCGGTGGTGCAACCCATTCTCGAAGAGTGGAGCGCGCATCCCCCCCTGGATTTCCCCAACTACGCCGCAGGCAGCTGGGGCCCGGAAGAAGCCGATGAGCTGCTGGCCCGTGATGGCTGTCACTGGTTCGCCCCAGAACTTTCCGATCGCTAACCATCGCTTGTCCTTTACCAATGGAGGATCCTCATGACCGACCTGCGTGAACTGGCCGCCCAGCTGCGTGTCGATTGTATCCGTTGCACAACAGCGGCCGGCTCCGGACATCCCACCTCCGGCATGTCCGCTGCCGACTTGATGGCCGTGCTGATGACCAAATATCTCCGCTACGACTGGGCTGAGCCGCACAAACCGCAAAACGACCGCCTGATCTTCAGCAAGGGCCATGCCTGCCCGCTGTTGTACGCCATGTTCAAGGCCGCCGGGGCCATCGACGACAAAGAGTTACTGTCGTTGCGCAAGTTCGGCAGCCGCTTGCAAGGACATCCCAACCCGCGCGTACTGCCTTACGTCGATGTCGCCACCGGCTCACTGGGGCAGGGGCTGCCCATCGGCGTTGGCATGGCCCTGTGCGGTAAATATCTGGATCACTTGCCCTATCGCATCTGGGTCGTGCTCGGCGACAGTGAAATGGCCGAAGGCTCCATCTGGGAAGCGTTCGACAAGGCATCCTATTACAAGCTGAACAACCTGATTGGCATTCTCGACATGAATCGTCTGGGCCAGCGCGGTGAAACGGCCCTGGGTTGGAACAGCGCGGCCTACGCCGCCCGCGCCCGCGCTTTCGGGTGGCACGCTATCGAAATCAACGGCCACGATCTCGACGCCATCGATCGCGCCTACGCCGAAGCGCTCACTCAGAAAGACCAGCCGACCTGCATCATCGCCAAGACCGAGAAAGGCCACGGGTTCTCACAAGTGGCTAACAAGGACGGCTGGCACGGCAAAGCGCTGCCGCCGGACATGGAGAAGGCCGCTCTCGCCGAGTTGGGAGGAGTGCGCCATCTCACCGTCGCCACGCCGAAACCGGAAAATAAGCCGCCGGCGCCGCTGCCGCCGCCGCAACCGCTGAAATTACCCACCTATGAAGTCGGCAAAAAAGAAGCGACCCGCAAGGCGTACGGCGACGCCCTCGTCGCCCTGGGCGCTGCCCGCGGCGACGTGGTGGTCCTGGACGGCGAAGTCTCCAATTCCACGCACGCCGACGAGTTCAAAAAAGCCTATCCGGATCGCTTTTTTGAGATGTTCATCGCCGAGCAGCAGTTGGTCAGCGCCGCCGTCGGCTTGAGCGTCATGGGCAAGCGAGCGTTCGCTTCCTCGTTCGCCTGCTTTTTCACACGCGCCTACGATCAGATCCGCATGGCCGCCATTTCCAATGCTACGATCCACCTCAGCGGTTCTCATGCGGGCGTCAGTATCGGCGAAGACGGCCCCTCGCAAATGGGCCTGGAAGATTTGGCCATGATGCGGGCCGTCTGTGGCAGTACCGTCCTCTATCCTTGCGATGCCAACCAGACCGCTCAGTTAGTCGGTCAAATGGTAGATTTGAAGGGCATCTCCTGGCTGCGGACCACGCGCGAGAAAACACCCATTATCTATCCTGCGAATGAAAAATTCCCCATCGGCGGCAGCAAGGTCGTCAAACAATCGGGGCAGGATAAAGTCGCCGTCGTCGCTGCCGGCATCACCATGCATGAGGCGCTCAAGGCTTACGAGACGCTCAAAGCCGAAGGTATCGTTGTCCGTATCCTCGATGCCTATTCTGTAAAACCGATCGACCACGCTGCCCTCATGCAGGCCGCCAAAGATACGGGCGGTAAGATCGTGGTAGTCGAGGACCATTGGATCGAAGGCGGCCTGGGCGATGCCGTACTGGAGGCCTATGCGGCCGCGGGGACGCTGCCGCGCGTGGTCAAGCTGGGGGTACGTGAGATGCCGGGTTCGGGGACCCCGGCCGAGCTGCTCGCGGCCGCCGGCATCGACGCCGGGCACATCGTCAAGGCGGTGAAATCGTTGCTAGGTTGAGGGGATGTACCTGCTGATTTGCGCCCTTGTCTTGTGGAGAATGTCTGCGCAGCATAGGCCAACCGTCGTTCACACAGGAGATATGCACCATGACAACTCCCCATTGTCGTCTGATTCCGGATCGCCGCGCCCTTCTTGCCGGAGGATTGGCTGGACTTGGTTTGTCTGTGCTGTCCGGCGCCGAATGTGCCAAGGAGCGTCGTAAGGACGCTCCCATTGCCGCCAAGGAACCCCTGAAAATCACCAAGCTCGAAACCTTCCTCGTCAAGCCGCGTTGGTTGTTTTTGAAAATCCACACCAATGCCGGCATCACCGGATTGGGCGAGCCGATCCTCGAAGGTCGAGCCAAAACCTGTGCCGAGGCCGTCAAGGAGATCGAGCCGTATCTCGTCGGTAAAGATCCCCGGCAAGTCGTGCATCATTGGCAAGCTATCTATCGCCACGCCTTTTATCGCGGTGGACCGATCCTCACCAGCGCGCTCAGCGGCATCGACATCGCGTTGTGGGACATCAAGGGCAAGGCGTTGGGCGTGCCAATCTACGAGCTGCTCGGCGGGCCGACGCGGCAGCGCGTTCGGGTCTACGCCCATGTCCGCAGTCCGGAAAAGTTGAAAGAGCTGAAAGCCAAGGGGTTCACCGCTTTCAAGACAGGACCGGCCAAACGGCGGCCGGCGCGCTATGTCGAGACCCCTACGGAGGTCCATCACATCGCCGACAAGTTCGCCGAGCTGCGCAAGACCGGCGGCGATGACGTGGACATCGCCATCGATTTTCACGGAGCGATCAGCCCGGCCACGGCCAAGCTGCTCATCAAGGCGCTGGAGCCGTATCAACCGATGTTCATTGAGGAGCCGTGCCAGGCACAAAACCACGACATCATGGCCGAAATTGCCCGCGGCACGCACCTGCCCATCGCCACCGGCGAGCGCGTCTTCACCAAATGGGGCTTCCGCGAAGTGTTGGAGAAAAAAGCAGCGACGATCTTGCAGCCGGACCTGTGCCATGCCGGCGGCCTCACCGAATGCCGGCTCATCGCCGGCATGGCCGAGGCGTATTACGCCGCCATCGCGCCGCACTGCCCCCTTGGCCCCATCGCCCTGGCCGCCGGCGTGCAATTGGCTGCGTCGATCCCGAACTTCCTCGTCCAAGAACAAGTCACGCTCGGTGAGGGCTATCTTAAACAGCCCTTCACGCTGCGCAAAGGCTATCTCGATTTGCCGACAGGGCCGGGACTCGGCATCGAGCTGGACGAACAGGCCATTGCGGATAAAATCGATCACGATTGGAGGAATCGCGAAGAATACGACGCCGACGATGGCTCCGTGGTCGATTGGTGATATGTGGATGTGTTGTTTTGTTTAGCCGCGAGCCGTAGGCGAGCGCGAACAGCGCTCGCCTGCGGCTCGCGGCTAAACGCTCATCCATAAGCTTCGGGCCGGCGATTTGCCAGGCTGGGCAGCGCGGCGCGGATG
>JAJPIY010000250.1 GCA_021324515.1 Planctomycetota bacterium
ACCCCGCTCGCCGGGTTTGGAAACACCACCTGAAGTCTGTAGCATTGTATCGGATCAACCGGCAGCGCGGAAAGGAGTTGTCATGCGCGTGGCCCATTTCGTGCAGCGTTATCCGCCGGCGCTGGGCGGCTCGGAAGATTATTTCGCCCGTCTGAGCCGTTATCTCGCCGCAACCGGCGATCAGGTCACGGTCTTCACCACCACCGCTGTCGATTTGCCCGCCTTCTGGTCCACGTCCGGCCGTTGTCTGCGCCCCGGCCGGCGCATCGAAGATGGAGTGGAAATTCGCCGTTATCACCTCTGGCATATACCTTATCAAACACGCCTCCTCAAGGCGCTGTCGCTGGTGCCTTATCGCCCCTGGCAATGTTTGACCGTTTCTTGCAACCCGATTGCCTGGCACATGTGGGTTGAGGCGGGGCAGGCCCAGGAACAGTTCGATGTAGTTCACGCTACGGCTTTTCCCTACGGTTGGCCGCTGGCCTGCGCCCGCCGATTGGCAAAGCATCTCGGCGTCCCTTTTCTGTTGACGCCGTTTTTGCACCTCGGCGATCCCGATGATCCGCACGACCGCACTCGTCGCGCCTACACCCATCCCGCCCTCATGTCCCTGGCCCAGTCTGCGGATCGTCTCTTTGTGCAGACGGAAGGCGAACGCCAAGCCTTGCTCGATCACGACATTCCTGCCGAACGCTTGATCATGCAGGGCATGGGCCTGGACCGCACCTCTTGCACCGGCGGCGACCGCCGCCGCGCGCGGGCGGAATGGGGCATCGCAGCCGACGACGTGGTGATCGGCCATCTCGCCAACAACAGCCGCGAAAAAGGCAGCGTCGATCTCCTGCGCGCGGCGGAATGCGCCTGGCGTCAGGGCGGTCGGTTCGTCGTCGTCCTCGCCGGTCCCGAGATGCCGAATTTCCAGAGTTTTTGGCGCGGGCATCGTCCTAGCGGTCGTATCATCCGTCTCGGTGTTCTCGACGCCCGCCAGAAACGCGATTTCTTCGCCGCCATCGACGTGTTTGCGCTGCCGAGCCGATCGGATTCATTTGGCTTGGTGCTGCTCGAAGCATGGGCCAATGGCGTGCCGAACATCGGCTACCACGCCGGCGGCATCGGTTGGGTCATCCGTAATGAGAAAGACGGTCTGCTCGTGCGCTGCGGCGACGTACCGGGCTTGGCTGCGGCGTTGTTGCGACTTGTCGGCGATGCTCCGTTGCGACATCGCCTGGGTGCGGCCGGCCTGCAACGCACCCAACACGAGTTCGCCTGGACAGATAAGTTCGAGCTAGTGCGGCGGGTTTATCGGGAGGCAATAGCTGAGAAAAGACCGACAGACTTGGCGGCCCGTTGAAAAAAAAGATGCTTCCGGCGTCAGGGGCCAACTCGGCCGGTTCCGTGTTTCAAACTGTAACCGGGCACGAGGGATCGGGAGGCTTTTCCCATCTCCCACACGCTTGCTCTTATATTTCAGGCGCCCACGCTAGGGCGCGAACCTCGCCGAACTCGCGTAGCAAGCGCTGCCAAGAGGCACCGCCATCAACCGAGCGATACACCTGCCCGCTGACACTGCTGGCATAGATCAGCTGCGGATCAGCGGGGTGGACGGCAAAGTTCCAGATAGTGCTATTGGCACGGCCGGGCATGTCCGCAAGTCGCCAAGTTAGTCCGCCATCAAGGGAACGGCCAATAACGCCGGCTGTACCCGGAGGAAAATCGCCGTTGCCCAATAAGATCTCTTCCGACCGGCCGTACGGTTGGATCAAAGTGCGGCAATACGACCAAGGCATCGCTTGGCCGATGTGCAACGGCCGCCACGTCATGCCGTCATCTTCGCTGAGGTTGAGATCGTTGTTCGTCGCGGCCAACAAGCGGCGCGGTCGGCCCCCCTGAGAGGGAACAACGGCCAGGGCATGAATGTCACGCGAACTGAGCCCGCTACCGATTGCCTGCCAAGTGCGACTGCCGTCCCGGCTCTGATGAACGCCATCGATTTCAACCCCTGCCCACAACACGTTCGGTTCATCGGGAGCACCGACGATACAGGTGACGCGCGTCCACAACAGACGTGGACATTCGCGCTCCAGCCGCGCTGTCGCTTCGCTCCAGGTACGGCCGCCGTCTTCGGAGCGAAACAGGTGCGAAGGACAAGTACCCACAATCAGGATCTCCGGCTGTTCCGGCACGATCCACAACGACCACACTTGCAGACCCTCCAACGGTGCTGGGAGTTTCGTCCAACTCTCGGCACCGTCGCGGCTGACGAATAGGCCCAATTCGCTGCCCAGATAAAGCGTGGCCGGCTCATTCGGGTGTACCGCCAAGGCGCGGACGTGGCACTCGACGAACATGCCCTCGCAGGCGCGGCGAAAACTTTCTCCGCCGTCGAGACTGCGAAACAATCCTTCGCCGATCGTGCCGACATAGAGTCGATGTGCGATCATTTCGGTGTCTCCTCCACTGCGGGCGCTTGCTGACAGGGCAATGCTTGCAAGCTGTCTACTCCCTGCGGCAATATCGCTTCCTCAACAAGCAGGCACGGCAAACCTTCCTTGATGGGATATTTAAGCCGGCAGCGTTGGCAAATCAAACCATCGGCTTGTTGATCCAGTCGCGCGCTGCGCGTTGGATCAAGGGGGCACCGAAGAATCTCGAGAAGCTCTTTACTAATCATGCACCCACCGCGCGAATCCGCACTTGTTGGCCCATCTAGGGGTAACGGAGGCATTGTAGGGAATTGAGCGCGGTTGCCAGCCCGTCGCCGTCGCATGGCTGCCGTTTGGCCGCTCATCGGCCCTACGCTTGATGAAGGGCGGAATGCTTGAGGTGCGGCACCAATCATCATGCTTCCTTAGCACGGGATCGCGTTTTGCCGTAAGCGGAAGTCCTCAATCCTGGCGGGCTGCCGAGCTGGTCCAGCGGCGCAGTGCGGCGGTCCTTCGGCGATCGCTGGCCGTGTACCACAACGCATGAATCTCGCGCCAGCGCGGGTCCTCTGTCGACAGACCGGCGGCGCGCACGATTCGCTCGACGTGGGACCATTTCACCGCGTCGTCGCGGTCGATCTTTTGCATATCGCGGACGAGGACGGAATAATTAAACCCCAATCGGGGGCTGAAATCGCGCAGCGATTCGGCGATCTCACCGATGAGCAAACGTAGTTCGACCCCTAATGGCGACGGACATCTTCGCTGCAACTGCTCGCGATAGCGCTGTTGCCAGTCCTGATGCACCTCCTCCCAATCGGCTACCCCACAGGCGCGGGCAATGCGTTCCAGCACGCACCAGGGCGGTACTTCCTCCCCGCGGCTGATGGCCCGTAGCCGGGCCGTCCATAGTCCCTTCAGGCCCAACCGTTTGAGTTGCCGCGACAAGGGAATGAGTCCTCCCTCGCGGCGAACCAGAAGGGCAATGAGCGCCTGCACGGAGGACGGGCGCTGCCAGGCGATGCGTTCGGCCTCATGCACTTGCCGCTGTTGCAACAACACCTCAATGCGGCGTTGGCCGGCTGCGTGGATGGCGTCCAGGATGCGCTGCCGCGCTGTGTCGGTCAACGGCTGCACGCCGCGCTCAATTTTTTGATATTCCAGAGAGGAATAACCCAAAATCGGTTCCATGTCGCGCGTCTCAAAGCCGTACCACTCGCGGGCCAAGCGGAGATCGACACGTGTCTCGGGTCGATGGCGGCGATGAAACTGCGTGCGGCGTTGTTGCCAGGCGGCCCACAGAGCGGCGCGTTCTCTTTCGCCGCCGGCCAGCAAGGCAGCCAACCCGGCGGGATAAGCCTGGGCCGAATAGAAGCCGTCTTCCTCGATGTATTTGATGATGCGTGCCGGCTTTTTGCCGCCGATCCCGAAAAGGTCGGCCAATTCGCGGCGGGTGATGCCGTGCTTTTTGCGCAGCTGCCGCACCCGTGCGCCAAACTTGTTGGGCAGCCCAGCGGATTGGCTTTGTTCGTCGCGGCGCCACAACTGTTCAAGCTTCTGTACTTCCTCTTGCGTGCCTAGCTGCTGGATTACTCCGGCCACGTCGTTCCAGGAGGGCAGCTCTAAATAGCGCAGCCGGCGCACGGCGGCTGTCGTCAGGCCCAACGTGAGCAGCTGTTTTTCGGTGTAGCCGCGGCGGCCACACAAGACCCAGAACTCCACCAGCGCCTCCGGGTAGCCGCGCTGCTGCAACCGCTGTCGCTCCGCCTCGCGCCACAGCTGTTCGGCCACCGTCGCCTCCTCGCCGACCGCGGCGCACATCTGCTGCAACAGCGCCAACGGCAGCGGAAAATGGCCGCGCCGATATTCCCAGAGCGTCGCCGCACTGATGCCGACGCGGCGGGCCAATTCGCGCGAAGAACCGGCACGCAACTCCAGACGCGCCAGGAAACGTTCCAGAGTGTCGCCAGGGCCGGCATAGAGGCAGCGCAGCTCCTCTAGATGTTCCTCAGCCACTCCTGCACGCTGGTAGAAAGCGAGGAGTTGCTGCAAGATCCGCCGCGTCGGGGTATGAATGCCCAATTCCAGGTCACGCAGGGTGCCCCGACTGATGCCGGAACGCCGCGCCAACTCCAGGCGCGTCAGACCGAGGTGCTGGGCCCGCAAGGCGACCAGAATGCGGGCCAACGGCGGCGCCGTCTCGGCGCGGCGGAGGGCGCGTTCACGCAGATGGGCATTGCGCAAGGCGTGGCCTCTCAACGGTTGCTCGGGAGAAGGCGGATGGAGCGGCATGGGGCTGCCTCTCGCTTGGCCGCGACGCCAGCTGGGTAAACGTAAACGAAAAATCACAAGGGCGACGGTTGGTGGGTATTTAGGGTAGGCAAATCGACGATGCCACAGGACGGCCCGAAAATGGCCCCTGGGCACCACATACCACTTGCATGGTATGCAGCCAGCGAGCGAAAGGCAAACAAAATTGTGAAAAAAAATGAAAAAAGAGGGCGGCCCCCATCTGGGCCTTGGCGGACAGGTTCATCCCGTTCGCTGATACCGATGTCGGCAGGGTTCCTTGGCTTACGAGCCGGAAAGGCGAGGGGTGCTTTTTTCACCCCTCGCCGTCTCGTAAAAACGGATCAGCGGCGCGGCCGGACGGGCAATTCGCTGGGGAACAATTTGACTTCATTGTTGTTGTTGTCGTAGCAGATGAATTCCAAGGTCTCTGGCGGGGCGCCGGCCGAACCGCGGATTTGGATTTGGATATTGCCCGCTTCTTCCAGCCGTACGATCTCGCGCCGCTTTTTATTGAGCAGATAATTGGCCACATCCTCGGCCACGCGGATTTCGACATGGTGAACATGATCGCGATGCGCCGCCAACTGGAGCATGCGCATCACGTCGATGCTCATGCTTTCGCAGGTCTTGACCTGGGCCATGCCGTGACAATAAGGACAGTCCTGATAGACGCTGCGTTTCAACGAGGGACGGATGCGTTGGCGCGTCATCTCGATCAAGCCGAAGGCGGAGATTTTCAGGATCTTCGTCCGCGCCCGATCGCGTTTGACGGCCTCGCGCATGGCTTTCTCGACGGCGCGGCGGTGTTTTTCCTCGCGCATGTCGATGAAGTCGTTCACAATGACGCCGCCGAGATCGCGTAGGCGGAGCTGGCGGGCAATTTCCTTGGCGGCCTGGAGATTGATCTGAAAGGCCGTCTCCTCAGCGTTGTTATCGGCGCGGAAACTGCCGCTGTTGACGTCGATGGCCACTAGCGCTTCGGTCTGTTCGATGACGATTGAGCCGCCGTGCGGTAGGGGCACCTTGCGCTGTTGGATGCGAGCGATCTCTTCCTCGATGCCGTATTTGTGGAAGAGCGGCTCCTTGCCGTCGTACAGTTTGATGCGGTTAGCGTAGCGCGGCATGACGATCTGCAAGAATTCCTGGGCGTGCTCGAAGGCGGCGGGTTCATCGACCCAAATGGTGTCGATGTCGCTGGTGAAAGTATCGCGGATAGTCCGCGTAATCATATCGCTTTCTTGATAGATCTCGGCCGGCGCCTTCGTCTTGCGGATGCGCCGCACCACGACTTGCCACAGGCGCGACAGATAGAGCAAATCGCGTTGCAACTCTTTCTTGTTCTTATCGATGCCGGCGGTGCGGATGATGAAGCCCAGGCCGCGCGGCGGCTTGAGTTCGTTGAAGATTTCACGGAGGCGGCGGCGTTGTTCTTCATCGGCGATTTTGCGCGACACCCCGACGCGATTCAGTCCGGGCATCAGCACGAGATAGCGGCCGGCGATGCTAATGTAGGTGCTTAGGGTCGGTCCCTTAGTGCCGATGCCCTCCTTGATGACCTGTACCAGCACTTCTTGACCGCGTTTGAAGATGTCCTGAATGAGCGGTTTGGGACGTCCATAACCGTTGCGACCCCGATCGCGCGAACCGTTGCGGCCCCGGTCGCGCCCCTGACCATTCCAGCGGCGTCGGCTGCCTTCGCGTGGCCCACGCTGTCCTTCGTAGGACCGCCCTTGCTCACGTTCTGGAGGAGGCGGTACCTCCCTTTCCAACTCGGGGCCGCTTGGCTCGCCGATAGCTTCGACCTCTTCACTTACGCTTGGGGCTTGCACCGTCTCCCCCGCGACTGGTGGGACTTCAGCAGCTTCCAGATCGGCAGCCAAGGCTTCTTCGATGCTATCTTGATGCTTCTCTAGCGGCGGCCGTACTCGTGGGGGAGGTGCCAGAGAAGCGCTGGGAGGACTGTATGATTCCCCGGCGGGAGGCGTTTGGGGGCCTTGGATCGGCCCGGGAGGGGAGGAGGGTACGGCGGCTTCTGACTCACGGGGAAAGAACAACAGCTCCTCGTCACGGGCGCCGGAATCGCTGCCAGAAGAGGTGGTCTCCGGTTCATTTTCCGTGGTGCGTCGTTCCGCCGATTCCATATAGGGAGGGGCCGGGAACTCCTGGGGTGGTTTCTCTTCAGCGGCGTATCGGCATTCCTCAGGCGGCGACGATTCCGCTTCTTCGCCTGGTATTTCCTCGGCAGCGCTGGCCTTGCGCGAACGCATGCGACCGCGCGGACGACGGCGCCGCTCTGGCCCTTCTTCGAGTTGCGGCTCCGACACGGTCGCCGTCTCGCTTTGGGGCATTTCCTGGTCCTCCGGGACTGTTTCGGAGGAAGCTGCCGTCGCTTCGCCCCCACATGCTTCGGTCGTCTCTCCTTCCGTGATTTCAACGACTTCTTCAGGCGATTGCACCTCCAAAGCAGCTTCATCGGGAAGCAGAGCTGCGGCATCATCCAGAGGCGCCAGCGATTCATCGAGTTCTTCGACCTCGTATTCCGTTGCCGCTCGGTGCTGCTCACGTTCTCGGCCGCGGCGGCCGCCCCGCTCCGGGCGGCGCGGCTCCAGCAGATGGCGGTAGTAGGTCGGCTCCACGTCGGAAACATGCAGGAAGCCGTTACGACCGACGCCGAAATCTACGAACGCCGCCTGAATGCTCGGCTCAATGTTCACGATGCGACCTTTGTAAATGTTGCCGACGTAGCTTTCGTGGCTCGTGCGTTCCACATACAATTCCTCGAGAACGCCGTCCTCCAGAATGGCGATCCGGCATTCTTCGGGCTGCAACACGTTAATCAGCATCTCTTTTTTCATGCGATCCCTTTTTTTAGGTTGTTGGGAGGTCCGTGTTCGGTGGTTGGCTGGTTATACGTGGCACCATGCCCTCACGGAACCACGGGCCCCTCTAAAGTTCATCATGAAGCTCCAGCCGGCTGCGTTCGAGGATGGCACCGGCAGTAAGCAAATCTTCAAGTCCCAGGAGGCCCAGCACTTCTTCAGGGCGGGCCGTCCCGGTAGCCGTCAAACGAAAGATCATCTCCAACTTCGGCGTTGCCGAAGGCCCCCCGGGGGGGTGAACCAACAAGTCAACAAGGAAAGGGCGAATATCAACCCGGCGTCCGGGCTGCCCTGAATGGGGCCGACGGCGTTCGACCCAGCATTCGCGGGCGGCGAGCACTTCCGGGATGCGGCGGCTCAGCTCTGGCAGGCGCTCTCCGGGCACGGACAAAGCGTAGGCCAAGCGGCATACCTGAGCGCTGACCTGCACGGGAATGCGGCGGACGGAGAGGATTTCCAGCCCCGGCGGAGTTTGCTGGGCGAGTCGGGCATGAACTTCTTCCGGAGAGAGGACTTGACCGAGTTCCAATTCCACGACTTCCTCGCAGCCGACGACGCCTAACGGCAGCGACAGGGCGAAAATGAGGCGTGGTTTAGGATGGAAGCCTTGCGAGCGATGAAAAGGCAACTCGCTTCGGCGCAATAAGCGCTCGAAGGTGCGCATCAGGTCGTGGTGGCTGAGCAAGCGCAGAGCACCGCTCTTGCGGAAGCGGATGCGCATCTTATCTACAGGTGATTTCACTTCTGTCCGGGCAGCGCGCTCATTTGACCACGCGGCGCCGCAGGACCGTGTATCAGGCGCCCCAGGCACAGTTCGTTCCTATGCACGGGGAACAGACGCCTCCGTTTTCGCTTTTCCGCTTTCGGTCTTCATTCCTCCGTGTCGCCGTTTCCAATGTTCTGGGTACGGAAAACCAAAAACCGAAAGCCTACGAAAACACCTCAGGAAGAATCCGTCGGGTCCGTTCCCGCAAATAATTGTTTACATCACGGGCTGTTTCCAGCCGCATGGCTTCTTGGGCCACCGCGACGGACTCCTCGACCGTCACGGAGCGGATGACACGCTTGATGGCGGGGATGCTATGTGGTGTTACGGATAGCTGACGTATCCCCATACCCAGAAGCAACATCGTGTAAAGCGGGTCGCCGCTCATTTCGCCGCAAACATTGACAGCAATGTTGTGTTGGGCGGCGGCCCGCACCACATGCTCGATCAGGCGGAGGACAGCTGGATCACCAGGGCTGTACAGGGTGGACACGGTCTCGTTGTTCCGATCGGCGGCCAACGTATACTGAATCAAATCGTTGGTGCCGATGGAAAAAAAGTCCACTTCCCGAGCCAGCTGCTCGGCCAAAATCGCGGCCGAGGGCACTTCAATCATGGTGCCGACCGGGAGGCGGGGATTAAAGGCAAGCCCTTCTTCCTCCAGGTCTTCTTTGACCTCCGCCAGGATCATCTTGCACTGGCGCAGTTCCAGCAGCGTGCTAATCATGGGAAACATGATGCGCACGTCGCCGAAAGCACTCGCTCTCAGAATGGCACGCATTTGCGTTTTAAACAAGGTCAAATTTTGCAAACACAGCCGCACGCTTCGTAATCCCAAGAAGGGATTGTGTTCCGGCGCCGCTCGCCGTCCGCTGCCGCCAGGTAAAAACTTGTCCGCGCCTAAATCGAGGGTGCGGATGACCACCGGGCGCTGGGGCCCCATAGTCCGCAGCACAGTCAGATACGCTTCCAAATGTTCCGCCTCGGTGGGGTGCGTTTGTCGCCCCAGATAGAGGAACTCGGTGCGGTACAAGCCGACGCCTTCTGCGCCGTGTTCCAGACAGGGGCCGCTTTCTTGGGGAAACTCTATGTTGCCGAGCAAGAGGACGCGGACGCCGTCGCGCGTCTGGGCCGGCAGCGAGCGCAGTTCGGCCAGTTGACTTGCCTGGGAGCGGAAACTGGCCTGCACCTGTTCATAACGATGCAGCGTTTCCTCGTCGGGATCAATGATGAGCAAGCCGTGATGGCCGTCCACAATAACGCGATCGCCACCAGAAACGTCGGTGATGAACGGTCCCAGTCCCACCACGGCGGGAATATTGAGGACGCCGGCGACGATGGCGGTGTGGCTGGCCCGGCCGCCGGCTTCGGTAGCGAACGCGTGGACACGCTGGGGATCGAGGGCCGCAGTCTCGCTAGGCGTTAGATCATGGGCCAGCACGATGACTGGTTCGCGCAGGTCGCGCAGTTGTTCACGGCGTTGGCCGAGGAGATGGCGGAGGATGCGTTTTTCGATGTCGAACAAGTCGGCGACGCGATCGGCCAGATAGCCGCCTTCGATGCTCTCCAGCGCCTTGGCATAGCGGCGTATGACGCGGCTGACAGCATATTCGACCGCGAAATGATTGGTGCGGACCAGCGCCTCGATCTCTTGTACCAGGGTTGGGTCCGTAAGCATCAGGGCATGGGCGGCGAAGATAGCGCCGTATTGGGGGCCGAGTTTGGCACTGACCGCTTCTTGGTTGGCGCGTGTCTCCGCGGCAGCCTGAGCAAGGGCCTGGCGCAGCCGCTGGCACTCGTGGTCGATTTGGCTGGGCGGAATGACACGTTGGGGAATGCGGAACCACTCCGAATCCAGCACTAAGGCAGGACCGATAGCGACGCCGGGAGAGACAGCGATGCCGCGTTTGATTTCCATAGGCAGCGGGTTCGTCGGATGGGGCCTTTAGTCCTCAAGGGAGGCTTCGGATACTTCTTCCTCCGGGGGCGGCGACTTGAGCAACTTCACCAGGGCGTCGAGGGCGTCTTGAGCGTCCGGCCCGGCCACTTCCAGCGTTAGTTCCGTCCCCTGGGTGGCAGCCAAGAGCATGAGGTCGAGGATGCTTTTGCCGTTGACGCTTTGTCCTTCGCGGCTGACTTTGACGCTGCTCTTGAAGCGCGAAGCCAGCTGGGCAAAAGCTGCCATTGGGCGCATGTGGAACCCTTGCGGGTTAGTGATGACCACCTTTTGTAACAGAGGGGCCCCATTCATGGTAATCCATCATCAGTCCGCAGGCGGCGGGACGTAGCAAAACCTGGGGGGGCATTGCTAGGCCCACCGTCTACGACCTGCTATCAGTGTTCGGCCCTGTCGAGCAGGGCAATGATTTCTTCCCGTGTCGTAGCGCCGCGAAGGGCACGGACAAAATTGTCATCGCGCAAGGAACGGGAGACATTTTCTAAAGCACGCAGGTGATCGCCCGGGCGATCCTGCGGCGAGATGAGCAACACGAAGACATATACCGGCTCCCCATCGAGGCTGTCGAAGGCGATGCCTTTATGAGAGATGGCGATGGTGCCGATCAAGCGTTCGACACTGTTGTGCTTCGTATGAGGAATGGCGACGCCTCGGCCAATGCCGGTCGAGCCGAGGAACTCGCGCTTGAGAATGGCCCGGATGATGTCTTCCACATCGGCGCCGCGGAATTGCCCGGCAGCGCGCAAGCTCTCGACCATGGCGCGGATGACGCCTTCCTTGTTGGTGGCGGGGAGTTCCGGGACAATGGCCTCGCGCACCACGAAGTCGGACATTCGCATGCCAGTTCCTCCGTCATTCCTCGCTGGACGGTTCCGCCGCAGGCGCACCGGCCACTTTGCCGGCCGAGGGGGTCCGGCGATGGTCCTGAATCTTTTCCTTATAGCGACGCAGCTGCAGCGCCAACTTATCCAGCACTAAATCTACGGCCGCTATCAGGTCGGGATGGGTCTCGCGGGCCACGAAATCGTGCTTATGTTCCGCCTGCACGACAAACTCGACCTGTTTTTGGTCTTTCTTCAGGTCTACCGTCACCTCAATCATGGTGAGGCGCTCGAAGTAGTGCAGGAGTTTCTCGGCTTTATCGCGGATGAACCGTTGCATGTCCTCACTGAGGTGTCCATGCCGCACGGAGATTTTGATCTGCACAGACTGCTCCTTCTATCCGCCGGCCCGTCGGCGGGCACGGCCTCGCGGAAGGCCACTTGGCCCAATCAACGCAATTCTAGCTCCCGGCGAAGGTTTCTTCAATGCCCCGGCAAAAGCACTCGGTTTTTGTCGCAACCCGAAGGGGAGCGCGAACCTGCCCCCCTTCGGGTTGCGGCCAACTGCGGTCACCCGTTCACGAACGGCACAGCGGATGTTTTAACGATTTCCAGGCCCCGTTCTCTGCTGAACTGGCCACGCACTGGGCGATAAAGTTCATGCCATCAACGCCGTCGGCGACGTTCGGGTAGAGACTGCGAGCGGCATCAAACTTCTGCCCGCTAGCGCGTGCTATCATATCTTGATATGCCGCTGTGTAAATGTTGGCAAAGGCTTCCAGGAACGCCTCCGGATGGCCGCTGGGAAGGCGCGTCGAGCGACTGGCCAACTCGCCCAGATAAGGACCGCCGGCGCGGGTGTAAATCTGATGCGGTTTGCCATTGATACGCAGCAGCATCTTATTCGGCTCTTCCTGGTGCCATTCCAACGCTCCTTTGGTGCCGTCGATCTCGATCCACAGGTCGTTTTCTCGACCGTGTGAAATCTGCGAGGCGGTAACTGTACCCAACGCGCCGTTGTGATAGCGGATAATGGCCGTGCCGTAATCGTCGAGCGCTCGACCTGGCTCAAACACCTTTAACTGACAGGAAATCTGCTCGGGCATCAGTCCGGTGATGAAGCGCCCGAGGTTGTAGGCATGCGTACCGATGTCACCGAAACAACCGGCCGCTCCGGACTTTTTCGGGTCGGTGCGCCAGCCGGCCTGTTTCTGCCCAGTGGCTTCCAGCCGCGTTCGCAGCCAGCCTTGAATGTAGAAAGCGCGGAGGGCGTTGATCTCGCCCAACTCGCCGGCTTGAATCATCTCACGGGCCTGACGAACCAGAGGGTAGCCGGTGTAGTTGTGGCTGACGGCGAAGACTACGCCCGTCTTCTGCACGACCTTGGCCAGCTCCTCGGCTTGGGTGAGATCGAAAGTCATCGGCTTGTCACAAACGACGTTGAAACCCGCCTCGGCGAATGCCTTGGCGATCTCGAAATGTGTGTGATTGGGCGTGGCGATGGATACGAAATCGATGCGCTGATCGGCGGGCAATTTCAGCTCCCCCTCGATCATCTC
>JAJPIY010000369.1 GCA_021324515.1 Planctomycetota bacterium
ACACCCCCTGCTCGCCCGCGGATACCGGGGGTTCACACTCCCCGCTCGCCCGCGCTGACGTAACCCCGCTCGCCGGATTTTTTTCAACCAGGAGGTAGGACCATGCGTTCATTTTCTTTCGGGCTAGTGCTGGTAGTACTGCCCGCTTTTGCTCTCTCCCTGATGCTCGCTGGCTGTGGCGGCGGCAAAGACACAGGGCCTGCGGCCACGGGCGGTGGCGGCGGTGCGGGGGGAGAAGTAACTAAGGAGACGCCCTCGGGGCCGGCTAAAGTCCTCGAACCGAAAGGGGGCGTGCTGAAAGGTTCGATCACCTTGGCCAGCAGGCCCGATGTCAAGAAACTGACCGAAGAACTGCAAAAGAAAATCGCCACCGAGAAACCCGACCAGAAAGATAACTGCATGAAGGGCGAACCTGGCGAAACCACCGAACAAGCCTATCGCATCGGCGCCAACGGCAAGTTGGGCAACGTCTTTGTGTGGATCAAGCCGGTAGAGGGTACTTTTTTCAAGGTGGATGAAAAAGCCCTCAAAGAAGCGAAAGAGAACCCTGTCAAGATCCGGCAGCCGCACTGCGCCTTCATTCCTCACACGGCCATCGTCTGGGCCGAGTATCACCCCGATCCCCAAAAACCCAGCACCAAGAAGCCGACAGGGCAATTCATCGAAGTGGTCAACGACTCGACCTTTACCTCGCACAACACCAAATATGAAGCGGGAACCAAGAACCCCAGCGGTAATGAAACCATTCCCACAGGGGGCAAAATGAAGATCGAAAACCTCAAGGAAGACAGCAAAGCGATGACGTTGAACTGCAACATCCACACGTGGATGGATGCTTACATTCGGCTGGTCGATACGCCCTATTACACCATCAGCTACTCGGACACGCTCGATGGGGCCAACAAAGTCAAGGAGGACGACCCCAAATTCGGCACTTACGAGATCAAAAATTTGCCGATCGGCAAAGTGCGTGTCATCGCCTGGCACGAGAGGTGCGGCTATCTCAATAAAGGTGGTGGCCAGGGCGAAGAAATCGAAATCGTCGACGGCAAGCCGACGGAGAAGAATTTCGAGGCCAAACCCCAGTAATTTCAGTTAGCCGCAACCCACAGGAGAGCGCGAACGCGCTCCCCTGCGGGTAACGGCTAGCCAATCGATGTTAAGATGCACTGACAGCCGCCCGGTTGCGGGCGGCCTCAGCTTTTTTTCGCACTTCGCGCCGTTTCAGGCTCGCCTCGACGAAACCCCGAAACAACGGATGCACCTGCGTCGGTTTGGAGCGGAACTCCGGATGGCACTGCACCGCTACGAACCACGGATGTTCCGGCAGTTCGATCATCTCCACCAGTTTGCCGTCCGGCGTCGTGCCGGAGAACGCCATGCCGTGGGCGGCGAATTGCTGGCGGTACTGATTGTTGAATTCGTAGCGATGGCGATGGCGTTCCTTGACTACCTCGCTACCGTAAAGAGCACGGACGCGGCTGCCCTCGGCGAGTTGGCACGGCCAGCTGCCCAGACGCATGGTACCGCCCAGCTCGGTGATGGCGAACTGGGCGTCGAGCAGACAGACGACCGGATGACTGCAACGCGGGTTCATCTCTGTCGAATCGGCGTCTTCCAGGCCCACGACGTTGCGGGCAAATTCAATGACGGCGCACTGTAAGCCCAGACAGATACCGAAGAAGGGAACGTGTTTCTCGCGCGCATAGCGGATGGCTTCAATCTTGCCGCCGACGCCGCGGTAATTGAAACCGCCGGGAACAAGAATGCCATCGACGCCGCCCAGCACGCGCTCGGCCCCTTCGCGCTCGACTTCCTCCGCCTCGATGCGCCGCACCACTACCCGGGTTGAAAGAGCAATGCCGGCGTGGTCCAGCGCTTCGTAGATCGATTTGTAAGCGTCCTGGTGCTTGATGTACTTACCGACCACGGCGATGGTCGTCTCGTGGATCGGGTTGATGATGCGCTGTACCAGCGTGCGCCAGCCGTTCAGGTCCAATGGCTGCGCCCGTAGGCCGAGTTTCTCGACGATCAATTCGTCCAGGTGGTTTTCAACTAGGCTAATAGGCACTTCGTAGATGCTAAATGTCTTATCACGCTCTTCGATGACGGCGCGCGGCTCGACGTTGCAGAACAGGGCGATCTTGTCGATCGCTTCTTTGCTTAGCTCGCGTTCGGTACGGCAAATGAGGATGTCGGGCTGAATGCCGATCTGCCGTAGACGTTCGACGGAATGCTGCGTCGGCTTGGTCTTGGCCTCGCCAGCCGCCTTTAAATAAGGAACCAACGTCAAATGGATGTACAGGCAATTCTGCTTGCCGACATCCAGGGCGAATTGGCGGATCGCTTCGAGGAAGGGCAACCCCTCAATATCGCCGACCGTGCCGCCGATTTCGGTGATGACCACGTCCACTTCGTCGCCGGCCAGCTTACGCACCGCTGCTTTGATTTCATCGGTGACGTGCGGAATGACCTGCACGGTCTGGCCCTTGTAGGCGCCTTTGCGCTCCTTGCGGATGACCGATTCGTAGATGCGGCCTGTGGTGAAATTGCAATCGCGCGTCAAGGGAGCATTGGTGAAGCGTTCATAATGGCCCAGGTCGAGGTCGGTTTCCGTGCCGTCGTCAAGGACGTAGACTTCGCCATGTTGATAGGGGTCCATCGTTCCGGGATCGACGTTGATGTAGGGGTCGAATTTCTGCAACCGGACGCGGAGGCCGCGGTGCTCCAGCAGCATACCGATGGAAGCAGCAGTCAACCCCTTGCCCAGGGAACTGACGACGCCGCCGGTGACGAAAATGTGTTTGGTCATGGTTTTTCGTTTTCTGTCTATCTGTTTTCCGCCTTCGGCCTTTGGTTTTTCGTTTGTGGCCCTCCCTCTTCCGTCTTCAGTTTACTGGCGAGAGACAGGGCCGAAAACCGAAAACCGAAAACCGAAAACCGATCAAGCAGCGCAGCGGATACGATTGTGCCGGTAAAGGGAAACAAAACGCTGGTAATCCTCGTAGGTATCGACGCCGAAGCCGCTTTCTTCCACGACGCCGACTTGGATCGGACGCCCCAAGGCCAGGACGCGCAGTTGCTCCAGTTTTTCCAGCTGTTCCAGCGGCGCCGGCGGCAGCGCGGCCAGGCGCAGCAGAAAGGGCCGGCGATAGGCGTAGGTGCCGACGTGCAAAAGGAAGCGCGCCGGCCGCAGAGCGAAATCGGGCTGGCCGTCGCGGACGTGCGGGATGGGACTGCGGCTGAAATACAGGGCCTGGCCGGCGTCGTCGCAAACCACCTTGACGCAGTTGGGATTGTGCCATTGCTCAGATGAACGCAGCGGCGTCGCCAGGGTAGCCAGGTCTACGCCGGGGTGCTGAAGTAACAGCTCGAACAACAGATCGAGGTGGTTGGGGTCGATGAGCGGTTCATCGCCCTGGAGATTGAGCACTAGATCGGCATCGAGCTGGCGGGCGACCTCAGCGACGCGATCGGTGCCGCTGGGATGATCGCGGCGCGTGCGCACGACGTTGCCGCCGAAGCTCTCTACCGCAGCAACGATACGAGGATCATCGGTGGCCACAACGATATGGTCGGCGTGTTGGGCCTGACAGGCGCGCTCATAAACGTGCTGCACCAGGTATTTGCCCGTTTGCCGCAACAACGGCTTGCCGGGCAGCCGACTCGACGCATAGCGAGCCGGAATGACAATGGCGGTTTTCATATGGACCTCCGTGTCCAGTGGGGATGGCCAAGAGGTTCAATTAGACCCTCTACCGCTTCGCTATGCAAGATCGTCCCAGTTGTCAGGTCTGCCGCTGGATGTGGGGATTACCGCGCTAGCGCTTCGAGTTGGTAGGGGGCAGAGTCACTCAGCGTCGGCGCGGCAGAACACTCTCACCCGAAGCACCCGCGAGGCCATCCTCACCCCCTCCCCCTTGGGCAGGAGGATTCTATACTAATTTTTGGTAATTCTATAGAATTTTCTCTTGCCTTGGTCGCCTCAAGAAGATAAGATAACTTTGCCTTCCGGCGGGTCCGTCATCGTTCATTGAGACCTCTGAGACGATGGGACGCGCTTATCTCGCCTACCTTTGCCCTCAAAGGGACGCTGTAGGGCTTTGCAGGAGAAATACCCGTGGCTGCGCCTCGGCAGACCGATGCCTCGCGGCTGCACAATGGTCAGCGACGCCAGACGATTGTGCAAGCGCTGTTGGCCGATGTGTTCCAAGGCCGTCTCCGCGCTGGGGAGCACCTCGTCACGCAGGAGTTGGCCGAACGCTTCGGCGTCAGTCACACGCCGATCCGCGAAGCGCTTATCGCCTTGGCCGGTATCGGCATCATCGATTTACTGCCCAACCGCGGCGCCCGAGTCCGCCGCGTCACCCCCCATGAGGTCCGCGAGATCTGTCAGGTGCGTCGCGTGCTGGAGTGCGAGGCAACGCGCTCGGCCTGCGGCCGGATTAATCTGGCCGAATTGTATGCCTTGGCTGCGGACCTGCGGCGGATGTTGGCGCGCGGCCCCCGTCCTGGAGCTCGTTTCATCGAAGAGGCCCGCGCTGTGGACAGACGATTGCACGACCTTATCGCGGAATCGTGCGGCAATGGATGCTTGGCCCAGGAGATCGCCCGGCTCAAGACGCTGTTCCGCGCCGTCCGCGATGTCGCCTGGCAGCACGATGAGGCCCACAACGATTTCCACCGTCTCGCCGAAGAAGGCCGCGAACATCTGGCCATCGTCGAGGCGTTATTATCCGGCGACGCCAAAGCCGCCAGCAAAGCCATGGCGCGGCACATCCGCTCCGGCGCCCGCTACTGGAGCCGAGCTTTACCCTCCGAAACGAACTGCACTGTCTCCACGAACACAGAGAAGCACAGAAAGGAGAAAGCACGATCATGACATGTCTCTGGTACAACTTTCGGGTCTTGGCTTTCCTTTTTTGTGTTTTGGTAGTCAGTTCCTCCGCCCATGCGGCGGAGAAGAAGATCCGCTACAACCGCGATGTGCGGCCCATCCTGGCGGAGAACTGCTTCGCCTGTCATGGCGCCGATAGCGCCGCCCGCAAGGCCGATCTGCGGCTGGACCGCCGCGACGATGCTATCCAGGCCGAAGCCATCGTTCCGGGAGATGTAGAGAAAAGCGCTCTGATTGAGCGCATTTTTTCCGAGAACAAAGCCCGTGTGATGCCGCCGCCCAAAACCAAGAAACAATTGACTGCCGCCCAGAAAGAGGTCCTCAAGCGCTGGATCGCCGAGGGGGCGGAGTATGAGCCGCACTGGTCGTTCATTCCGCCCACGCGACCGGCCCTGCCAACGGTGAAAAATAGCGGTTGGGTGCGCAATGCCATCGATCGCTTCATCCTCGCCGAGTTGGAGAAACGCGGTTTGTCGCCCGCGCCGGAGGCGGATCGCCGCACCTTGGCCCGGCGGCTCAGCCTCGATTTGACCGGCCTGCCGCCGGAACCGGCCGACGTAGAAGCGTTCGTCAATGATAAGCGGCCAGACGCTTACGAGCATTTCGTCGAGAAGATGTTGGCCTCGCCGCACTGGGGCGAGCACCGCGCCCGCTACTGGCTCGACTACGCTCGCTACGCCGACACCCACGGCATCCACTTCGACAACTACCGCGAAATGTGGTCGTACCGCGATTGGGTCATCAACGCTTTCAATCGCAACATGCCCTTCGATCAGTTCACCCTCGAACAGCTGGCCGGCGATTTGTTGCCCAATCGCACGCTCGATCAATGGATCGCCACCGGCTTCAATCGCTGCAATATCACCTCCAACGAAGGCGGACTTATCCCGGAGGAATATCTGGTTCTCTACACGCGCGACCGCACCGAGACGACAGCGCGTGTGTTCCTCGGTCTGACCGCCAACTGCGCCGTATGCCACGATCACAAATTTGATCCGCTGACGATGAAGGATTTTTATTCGATGTCGGCGTTCTTCAACAATACGACGCAAGGGGCGATGGACGGCAATATCAAAGATACGCCGCCGGTCGTGTTCGTGCCGCAGATGGAGGATCGGCCGCGCTGGGATGCGCTGGAGAAAGAGTTGGCCGATGTCCGCAAACAGATGGAGACGCGCAAGCAGACGGCCCGCGTCGCGTTTGACAAATGGCTGACGTCGGATCGGCGCGGCGCCAGCCTTGTCAGCACCAGCCGTACCGGCAGCGACGGGACCAGCGCCGCGCTGGTCGATTCCGTTCCCCGCGAAGGGCTGCGTTTCTACGCCGCCCTGAACGAAGGCGGCGGCGGGACCATTCATCTGACGGTGGATGGCAAACCGCGCACGGCGGTGCTGGCGTCTGGGGCCGCTTGGGGCGCAGGGCATGTGGCCGAGAAAGCGTTCCGGGTCCAATCGGGCAGCACGCTGGAAGCAGCAGACGCCGGCGATTTTGACACTACTCAAGGCTTCTCCTACGGCGCCTGGGTAAAGCTGACCAAAAGGAGCTTGAACGGCGCCGTTTTGGCTCGCATGGACGATCAGCACGATCATCGCGGCTGGGATCTGTGGATACAGAATGGCCAGGTCGGCGCGCACCTCATCCACAAATGGCCCGAAGACGCCCTCAAGGTCGTGTCGCGCAATTCTATCCCGGCCGGGCAGTGGAACCACTTGTTCATCACCTACGACGGGTCCGCTCGGCCCAGCGGTCTTAAGGTGTACATCAACGGCATCTTGCAGGAAACGACCGTGGAAGCGGGTCAATTGAACAACACCATTCGCACCAGCGTACCGTTCCGGGTCGGCCAGCGGCATACGACGGCCCGCCTCAACGGGCTTGAGGTGCAAGATGTGCGCCTGTATGGCCGTACTTTGTCTAGGCCGGAAGTCGAAGGTATCGTCAAAGGCACCCGTACAGCCTGGCTGTTGAGCAAGCCGGCCAAGCAACTCTCCGCCGCCGAGAAAGAGGAGTTATTCGATGGCTGGTTGGCCGGCTTCGATACCACTTATCAGGGCTTGGCGAAGAAACTCAGCGCCTTGCAGCAGGAGGAATCGGCGATCAAGGCGCGTGGCACCGTTGCTCACGTTATGCAGGAAAAGCCGGGTGAGCCAATGGCCTATGTCCTCTATCGCGGCGAATACGACAAGCGCCGTGATCCCGTCAAAGCGGACACCCCCAAGTCGCTGCCGCCGATGCCCAAGGAACTGCCACGCAACCGGCTTGGCTTCGCGCAATGGCTGCTGCGGCCGGAAAACCCGTTGACGGCGCGCGTCACCGTCAATCGCTTCTGGCAAGAAGTGTTCGGCACCGGCATCGTCAAGACGAGCGAAGACTTCGGCACCAGCGGCGAGTTGCCCTCGCACCCGGAATTGCTCGATTGGCTAGCGGTGGAATTCCGCGAATCCGGCTGGGACGTCAAGCGCCTGTTTAGATTGATCGTGACCTCCGCCGCCTATCGGCAGTCCGCGCAGGTAACGCCAGAGAAGCTCGAAAAAGATCCCGATAATCGCTTGTTGTCGCGGGGGCCGCGCTATCGCCTCGACGCCGAAATGATCCGCGACTACGCCTTGGCGGCCAGCGGTCTGCTGGTGCGCAAGATCGGCGGCCCCAGCGTTAAGCCGTATCAACCCGATGGGGTTTGGGAAGCGGTGGCGATGATCGGCAGCAACACGCGCGACTACCGCCGCGATAGTGGCGACAAATTGTATCGCCGTAGTCTGTATACCTTCTGGAAACGCGCCGCCCCGCCGGCCTCGATGGAAATTTTCAACGCACCGAGCCGTGAGGTCTGCTGCGTCCGCCGTGAACGCACCAACACACCGTTGCAAGCGCTGGTGACGCTGAACGACACGCAGTTCGTCGAGGCCGCCCGCTGGCTGGCGCAGAGG
This sequence comes from Planctomycetota bacterium, assembly GCA_021324515.1. Lineage (GTDB taxonomy): Bacteria > Planctomycetota > Planctomycetia > Gemmatales > Gemmataceae > JAJPHU01. The sequence goes on from JAJPIY010000369.1 coordinate 7,825, forward strand.
GCGCTCCAGGAAGGCGGCGCCAAGGATGACACGCGCATCGACTTCATGGCCCAGCGGTTGTTGTGCCGACCGTTGCGTGCCGAGGAAATGAACGTGGTGCAGACGAACCTGAAAGATTTGCTGGCCTATTACAAGGCCAACACCGAAGATGCCAAGAAGCTGCTCACTGTCGGCGAAGCAAAGGTTGATCCGCAACTGGATGCTTGTACGCTGGCCGCATGGACGATGCTGGCCAACGAGATGATGAACCTCGATGAGGTACTGAATAAGTAGTAGATCACCGGCGAGCGGGGGGTGTGAACCCCCCGGTAAAACCGGGCGAGCGGGGGGTGTGAACCCCCCGGTAAAACCTGGCGAGCGGGGGGTGTGAACCCCCCGGTTGAACTCTTTACCCCCGGTTGAACTACCGGGGGGTTAACACCCCCCGCTCGCCGGACTATTTAGGTTGAACTACCGGGGGGTTAACACCCCCCGCTCGCCTTATAAGGAGTGCTGCCATGAACCTGTTCCACGATTTCACCCGCGCCATCACGCGCCGTTACTTTTTCGCCGCAGGTTCGCACGCCGTCGGTTGGGCGGCGCTGGCCTCGTTGCTGGAAGCGGACTCCGCCCGCGGCGCTGCCTCTGCGGCAAAAACAGCCGTTAAGACGCATTTTCCCGGCAAGGCCAAGAGCGTTATCTACCTACATATGGTCGGTGGGCCGGGGCAGATGGACCTCTACGATTACAAACCCAAAATGCAGGAATGGTTCGATAAAGACCTGCCCGACTCGGTGCGCATGGGCCAACGGTTGACGACCATGACCAGCGGGCAGAAACGCTTTCCCATCGCGCCGTCGAAGTTCAAGTTCGCCCGCCACGGCAAGTGCGGCATGTGGGTGTCCGAGCTGCTGCCGTGGACGGCCAAGATGGTCGATGATATGTGCTTCATCCGCAGCATGTATACCGAGGCCATCAACCACGAGCCGGCCATCACCTACATCCAGACCGGCAATCAAGTCACCGGCCGGCCTTGCCTGGGCGCCTGGGTCTCCTATGGGCTGGGATCGCTCAACCACAATCTGCCTACCTTCGTCGTCCTCGTCGCCAAGCCTTCCAACACCGAGCAAGTGCAGGCCATCTCGGCTCGCTTGTGGTCGTCCGGCTACCTGCCCGGCGAACATGCCGGCGTCTCCTTCCGCACCTCCGGCGACCCGATTTTGTTCATCAACAATCCACCGGGTGTGCCGGCGGCCATCCGCCGCAAAACACTCGATGGCCTGCAAAAACTCAACGAGATGAACTATCGCGCCGTCGGCGATCCCGAGACGCACACACGCATTCAGCAGTACGAGATGGCCTTCCGCATGCAGGCCAGCGTGCCGGAATTGACCGACCTGTCCCGTGAGCCGGAGTCCACCTTCAGGTTGTACGGCGAGGATGCCAAAAAAGCGGGCACGTTCGCCAACACGGTGCTGCTGGCGCGGCGGCTAGTGGAGCGCGGCGTGCGCTTTGTGCAGATTTATCACAACAACTGGGACACGCATGCCAATGTTGCCGGCCGGCTGCCCGACCAGTGCCGCGACATCGATCAGGCGTGCTATGGCCTCATTCAAGATCTGAAAAGTCGTGGAATGTACGACGAAACCTTGGTCATCTGGGGCGGCGAGTTCGGCCGGACGATCTACTCGCAGGGCCAACTGTCCAAGCAAAACTATGGCCGCGATCATCATCCCCGCTGCTTCACCATGTGGATGGCCGGCGGCGGCACCCGTCCCGGCACGATCTACGGCGAGACCGACGAGTTCTCTTACAACATCATCAAAGACCCGGTCCACATCCGTGATTTCCATGCTACGGTGCTGCACCTGCTCGGCTTCGACCATCAGCGCTTCACCTATCGCTATCAGGGCTTGGACCAGAAGTTGACCGGCGTAGAGCAGCCGGCGCGCGTAGTTCAGGAACTGCTAGCGTAAACGCTGGTACTTCTTGCAGTACCAGAATGGTCAGCCAGTGGCGAAAAACCAGCGTCCGCAGGCAGAGCGGACAGCGCAAGCGCGGCAAATGCTGATGATAGAACGCCTTGACGCGCAGGCGCACCTTGCGCATAGGACAGGGACCGTAGGAGCATACCCATTCGCCTTCGTAGCAGGTGGGATGGTCCGGCTTATCCGCCGGCATTTCTGCATAAATACGATCCCGAATAGAGCTAGCTGACAAGCCGTCCTCCGGCGGTGCCGCTATGCGGTAGTGTTTCTCCATCATCGTCTCCTGGTCCTGAGTGGTCGGCCAAGTTTTCCAGATAGCGTTCCATGTCGGCGGCGCGCCAGCGCGTGCTCCGCGCGTGCGGATGCACGGGCGGCGGCAACAGCCCCAACGCCGTCCAGCGCCACACCGTCCGTTCGCTGACCGATAACCGCCGCGCCACGTCACGGACGGTCAACAGATCGGGCATTCTCTCTCGGCTGCTAGTCATGGGCGTGCCGTGCGAAATAGGCCTCGATGCCGAAAGTCGGGCTGGAAGCGATCTCTCGGAACACCTCCGAGTATAGTGTATTTTTGTATATGTTTCAAGGGGAGATATTGCTCGGGTCGTCGCAGGTGAATTGCCGGCTCGACGACGCAACGCTTGTCTCCACAATGAGAAAGCCCTTCGACGTATTCGCCGAAGGGCTGCTTTCTGAACCAAGCGGAGACGACAGAACGGCAATTGAACTTTTTCGTAACTCTTTAGCCGTAGGCAGCTGATCTTTGCTGAATTCTGGTTTTCGGGTACGTCTTACCATCTCGCGTGGCAAGGAGGCCCGAGCCATTCCGACTCTGGACATTACTCTGGGGCCGAAGCTCACCGCCGAGGAAGCCCAAGCCATTTACGAGCAGGGGCCCGAAGCGGTCGTGTTTGCCTTGCTGCAAATGGCCAAGATGCTGGCCGAGCAGCAGCACAAGCCGGGAGACTCTCCGTCCACGCCTTCGGGGATGAAGCCGGTTTATCACAAAGACACTACGCCGCGGCGCCGCAAGAAGCCCGGCCGGAAGAAGGGGCACAAGGGCAGTCGGCGGCCGCCGCCGGTCATTCATCAGCGGGTCGTGCTGCGCCTGGAACGTTGTCCCGTCTGCCAGGGCCAGGTGACGCCGTGCCAGCAGACGCGGACGCGCATCGCCCTTGACATTCCCGAGAACATCAACCCGGTCGTCACCCAATACACGATTCACCGCGACTGGTGTCCCCAGTGCCGCAAACGAGTCGAACCCATGGTGCCCGATGCCTTGCCCCATGCGCAGATGGGCCATCGGGTCCTGGTGCTGTCGGCCTGGGTGTGACCATCGACCCGATTCGCTCGGTGTTCAACTTCCACCTGCACTTCCCGCTCACACTAGGCGGCCTGGTGCAGATGTGGTATCGGTTGCAGGAAATCCTTTACCCCTGGTACGAGCAGATCAAGGCCCAGGCGTTGCGTGCCAAGACCCTGTTCGCGGACGAGACCGGCTGGCGGGTCAAGGGCAAGACCTGGTGGCTGTGGTGCTTCACCAACGGCGACCTGACTTACTACCTGATCGACCGCTGTCGCGGCAGTCCGCTGCTCCACAAGTTCTTCCAGCGGCAATTCCAGGGCATCCTGGTAACCGACTTCTGGGGCGCCTACCACGCGATTTGCTGCATGGCCAAGCAGAAATGCATTCCGCATCTGCTCCGCGACATGCTGCGCGTCGAGAAGTACGAGAAAGCGGGCCGTTCGTTCGTGGCGGCGTTTTGCCAAGAAGCTGCGCCGGCTGCTCCGCGACGCCATGCGCCTGAGCAAGCACAGCCAGCGCAGCGCGGCGGACTACGAATCCAAACGGCAGCGCATCCACGTACGCTTGCAGGAACTCCTCGACCGCCCGTGGACGGACAGGAAGGCGCGACGGCTGGTCAAGCGCCTGCGGCGGCACCAGAACGAGATGTTCACGTTCTTGGATCATCCGGAGGTTCCTTACGACAACAACACCGCGGAGCGGGGCATTCGCCCGGCCGTCATCATTCGCAAAAACAGCTACGCCAACCGCAGCGAAAAGGGAGCCGACATGCAAGCCGTACGGATGAGCATCTTTCGCACGCTCAAGCAGCGCGGCCACGGTCCCCTGACAACCATCGTGTCGGCCCTCCGCACCTACCTGGTAACCGGCGAACTGCCGCCTCTACCGGAGAAAGTTGCTGCTAACGGCTAAAGAGTTACAGGAAATGCAATTTGCCTTCTTCAACCTTGGTCTCGCTCTCATATGTTTCCGGTTCTTATAAATGTCTCATTTTGTTAGTGGCTCTAACAATGCTGCACGGTCTTCTTCATCTGTTCCCAACCATCCTTCAATGGGTCCACAGTATAAGAACTGTGGTTAACAGGAGCTGGAACCGCTGCTGCCGTCAGAGTGGAGGTGCTTCAATGGGTCCACAGTATAAGAACTGTGGTTAACGCAACGATTGGTCAAGCAGTGCAGGCAGGTCAAAAGGCTTCAATGGGTCCACAGTATAAGAACTGTGGTTAACTACTCCAGCTGTCCACTATCGAGGAGGCTAGTCAGGCCGGCTTCAATGGGTCCACAGTATAAGAACTGTGGTTAACCGAGCTCTTTGAGCGGGAAGTTGCGTATCAAATGGGCGCTTCAATGGGTCCACAGTATAAGAACTGTGGTTAACGATGTGGCTGGAAACGTTTCCTGACCCCCACTCTCTGGCTTCAATGGGTCCACAGTATAAGAACTGTGGTTAACTCCAGGCGACACCGAGCTTGGCGTTTGCTAGGGGGCGCTTCAATGGGTCCACAGTATAAGAACTGTGGTTAACGGACCGTCGAGAAGTATGTCCGCCAAGCGGAGCGGCTGCTTCAATGGGTCCACAGTATAAGAACTGTGGTTAACGAACGCATCACGGACCACGCCGGCATATTTTTGGTAGCTTCAATGGGTCCACAGTATAAGAACTGTGGTTAACTGGCCGTTCTGGCCACTGCCAACGCTAGTGCGATCGCTTCAATGGGTCCACAGTATAAGAACTGTGGTTAACTGACAGCTTTATCAAGGCTGTCGACAGCATCCGGTCGGCTTCAATGGGTCCACAGTATAAGAACTGTGGTTAACGGGGAATGGCGCCAGTAGGGTCATGCCGGACAGGCCAGCTTCAATGGGTCCACAGTATAAGAACTGTGGTTAACAAAATTGGGTCCGGAAGAATGTCTGCTCAGGGACATGCTTCAATGGGTCCACAGTATAAGAACTGTGGTTAACGGAACGGTTCCATCAGCTCCTGATCGAGTACCGGATGCTTCAATGGGTCCACAGTATAAGAACTGTGGTTAACCTGCCCCCGGCGACGGCAACGACCCAGACCTGGACAGCTTCAATGGGTCCACAGTATAAGAACTGTGGTTAACCGCACCGTCCGCGCCCACGGAACGCCGACAAGTACGGCTTCAATGGGTCCACAGTATAAGAACTGTGGTTAACAAGGAGGTCTCCGACTTTATGTTGTACGCCGGCGCGCTTCAATGGGTCCACAGTATAAGAACTGTGGTTAACGGCTTGTTGCGGTAGATTGCTATAGGTCCAAGGGAGA
>JAJPIY010000080.1 GCA_021324515.1 Planctomycetota bacterium
AACTTGCAGCGTATCCCCGTTGCCCTCTATCGTGATGTTGCTGCTGATCGCCGGCAACGCATCCGGACCATACCAATTCTGGTCCTGAAGCACGTTGTTCGTGATGGTCGTATTGTTCAATGGCTTCGTAAACGTAATGGTCTGATTGGCCGGCAAAACAATGACATACGAACCCGTACCACCAGTGTTGTTGGCCGCATTGATCGCATCGATCAGCGTCACCTTCGAGCCAAGATTATTCACGGTGACGTTGGCCGGATTGTCCATGCCGCCCGAAGGATCGTTCACGGTGATGGTAGTCGAAGGCGTGACGCGATCTTCCAATGGCTCCAGATGTAGACGCAGCCTTCGCCGGGCCTTCTGCCGCCGTACAAGACGATTGCTACGCAGCCAGCCAAACCAACGCCGCTGCAATTGTTCAACCACATGGTGTCCTCCAAGTTGAATCAGAAAAAACCGGAAACACTCTCGGCCCGGCCTTGCCTTTGGCACGGAACGCCAACGTCATCCACCCGAAGCAGCAAAACGTTTATCTGCACTGGCCACCTCGGCTGTGCAGTGCTTTTTCACATCGGCATCGGGTGAAAAGATTTTGTACTGTTGGATAGTTAGCAAATCCGATGCCATTGTTTTTGATAGAATTAACGGGGAAAAGGGCATAAAGAGGGGCACAGAGGCGTGAAAAATAAGTTCATACAAAAAAAAGCAGTTGTGTCGTTTTATTTCCTTACCTCTTCACAAAAGGGCACGAACCGACGCACGCTTGCGTCGCCGATGAACGTTTCCAATCGTTAACAGGGGATTGACAATTTGTTCATTCTCGTTAACAAAACCATCAAGACCTAAAAAGTCTATCGAAGACCCAATGATCGCCGCCGCAGCGCCCCAAGGGCGAGCAGGGGGTGTGAACCCCCCGGTTGTGCTACCGGGGGTTTGACACCCCCCGCTCGCCCTCAGATACCGGGGGGTTGACACCCCCCGCTCGCCCCTGTTTGGGTCCATCTCTACCGCGTCCCGTATATCTCCCACAGTCGGCCGCACGCTGATCCGATTGTACCCCAGCCGATCTCGAAACCAGTCCAGCCCGCTCGGACCCAAACTTCTGTTAACACACAAACAATCTGGGTCTGTAACCTGAGTGAGGAGCCAAAAAGTGGCTTCCAGCTCAGACGACGACATCTCAGCGCAGCTGGCCTGGCGGCAGGAAGAGTTCGTTCCCTCTAGCGGCAGCTTCGTCGGGTAGTCCTTGCTCCCAGCTGGGGATCTGCTTTTTCCCCGGCGGATAGAGCGCTTCCATAGCAGCCCAGACTTCGTCGACTTTATCCGTAAACAGATCGCCGATGAGCAAATCGGTGATTTTGCCGCGCAGGTGCGGAAAATGCTTGACGAATTTTCCGAAACTGAAGCCGTCATAGTATTCGCAGACCAGACGGCGCATGCGATCGATGCCCTTGTTGAACAGTTGGCCCCAGCGGCCGAGCTGGGCCGCCGATACGTCGCCTTTGGCCAAACCGTCGGCGATAGCGTCGGCAGCCAGTTCGCCTGACTTGAGCGCCAAAAGTACCCCAGAGGAGTACAGAGGGTCGAGGAAGCCAAAAGCGTCGCCGATCAATACCCATCCATCACCGGCTACCTGTTTGGAACGATAAGAATAGTCCTTGGTAGCGAAATAGCCCGTTACCCGTTTGGCCCCGACCAGGCGCTTCTGCAAGGCGGGACACGCAGCTACTTCCTCGGTGTACGTCTGCTCGTGGCTGCCGCGGCCTTTGAACAAGTAATCGAACGGGGCAACGACGCCGACGCTTACGGTGTCGTCGTGCTGCGGGATGTACCACCACCACCCTTTCTTGTTGGTGGTCTGAATAACGATGGTGGCGCCTTCATCCCGTCCCGTATCGCGGTAGGCGCCTTGCCAGTAGGTCCAGATGGCGCCCTTGTCCAGCACCGGGTCCCACACACGCAGCTTGAAACGATTTTGCAGCAGCGCACTTTGGCCGCTGGCATCAACGACCACCTTGGCCCGCACTTCGCGCACCGCGCCGTCTTCCATCTGCACACGCACGCCGACGGCGCGGCTGCCCTCGAACAATACGTCCAGTACGCGGGCCGGCTGATGCACCTCGACGCCTTGTTCCCGGGCATTGTCCAGCATCATCGTGTCGAACTGGCTGCGGATGACTTGCCACGTCTGCGAGCATTCATGGGGCTTGTTGTCGTGGAAATAAAACGGGGCCGATTCCTTGCCTTGGGCGTTGATGAACTGGACGCTGTATTTCTTGACGAAGGGGCTGGCCTTCATTTTGTCGAGCATTTTGAGGCGCTGGAACACCCAATAAGTTTCCGGGATCAGCGACTCGCCGATGTGGAAGCGTGGGAAGCGTTCGCGCTCAAAGAGCTTGACCTTGTAGCCGTGTTGGGCCAAAAGGGTAGAAACCGTGCTGCCCGCCGGACCGCCGCCAATGACTACCACGTCCGTCGGTGTGTCGAGGTTCGCATTCATGAAGAAAAGCTCCGTGGGATTTCCTGTATACTAGCTTCGCCCAAGGTTAATTTTAGGGAGAGGCTCGCATCATGTCTTCGGCGCACGATCCGTTCGACCTGACAGGCCGCCGCGCCCTTGTCACTGGCGCCAGCCGCGGCATCGGCCTGGCCGCGGCCGCGGCGCTGGCCCAGCGCGGCGCGGCGGTGGCCCTCACCGGCCGCAAACCCGACAGCCTCCGTGCCGCTGCCGCTCAACTTCAACAGACCGGCGCCGACGCCCGCCCCTTCGTTTGCCATCAGGGTGACCCCGACGCGGTTTCCCGCCTATTCGAACAGCTCGATCAAGCGACATTTACACCCGATATTGTCGTCATTAATGCCGCTACCAATCCCGTCTTTGGTCCTCTGACCGACCTCGATCTCGATGCCTGGCGCAAAATCCTCGACGTGAACCTGACTGGGGCGCTCCTGACGGCGCAGGCGGCGGTGCGGCGGATGCTGCCCCAACGCCGCGGCTGCATCATTTTTATGGCCTCGATCGCCGGCATCGACCCGCTTCCGGGGCTGGGGGCCTACAGCATCAGCAAAGCGGGGCTTCTGGGCCTGATGCGCGCATTGGCCAAGGAACTGGGGGCCAATGGTATTCGTGTCAACGCCGTGGCGCCAGGGCTGATCCAGACGCACTTCTCCGCCGCTCTGTTTCAGGATCGGGCGGCCTATGAGCAGATCATCGGACGAACGTCGCTGGGCCGTCATGGTCAGCCCGACGAAGTTGCCGGCGCTGTTGTGTTCCTGGCCTCAGACGCCGCCGCTTATGTGACGGGGCAAGTGCTGATCGTAGACGGCGGCGGACGCATGTGATCCTGCTTCGAGACA
>JAJPIY010000030.1 GCA_021324515.1 Planctomycetota bacterium
AAGACCGGCACGACGCCAATGGTTTTGTCCAGTAGCTTTTAGCGTTTCTTCTTGTTCGTAGGACGGATGGATACCAAGCCGCCGTTGGGTCCGGGAACGGCCCCTTCGACGAGCATAAGGTTGTTGTCCGCGTCGATGCGAACGATGCGCAGGTTGCGGATGGTCACCCGTTCGGCGCCGTAGCGTCCGGCCATGCGTTTGCCTCGTTTGGGCCGGCCGCTGCCGCGGTTGCTGGCGTGAGAGCCAATGCTGCCGGGGGCGCGATGATGTTTTTTGACGCCGTGGCTGGCCGGCAGACCAGCGAAACCGTGGCGTTTCATCGGCCCAGCCGTGCCACGTCCCTTGGAAGTGCCGGTAACGTCAACGGCTGGTACATCCTTGAATACCTCGCCAGCGCGAAGCACGGCACCGACCTGCAAATCGCTCGGCTTGTCCAGACGAAATTCGCGGATATAGCGTTGCGGTTCACAATCGGCTTTGGGAGGGATCGGTACGCCGGCCTTGAGCCGCGCCTGACGCCGCCGCGATTCCAGAGCGCTTGACACATGGCCTCGCTCCGCCCGGCTGGCTTTACGCCGCGGTTTGTCCTGGAAGCCCACCTGCACGGCGTCGTAGCCGTCGCGCTCTTGATTGCGTATTAATAAGACCGGACAAGGGCCGACTTGTAACACGGTGACGGGGGCGATCTTGCCCTCATCGTCATACACCTGCGTCATGCCGACCTTCAAACCCAGCATACCCAGAGCCATTGTCTTACCTCATCGTGTCAAGCAACTGTCTGCCCGAGGACACCCCGGTGAGCATCATTGCCGGAGGAATCAGTCCTCCTGAATAAAGCGAGATTATTTATTATGGAGGTTGGCCGAGAAGCGTCAACATTGCTTGTCGGTCCCTAGCGCCAGGAATTGCTACAATGCTGAGGCGAGACGGCGGCGATGGCGTCCTTTTCTTATTGAGGAAATCTAGCGATGGTTCGCTTGACCTATGAGCCAATCGATTATCAGGCCCTGACGGAACAGGTCCGCCGTCCCTCCTGCGGCGGTGTCGTCGTTTTCCTGGGCACGGTACGCGACCTGACCGGTGAGCGTATGACGGTGGCCCTGGATTACGAGGCGTATGCGGGGATGGCCGAGAAAAAGATGGCCGAGATCGAATCGGATACCCGGCAACGTTGGCCCGTCGGCGACATCGCCTTGGTGCATCGGTTGGGCCGGCTGGAGGTCGGCGAAATCAGCGTCGCCGTCGCGGTCAGCTGTCCCCATCGCGCCGAGGCGTTCGCTGCCTGCCGCCATGCCATCGAGCGCTTGAAGGAACTCGTCCCTATCTGGAAACGAGAAAATTGGGCCGACGGCTCGACCGAATGGGTCCATCCAGGCGAGGGACGTTGAACGGCGGGCTAGTGCGCCTTGACCTGCTCGCCGGGGTAAAGGCATCTTGATATAGTAACCGCGCCGTCTCCGCGACGGTTTGGTCTGTGCTGCATCAACAACCTTATTTCCCCTGTCGTGGGGGTGAAGTGAGTGACAACCCATGAATGAGCCGGAATTTCGCCCCGGTTTGGCCGATGTGCCCGTCGCGGAATCGGCAATCAGCTTTATCGATGGCAAGCGTGCTCGATTGGAATACCGCGGCATCGCCGTGGAAACGCTGGCCAAGGAGAGTTGTTTTGAGGAGACGGCCTGGCTTCTGCTCAAGGGCGACCTGCCCACCCAACGCGAATTGGCGGCTTTCGATCACCAGCTGCGCCACCATCGCCGCATCAAGTACAAGCTCATCGATTTGATCAAGTGCCTGCCGGAGACCGGCCATCCGATGGACGCTCTGCAAGCCGGCGTCGCCGCTATGGGCATGTTCTATCCGGCCCGGGACGTTTCCAACGAACAGAACAACTGGGACTCCGTCATCCGCCTGATCGCCAAGCTGCCTACCATCGTCGCCGCCTTCCACCGGCTCCGCCACGGCGACGCCCCCATCACGCCGCGCGACGACCTGGCTCACGCCGCCAACTTCTATTACATGCTCACCGAACAGGAGCCGTCGCCGGCCGTTGCCAAGGTGCTCGACGCCTGCCTGATCCTGCACGCCGAGCATACCATGAACGCCTCGACGTTCTCCAGCCGCGTCACCGCATCGACGTTGGCCAATCCATATACGGTCATCAGCTCGGCCATCGGCACACTGACCGGACCTTTGCACGGCGGGGCCAACGAGCAAGTGCTGGACATGCTCGAAGAGATCGGCTCGCCGGAAAACGTCCACGCCTGGCTCGAAGACGCCATCCAACACAAAAAGAAGATCATGGGCATGGGCCATCGCGTTTACAAGGTCAAAGACCCCCGCGCCACCGTCTTGCAAGAATTGGCCGAGCATGTTTTCGTGGAAACCGGTCGGCCCAAGCTGTACCAGCTGGCCGTCGAAGTCGAACGCGTCGCCGCTGGCCTACTTGGCCCCAAGGGCATTTATCCCAATGTCGATTTTTATTCGGGCATTGTCTACTTATCGATCGGCATTCCGCGCGACCTGTTCACGCCGATCTTCGCCATTGCCCGCGTCGCCGGCTGGCTGGCGCACTGGCTAGAACAGCTGAAAAACAACCGCATCTTCCGCCCCGAACAGATCTACGTTGGCAAACACGATGTGCCGTATGTGCCGCTGGAGCAACGACCGTGATCGCGTACTCCGCTCATTCGGAGCCAGGAGGTCACGAGGACAACCAAGACCGCTTCGAGGTTAGGTCGGTCGCTGATTCCTCTGAGTGCTACGTGTGCGCGGTCGCTGATGGACAAGGTGGTCAGGCAGGCGCGGCGCTAGCGGCAGCCATCGCCTGTCAAAGCTGCCTGGATAGGGTTTCCTCTTTCCGAACGGATAAACTCCTATCTCCCTCTATCTGGTCCGTCGTTTTACAGGATGCCGATAAGGCCGTTGCAGATACCGACGAAGCCGGCTATACCACTCTGATTGCGTTCTGTTTGACGCAGGCCATGCTGTGCGGCGGTTCCAGTGGAGACAGCGCCGTCGCTGTGATAAATGCTGACGAACCGCCTCATATTCTCACCAAACACCAGATGAAAAATCCGCCTGTCGGTTCGCGGGGAGCTATTTTTGTGCCTTTTTCCATGCGTCTCGTTCACCCGTGGACTGTGCTGGCAATGACCGATGGCGTTTGGAAGTACGCTGGCTGGGATAGCATTTTTGCCGCTGCGTCGGAAGGAGATAGCGAAACCATCATCCGGAAGCTGCGCGGGAAATCTGCCTTGCCGCGCACAGGCGCTCTCCAAGATGATTTCACTTTGGTAGTCTTTCAAGGGTAAGCGCGTATAACGCCGATGGAGCCGATGGAGAAGTATCACAAGGAATTCGACTATGCTGGACGCTGCTTTCATTCGAGAACACTTGGACGCAGTGAAGGCCAACTGCCGCAATCGCAACGTCAAGGCTGACGTGGATCGCGTCGTGCAGCTCGACGATGAACGCAAGCGCCTCATTCAGCAGACGCAGCTGATCCAGCAGCGCCAGAACGAGGTCTCCAAGCTTATTCCCAAGGAGAAAGATCCCGCACGCAAGCAAGAGCTGATCGCTGAAGGCAAGCGGCTGCGTGAGGAAGTCGCCGGGTTGGAAAAACAGTTGAAGGAAGTGCAGGAGCAGCTGCACGCCGTCCTTTTGACCATCCCCAACATGACGCATCCCGATGCGCCGGTCGGTACGACGGCGGAAGACAACAAAGTCCTCCGCACTTGGGGCGAACCGCGTAAATGCGACTTTGCACCGAAGGACCATGTTGCGCTCGCCGAGGCGCTGGATCTGGTTGATTTCGAGGCCGGCGCGTCGGTGGCGGGGCAGAAGTTTTATTTCCTCAAAAACGAAGCCGTGCTGCTGGAATTGGCGCTGGTACAGTACGCCCTGCAGACGCTTATCGCGGAGGGCTACACGCCGATCATCACGCCGGACGTGGCCCGCGTCGAAGTGCTGGAAGGCATCGGCTTTTTGCCGCGCGACCCCGATCCGGAAAAACGGCAGATCTACACGCTCAGCGACACGGACTTGTGTTTGATCGCCACAGCCGAAATCACGCTGGGCGGCATGCATCGCGACCACATTTTCGACGAATTGGATTTGCCGAGGAAGTACGTCGGCTTGTCGCACTGTTTCCGCACCGAGGCCGGGGCGCCCGGTCGGGACACGCGCGGCCTCTATCGCGTCCATCAATTCACCAAGGTCGAGATGTTCGTCTTCTGCACGCCTGACCAAAGCGAGCAGCATCACCAGGAATTGCTGGCCCTTGAAGAAAAGATATTCCAGGGGCTGGCCCTGCCGTATCGCGTCATCGACACGTGTACCGGCGATTTAGGCGGTCCGGCTTATCGTAAATATGATCTCGAAGCGTGGATGCCGGGACGCGGCCAGGGCGGCGAATACGGCGAAGTGACCAGCACGTCTAACTGCACCGATTATCAAGCCCGCCGTCTCAACATCCGCTACAAAACGCCCAAGCAGAAGGGCACGCGCTTCGTCCACACACTCAACGGCACCGCCGTCGCCGTCACCCGCGCCTTGCTAGCCATCCTCGAAAACAATCAGCAGGCCGACGGCTCGGTCGTGGTGCCGGAGGTGCTGCGTCCCTGGGTCGGCAAGGAGCGCATCGGGCCTCGCAATTAAAGCGTGCCCATTTCTTTGGGGCCGTTGTGTATCATAAAGGAAGGGCTTCGCAGCGGAAGGCGGGCCTCGGAGAGTTCGCGTTAGGAGCACGCGCCATGTCTACCGCAGGACCACCGGCAGGTTCGGCCCCTGTGCCGCCGGCTGAGAAGGTCAAACAATTTCCGGCCGCGCCCGGCGTCTACCTCCTGAAAGACGCTCAAGGCGTGGTCCTTTACGTCGGCAAAGCCAAGAACTTGCGTAGCCGCGTCAGCCACTATTTCACCAAGGCCGCCGCTGACGATCCGCGCACGGCCGACCTCGTACCGCTCATCGCCGACATCGATTATGTGCCCGCCGATAGCGAAGTCGATGCCCTGCTCTTGGAGGCCCGCCTTGTCAAAGACATTCAGCCACGCTTCAACGTCGAGCTGAAAGACGACAAGACATTTCCCTATTTACAAATTCGCATTCGTGAGGACTTTCCGCGTGTCGAGTTCACACGCAAGCCGCGCCGCCGCGGCGTCCGTCTCTATGGCCCGTTTACCAGCGCCCGCACCCTGCGCCAGGCCATCCGCGTCTTGCAGCGCATCTTTCAGTTCCGCACCTGTTCGCTCGACATCGACGCCGACGACAGCCGCTGGCGCTGGTTTCGGCCGTGCCTGCTGCACAGCATTCGCCAATGTACCGCCCCGTGCAACTTTCGCGTGACCAAAGAAGAGTACCGCAAACAGATTCGGGCCTTACGCCTGGTGCTTGAGGGCAAGAAAGACCGCTTGGTCCGCGAGATGGAGCGCGAGATGGAAGAAGCCAGCCAGGCGCTTCAGTTCGAGAAAGCGGCCCGGCTACGCGACGATATTGCCGCCCTACAAAAACTGGGTCAGCGCGGCGACGTGGAGCGCGACGTACAGCCGGAAGTGTTTCCCATTGATCCGAAGAAAGGTCTCGCTGGGCTGCGGAAAGTGCTCGGCCTGCCGCATCCGCCGCGCACCATTGAAGGCGTGGACATCGCCCACCTCGGCGGTAGCGACACAGTAGCTTCGCTGGTCCGCTTCATCGACGGTCTGCCGTTCAAACCGGGTTATCGGCGCTTCCGCATCAAGTCGGTGCAGGGCATTGACGATTTCGCCTCGATCCGTGAAGTGGTGACGCGGCGCTTCCGTAATGCCGGGCGCGGGCGGGGGGGGCCTCTCGCTGTGAAAAACGAGGAGGAGGAAATATTCCCCGACATTCTGCTGATCGACGGCGGCAAGGGACAACTGAACGCCGCGCGGGACGCCTTCGCCCTCTTGGGCGTCGAGCCGCCCTGCCTGATTTCGCTGGCCAAACGCGAGGAGGAGATTTACCGTCTCGGCGAGGCGGAGCCGCTGCGCCTGAGCCGGCACGCCGCAGCGCTGCGGCTGTTGCAATACGTCCGCGATGAGGCCCACCGCTTCGCCCAACACTACCACCACCTACTGCGACGCAAGAAACTCGAAGAATAAGAGGCACTATCAAATGGGGCCGCCAAGACGCCAAGAACGCCAAGAAAAGGACAAAAGAGCAAAGGCGCCGGGTGGCCCCAGAGGCAAGCAATTGTAAAGGAGGCAGGCGTGCGGATTTTGTTGACCAACGACGATGGGATTTACGCTCCTGGTTTGCGCGCCCTGCGAAGGGAGTTGCGCAAGCTCGGCGAGGTAACCGTAGTCGCCCCCGCTGCGGAGCAGAGCGCCGCCGGCCATTCGGTGACTTTGACGACCCCTTTAGTCGTTCAAGAAATCTTCGATGAAGACCAGCAGTTCCTCGGCTGGGCGGTCGAGGGCCGACCCGCCGATTGCGTCAAACTGGCCCTGCGCGAGCTGCTGCCCGAGCCGCCCGACGTGATTGTCAGCGGCCTTAACGCCGGCTCCAATGCCGGCATCAATGTGCTCTATTCCGGCACCGTCGCCGCCGCCATCGAGGGCGCCTTCTTTCGCTGCACCAGCATCGCTTGTTCGCAAGAATACACCAAGCTCAAGCCGCTTGATTTCGCGCGCGGCGCCGACTTGGCCCGCCGCGTCATCGAGCAAATCTTGGCGCACCAGCCCCAGACCGGTTCTTTGTTCAATATCAACGTCCCCAGTCCGGAGCGCGGCCCGCTGCGTGGCATTCGCGCCGTGCCCCAGAATGTCGCCCCTTATGTCGAGGCCTACGATCGCCGTACCGACCCGCGCGGCCGGGTCTATTTTTGGTCGAAACCGGAGCTTGTTTGTCCTGAACCGCATCCCGACACAGACGTGACTGCCCTCGCCGAAGGCTGGATCACGGTCACGCCGCTACAATTCGACTTAACTCAGGCTGTACTACTGGAGCAAATGAGCCGTTGGCAATGGCGTTTGTGAGCACTGAGGATCGGCCATGAATCGTCGGAAGATCGGTATTCGGTTGGAATCGCTTGGTCTGCCGCTGCGGCGCGGCCTGCTGGAGGCGGAACGACTGGGTGTCTCCGGCGTCCAGGTGGATGCCGTCGGCGATCTGGCGCCCAAGGCGCTCTCGGAAACAGGCCGACGCGAGTTTCGTCACCTGCTCCGTGCTCATAATTTGGAGCTGACGGCGCTGGGCTGTCCCTTGCGACGGGGACTCGACGCTACCGAGGACCAGCAGCCGCGCATTGAACACGTCCAAAAGGTGCTGTCTCTCAGCTACGACCTGGGGCCGCGCCTTGTCATTGTGCAAGCTGGGGCCATCCGCGACGAGCCGAACGAGCCGCGAATGGTCACACTCCGCGAATCGCTGCAAGCGCTCGCTCGCCACGGCGACCGTGTCGGGGCCACGCTGGCTTTGGAGACCGGCTTGGAGGACGGCCCCGTTCTGGCGGCCTTTCTAGATCGCTTCGACACGGGCGCTTTGGGCGTCAATCTTGATCCGGCCAATCTGCTGCTGAACGGCTTCGATCCGTACACCGCCATCCAGGCTTTAGGCCGCCGCATCGTCCATAGCCATGCCAAGGACGCCCGCCAGTCCAGTGCCAGCCGAGTTGCCCAGGAAGTGCCTCTGGGCCACGGCGACATCGATTGGATCAAGTATCTCGATCTGCTCAAAGAGGTCGAATATCGCGGCTGGTTGACCATTGAGCGCGAGGCGGGCGAGAATCGGCTCGCCGATGTCGCCGCCGGCGTGGCCTTCCTGCGCCGGCTGATCGGTCCAGCCGCTCCTTGAGCGCGGCCAAGAAAAACAGGCCCTCAAGGCCCTGCCGGGCAGCCGCGCCCTGGACGACAAACCACTCCCGGCTGCATCTCTACGGGGCGCGAGTAGGCAAGGGGGAGAGGAGAAAAGCGTGCCAAATTCAGCCGGGAGCAGTATATGAACATCCTAATTACAGCGGGCAATACCCTGGTGCCGATTGATCGGGTGCGTTGTCTCACCAATATTTTCACAGGCCGCACGGGTGCAGCCATCGCCCGCTGTGCTTGGGAGCGCGGCCATCACGTCGTGCTGCTGACTTCGCACCCCGAAGCGCTTGAGGCACCCAAGGATGAGCGCTGGACCATGCAGCCTTATTGCACATTTGACGATCTGCAAAATCTCATGCGTCAACGAGTGATGGACGGTGGACTAGACGCTGTCATCCACTGCGCCGCCGTCAGCGATTATCTGGCCGGCGGTATTTTCGCACCGGCGGAAGGCACTCATTTTCATGCAGAAACCCGAGGCTGGTATAGTGACCGTACGACCGAGCCGCGGATGATTGATCGCGCTGCCGGCAAGGTCAAAAGCGATGAGCCGGAATTGTGGCTGCGGCTGGTCCGCGCTCCGAAGCTAATCGATTGTCTACGCCGCGAGTGGGGTTTTCGCGGACTGCTAGTCAAGTTCAAGCTCGAAGTCGGCGTCCGTGAGGAGCAATTGCTCGCTGTCGCCGAGCGCTCGCGGCAGCAGTCCGCCGCTGATTTCATGGTGGCCAACACGCTGGAAGGCGCACGTGAATGGGCCTTTTTGGGTCCGCTTAGTGGACAATATCAGCGCGTACAACGGCCGGAGCTAGCCGAGCGTTTGCTGAAAGCGCTGGAACAAAGTCATGGCTAACATTCTGTTGGGTGTCACCGGCTCGGTGGCTGCCGTCAAAACGCCATTGTTGTACGAGATGCTGCGGCGCCTGGGCCACACCATCAAGATAGTGGCCACGCAGGCGTCGCTGTATTTTTTCGACCCGGCGGACCTTCCACGCGGTTCGCTGGTGCAGGATGAAGACGAATGGCCAGGACGGAGCGAGGGCCGGCGTTGGCAACGCGATGACGAGGTGCTGCACATCCAGCTGCGGCGCTGGGCGGACCTTCTGCTCATCGCGCCGTTAGATGCAAATACACTCGCTAAACTCGCTAATGGTCTGGCCGACAATTGTTTGACCTGCGTGTGGCGCGCCTGGGAGTCCGGCCGGCCGGTGCTGCTGGCGCCGGCCATGAACACGCTCATGTGGCAACATCCGGCGACCGGCCGTCATTTGCGGCAGATTGCTACGGACATGGGAACGACGCCCCCCGCAGGGTTGGCCCTGGACGACCTTCTCAACTGGATCAACGCCCACTGTCCACGTTTGCGGATCGTCGCCCCGGAGGACCGCCGTTTAGCCTGCGGCGATGTGGGCGTCGGGGCCATGGCGGCGCTGGATACGATCGCCGCGGTAGTGCAATCGGTGGTCGATTCAACGGTGCGTTGACGCCGTCGCCTCCGCGGCAGGGACGTTTGGCGGCTTCCTTCGCAGTCAACCGCCCCTGTTCGCTCCTGCGGGCCGCCAACGTCCCTTCGCGCGTCTCGGGCGTCCCGTTTGCCGGCTCGCTGATTACAAATCGATAACCACCAACGTCACGTCGTCATTGCGCAAGCCCTGGTTCTTGCGCCGTTCCTCAACCCAGGCAGCGAAGGTGTCTTGGGGGGAAGGTTCAGCCAACAGCCGGTCGATGTCGTCGGCTGGACGTTGTGCTTGTTCGTGGCGGCGGAGCATCCATTCGGCCAGGGCGTCGGTCGCGAGCAAAAAGCGATCGCCCGGCCGCCATTTGCCGCGGGTGCGGCGGATGCCTTGGGCCGGCGTGTCCGCGGGCCGGCCGCGGGAGCCAAGCAGCGCCGGCTGGTTGCCAAAGTCCGCCGAGCGTACCAGGGGAAACGATTTCTCGAATTTCCCTCCGCGAATGCGAAATAAACAACTATCGCCGATGGCCAAGGCGCGCCACAATCCACGCGCAAAAGCCACACCCAAGAGCGTGGCATAAGCTCCCTGTTCACGCTTTTCTTCCGCGTACCACGGCAACGGCTGCGGATCGATGTCCTCGGCCCAGCGTTGCCGTGGCGGACCCAGCCAATCGAGATTGCGCCATGATCGGTCCTTGGCGGCGACGAAGCCCTCGACCAACAGTTTCGCCCATGCCCCCGTGAAGGAACTTTCCGAAGCACCGTCGGCGATGGCAAAACGCCCCGTCGCCGCATCACCGGCAAAGGCATCCTCGTACTCGTCTGGAGTGTTGCCTCGCCTGGGCGTGTGAAACGCATACCAGCGCAGTGAGGGAAGTTCCGTAGGCATGGTTTGCAAGAGAATGAACCGCTCCGACGCCAAGGACGCCGAAAAAAGGAAGAGGGAAAATCAAGAGCCAAAAAGCAAAAAACTATCCTGTCATTTTGTCCTGGAGGTTTTATTGTACCGTCTAGGCCGCGCGGGTGCCGAAGTCCAGGAAACGGCCTGACGACGCCGGGTCAGCGCTGGAGACAAAGCCGCACGCCTCTGCCTGGAGCAGGGACTTATCGGCGCGGGCGGCCTTGAACCCAATCGAGTCTAGCAGCGCTTTTACGTTGTAACAAGGGTATGCGGCTGCTATGATTCAATCTCCCGCCCAACGGTGTTTCGTGCCTACCCGAGCGGACACAAGGACTATGCCAATGACTGCAACCAAAACCATCCTCATTGTAGACGATGATGTCGAGCTGAGCGACGGCTTGCGTGTCGTGTTGGAACGGCAGGGCTTTCGCGTCATTCAGGCCCGCGACGGCGTGCAAGGCAAGCAGATGGTCTATCAGCAGCGGCCCGACCTGGTCATTCTCGATATGATGATGCCGCGCATGGGCGGTTATCCCGTGCTCGAGCATTTTAAGGACAAAGCCGACGCGCCGCCGATCATCATGATAACGGCCAACGAGGGCAGCCGACACAAAGCTTATGCCGAATATCTCGGCGTCATCGACTACATCCGCAAGCCGTTCGCTATGGAGCGCCTGCTCGAAGCCGTCGAGCGCGGCCTGAGTAGGGGGCAGCCCTCGCCACAGGACAGCGACGCAGCGAAGGACGAGGAAGAGTGAGCACTGTATCACTCAGAAGGCTGACGCCCCCTGCTCCGGCGGCCAGCGTTTTGTTGGCGCGGGCGTGTGCCTCGCAGGAAGTCTTCGTCGTGGCCCGGGCACCCACGCTGCGATTTCTTGGCGGTTTTCTCGCCTTCCCCGGCGGCAAGGTCCATTCCAGCGATGACGAGTTGGCCTGCACTACGCCTGGACTGACCCGCCAACACGTCGCCGCCGTCCGTGAACTGTTTGAGGAGACCGGCGTTCTGCTGGCCCGCGATGCCAGAGGGGCCTATCCGACCGCCGAGGACTTGGTCTCGCTGCGCCGCCAGCTTATGGCCGGACAGGTAACTTTTCACGATCTGCTCCGCAAACACCAACTCCATCTGCGGCCCGAAGATCTGACGGTTGCTGGCTCGCTGGTGACGCCGCCATTTGTGCCGTTCCGCTTCGACACCGCGTTCTTCACCGCCGTACTGCCGCCAGGACAAACAGCCGAGGTCTGGCCCGGCGAATTAACCGAAGGCAGCTGGCGCAGCGCCGAACAAGTGCTGGCAGAATGGAACGCAGGGGACCGCCTGGTGTCGCCGCCCACCGTGATGCTCCTACAAGCGATCCGTGGTCGCACCATCGAGGAGTTGCCCGAGCGCCTTCGGCCCCTTCTCGACAAATTGGCAACAGGGGCCCTTCATCCCATCTGGTTCAGCCCCGGCGTACAGATGATTCCCCTTTTTGCCGAGGGGTTGCCGCCCAGCACGCACACCAATGCTTACCTGGTCGGCAATGACCCCGCCTACCTGATCGATCCCGGTGCCAGTGATGCCGCGGAACAACAGCGGTTGTTCGATCTACTCGCTGGGCGACGCCTACGCGGCGTGGTGTTGACGCATCATCATTCCGATCACGTCGGCGCCGCCAAAGTGTGCGCTGAACGCTACGGCGTGCCGGTCCTCGCCCACCCACTGACGGCCCAGGCGCTGCACGGCCGCATCGACGTACAGCAATTTCTCAACGACGGCGATTGTCTCGACTTGGGGACCGCGCCGGATGGGAAGGGTGCTTGGACATTGCAGGCCATTCATACTCCCGGCCATGCCCCTGGCCATCTCTCCTTTTGGGAGCCGCGTTATCGTTTACTTTTCGTCGGCGACATGGTTTCCATGCTATCGTCGGTACTGATTCCCCCGCCCCCAGAAGGTGACCTGGCCGAGTATCTCCACTCGTTGCAGCGACTGCAAGCGTATCCCGCGCGGCTGCTGCTGCCAGCGCACGGCTCGCCTAGCGCCCGTCCCGCCCATGTTCTCGAACAAGCCTTGGCTCATCGCAAGGAGCGCGAGGAGCAATTGCTGCAAGCGCTGCAAGCCGGTCCGCGAACCGTGCCCGAATTGACGCTGGAGTTGTACCGCGGCCTGCCGCCGGAGTTGATGCGTTTCGCCGAAATGCAAATCCAGGCGGGTCTGCACAAGCTCCAGCGCGAAGGCCGCTCAACCGTGAATGCGGAGCGATGGCAGCGCTCCAGCTAATAATTGCTCCGCAAGCGCGCATATGCGCGCGAACAATTGCGGGACATGGTTTCGCAAACGCCGTTCAAAACCTGCGATATCCGCGAAGAATCCATTGACCTACTACCCTGCGAGCGGCGGGGTTTATCCCCGCCGTCTGACGGCGGGGGTAAACCCCGCCGCTCGCAGGGTAGCCGTTGTCAGATTTGCCGTTCTCTCGTTACAATCGACGCCATGACAACCGTTCGCGTTGGTATCGGGCATGATACGCATCGCTTGATCGAGGGGCGTCCTTTGGTCTTGGGCGGCGTCCGGGTGGCGCATCCGCGCGGCCTGGTCGGCCACAGCGACGCCGACGTGGTTTTGCACGCGCTGACCGACGCCCTGCTCGGCGCCGCTGGACTCGGCGACATCGGCGACGCCTATCCCGATACCGAGCCTGCCTGGAAGGACGCCGATTCCCGCCTGTTTCTGCGTGAAACGCTGGCACGGTTGAACCGAGATGGTTGGCGTGTTGTCAATGTCGATGTCATCGTCTTCGCCCAGGAACCGAAACTCGGCCCCATCAAGGCCGACATTCGCAACAACCTAGCCCAGCTACTCGGAATCGATGCGGGGGCTGTCAACGTCAAGGCCAAGACCGGCGAGCACGTCGGTGCTATCGGCCGGGCCGAGGCGCTGGCGTGCCAGGTGGTTGCGCTGATTGAACAAAAACGTCCTGTTTAGCCGCGAGCTGTTAGGCGAGCGCGACGCTGATTGAACAAAAACGTCCTGTTTAGCCGCGAGCCGTTAGGCGAGCGCGACGCATTCGCCTACGCCTCGCAGCGAAACGAAGTAGCCATGAAGGAATTGCTATGCCTTTGCGCATTTATAATACTATGACTCGTCAGAAGGAGGAATTTCAGCCGGTCGAAGCGGGCAAGGTGCGCATGTACGTGTGCGGCCCGACCGTCTATAAACCTAGCCACATCGGCCACATGGTCGGCCCTGTTATCTTTGATACAGTCAAGCGCTTTCTGACTTATCTCGGTTATCAGGTGACGTGGGTGGTCAATATCACCGATGTGGACGACAAACTCATTGCCCGCGCCCGCGAGTTGGGCACGACCGTCCAGGAGCTGGCCGAACGCATGACGGCGGATTATGTCGATTGCCTGAAAAAGCTCAACGTCACCGGCATCGACCACATGCCGCGCGCGACGGAACACATTCCGGAAATGATCGAGATCATGCGCGGCCTGATCGCCAAAGGCCACGCTTACGCCTCCGGCGGCGACGTGTATTTCGATGTAACCAGCGATCCGGATTATGGCAAATTGTGCAACCGCGATCCTGAACAGTTAGAAGCGGGGGCCCGCATTGAGGTCAGCGACAAGAAACGCAATCCCGGCGATTTTGCCTTGTGGAAAGCGTCCAAGCCCGGCGAACCGTCGTGGGACAGTCCGTGGGGACCGGGTCGGCCCGGCTGGCACATCGAGTGCTCGGCCATGAGCATGAAGCTATTGGGCCAAACGCTCGACATCCACGGCGGCGGCCTCGATTTGCAGTTTCCGCACCATGAGAACGAGCTGGCCCAATCTGAATCGTACACCGGCCAAACGTTCGTGCGCTATTGGATGCACAACGGTTTGCTCAAAATGGGGCAGACCAAGATGGCCGGCTCCATCGGCAATGTGGTCAACATCGTCGATCTACTTCGGAAGCACTCCGCTGAGACGGTGCGGCTGCTGCTGTTGAGTACGCACTACCGCAGTCCCATCGAGTACAGCGATGAGCGCTTGGCCGAGGTGGGCCGCAGTTTGGGGCATTTCTATCGCTTCTTCGAGCGCTACCAGCGCATCCGCAGCCGCAGTTTTTACGACTTGCCGGCGCCGACGAAGCACGCGCCGTTCGGCACAGGCTCGCCTCCGAGTGAGTTTCTCAACGAGGTGTCCCGATTGCGCTCGACGTTCCTCGATTGTTTGTCCGACGATTTCAACACCGGCGGCGCCATCGGTGCCATGTACGAACTGCTGACGGCGCTCAATCGCTTCGCCGATGCCAAACAGTTGGAAGGCGCAGGGCGAACGGAGGCCGCCGTTGCGGAGTTCGAGCGCGGCGTGTTGGTGTTGCGCGAACTGAGTCAAATCCTGGGACTGTTCCATCAGCCGCCAGAGAGCGCCAGCGGAGCCAGCGAGGAATTGGTCAACCAGCTGATGCAATTGCTCATCGACCTGCGAACCGAATTGCGCAAAACGAAAAACTACGCTATGGCCGACCAGATTCGGCAACGACTGGGGCAACTCGGCATCACGCTGGAAGATCGCCCCGGCGGCACCGGCTGGCGGCGGGGATGAACCCTGCCGCTCGCCAGTGCCTACGGCGGGGATCAACCCCGCCACTCACAGGGTAGGCGGGGATAAACCCACTGCTGTGAACATTTGGGCTCGGTGCAAGGCGTGCCATTTGAGAGAGCTATGTTGTTGGAAACACAGAAATTATTCTCAGCGGTACGGAGGTCCTAGACATAGAACGTCCTTCCCCAGATGTCTTGACGCGAATGCCCTTGGCGGGGGCCGTGTTGCTGCTGTGGCGCTGGGTAGCCGATGACCAGCGTCTGCAGAACGTCTTGGAACAGAGACGGGGACGGTGTTACGAAAAAATTATCTTGTTTGCCATGATGGTCCGCCTTATTGCCGACGGGCTTTTGCAGTACGCGGGCCAAGCAACCAAACGAACTGACCACCTCGGTGCGGGGTCGCCTAGGACAAGCGGAGCCGCCTGCCCTTTCCACTGAGCATGGCTTTTCTGGCCGCTTGCAGCGAGCGCTTGCGGCTGTTGTACCCCGAGGAGACACGCACGCTGCTGCCCAAGCTTGAAGAATATCGCCAAAGCCGACAGCGAGCGAGATAGCCGGCTAAAACACCCACATGATGTTCACAGCAGTGGGAGTTCACACCCCCCGGTAGCACAAGGCGAGCGGGGGGTGTGAACCCCCCGGTAGCACAACCGGGGGGTTCACACCCCCCGCTCGCCCAAGTTTACGTTGCGCGACGTGAACCTATCAGCCTTACGGCTCGACGCTCGCCGTAGACCTGTCTATAATTTAATCTTAATCTTCGTTGGCTTGCGTTCCAAAAGATAGATAACTCGATCCATTGACGTGACACGTCGGCGTTACGGCCCGACGCTTACCGTATATGCGAAAGGTTTTCGCTTTTCTCTCACCTGGGAGGTAAACTATGCCGGTTCATCGTTTCTTTCGTCGTTGGCGTGGCTTCACGCTCATTGAGCTGTTGGTAGTTATCGCCATCATCGCCATCCTCATTGGCCTGCTGTTGCCCGCTGTGCAGAAGGTGCGTGAGGCGGCGGCACGCGCTCAGTGCAGCAACAATCTGCATCAACTCGCGCTTGCCACGCACAATTTCGCCGACACCTACAACTCGCGCTTGCCACCTGCCTGTGATGGGTTCCCGACTGCGCAGCCTGATTGGAAGGGACCAGGCGCCTTTCCTACAGGAGAACAGTACAGCACTACGTTGTCGATGCTGTTGCCCTTCGTCGAGCAGCAGAACCTGTACAATTTCTCGTACTCAGTCAACTCTAGCGGAGGCGGCAACATGAAGGGCGGCTGGTGGGGAGTCAACGTCCCGACCAACGGCGGCGACCAGCTGGTTAAACCCTTTATCTGCCCCTCCGATCCCAGCGTCGGCTATGCCGCAACGGTCCTTTGGAACGGCCATACCTGGGGCAAAGGTGATGCGACCTACGCCGCCAACATTCAGGTGTTCGGCAACACCAGTGGTTCAGGCTATCGGTATTGGAATAGCCAAGCCCGCTTACCTGCCTCTTTACCGGATGGCACGTCCAATACCATCCTTTTCGCCGAGAAATATGCCGGCTGTGGTCCGAACAAGCCCAGCGGCAACATCTGGGCCTGGGGCTGGGACCGTTATTGCGGCCCTGTCTTCGGCACGGTCATCGGGCCGCAGACCTGGCTGCAAAACCCCAACCCGTGGCAGACCAACTGTAACCCGCTCTATGCTTCCAGTCCCCATACCGGCGGCATGAACGCCGCCATCGGCGACGGCAGCGTCCGCTTTCTCGCTCAGGGCATGAGTCCCAACACTTTTTGGATCGCCATGGTTCCCAACGACGGCTTGCCCATGCCGTCTGATTGGTGATGGATTTGCTATCTGCGGCGCAATCGTAAAGGGAATGGTTGACGCCCACCGTTCCCTTACGATTGCGGCTCAGATTTATCCGCCATGCTCTTATTCGTTCCCTCACCCCCCTTATCCTTGGAGGAAGAATGCGCTCTCTGGGATTTTTTCTAATGTTCGGGCTGCTGGCCTTTGCCGTCGGTGGCTGCGGCAAAAGTACGGGCAACGTATCCGGCAAAGTCCTCTATCAGGGCAAGCCGCTGCCCGGCGGATACGTCAACTTTATGAGCCAAGGCGACAAAAGCGTCGCCAAGACCAGCGAAATCAAAGCCGACGGCAGCTATTCGGTTTCTGGCCTCCCTGTCGGGCCTGCCAAGATCAGCGTTCAGGGACTTGAGAAACGGCGCCTGGCCGACCTCCCCGGACAGGGAGGAAAGGACGAAAAAGTCGAGCAGAAAGAGGTGTACGTACCGCCGCAGTATGGCAACACGGAGACAAGCGGTTTGCAATACGACGTCCGGCCTGGTTCTCAATCCCACGACATTGAGCTAAAATGAGGGCCGAGTGGGGACGCGATCGCCACAAGGAACGCGAGATGACACCATGCCGGGTTTTCCTCGGCGACTGTTGCTGCTTCTGATAC
>JAJPIY010000140.1 GCA_021324515.1 Planctomycetota bacterium
AACCTGACCGTGGCGCCGGCGACCCTGAACCTGGGGACCGTCAAGGTCGGCGAGACGCTGACGCGCCGCGTGGTTGTCCGCGGCACCAAGCCGTTCCGCGTCATGAAGGTTGAAGGAATGACGGAAGGCATGCAGGTGGACCCGCCGCCGTCGGCCACACCCGCTCCGGTGCAGGTGGTCTCCTTTAAGTGCGTTTTCCGTAAACCCGGCGATTTCAAACATGAAGTGAAGATCCAAACCGACCTGCAAGAGGCCCCTGTAGTGGTTACAATAGAGGGCAGCGCCGCACCGTAAGGAGGGCAGCCGTGAGCATCCGTTTGCGTAAGCGCCGCCGAAGCGACCCTTATGCATTCGACGATTTCTGCGAGAGGACTGGCGCAACCGCCGCGGCGTTCTCGGAGGCTCACTTATGAACGCCCATCTTGCGGGCTTCGCCGATGGCTTCGCGGATGCGGCCAAACGGCTCGGCCAGGTCGAAAGCGGCATCGAGGTCGCCGAGCAGATCGCGCGTCCGCGTCACGTCTTCGGGAAAACGGGGATGGCATAGCAAGGGGCCTTGCCCTGCCTGAGCAGGCGTCACCGCCAGGCCACGCTGGGCCAACGCTGCTGCTTGGGCATCGTCGGTCGAGGCCAGCCACACCACGGGACATTCCAGCTTGAGCCGGAGATCGAGCACACTGGCCCGATCGGTGAGGAGCAATTGCACTGAGACGGCAGCTTTGTCTACCAGCGTCTTGCCGATCAGGTCGGCGCAGATATACGGCTCCAAAGTGCCGGCGTAAAGGACATGCTGAACCCGGTTGGGCTGCACCGCGCTGGTAAGGCGAAACTCCAGCGGCCGACCCCAGATATTGGTAACCAGATAGCCCCCCAGGTAGCCGCTCGCTTCGTGCAGGACCGTCAGAAAGCCCAGGTTGGTCAACCCCATGTTGTAACAGTTCGGATGCAGACGCCGGCTTACTTGAATGCCGAGTGTTTGGCCGGAGACGCTTCCCTGGGCAAGCAAAGGGCTTTGTGTCAGAAAAAATGGAGAAATAAGGCGGACTAACCGATAATCTCTTGTCAGATTCGGCGAATCGAGTATATGTAAATTGATCGGCTTAGTGAAGATTCCGACCATTCGGAAGCAAGGACATACGTATGTCGGGTGAAGCACAGCAAGGCGCGAATGGGATCGCCGCCGACGGAGCGAAGAAGCCGGGCCGTTCGGCCGTGGAAGGCATTAAGGAGAACAGCCGCGCCTTGCGCGGTACGATCCGCGAGGAACTGGACAAAGACAGCGACCATTTCAGTGAGGCGGACAAACAGCTCCTCAAGTTCCACGGCACCTATCAGCAAGAAGACCGCGACGCCCGCAAGCTCCGCCGCGTCGAGGGAGTGGGCAAGCATTATATGTTCATGGTCCGTTGCAAAATCCCCGGCGGACGCGTGACGGCGGAGCAATACTTGGCCCTGGACCAACTGGCCGACGCCTATGGCAACGGCACGCTGCGCTTCACCAGCCGGCAGGGCATCCAGTTCCACGGTGTCCTGAAAGGGCACTTGAAAGACACCATCGCCGGCATCAATGCCACTTTGTTGACGACGCTGGGCGCCTGTGGAGACGTAGAACGCAACGTGATGTGCTGCCCGGCCCCGCTGCACCAGGACGGCGTGCGCGCCGAAATGCAAGATACGGCGCGGCGTCTGGCCTTGCACTTGGCCCCGCGCAGCCGGGCCTATCACGAAATCTGGCTCAACGGCGAGCCGGTCACGCACCTGAGCCAGCATCAGGGTAAAACGCCGCCGCCAAGCGACGAAGAAGAGCCGATCTACGGCAAGGTCTATCTGCCACGCAAGTTCAAGACCGGCTTGGCCCTGCCCGACGATAATTGCATTGACGTATACGGCCAAGATCTCGGTTTGCTGGCCATCGTCGAGAATCACCAGATCGCCGGCTACAACCTGCTGGTCGGCGGCAGCATGGGCATGACGCACGGCAATCCCAATACGTTCCCGATGTTGGCCAAGCCGGTCTGCTATGTCCCTGCCAGCGACATTATCGAAGCTGCCGAGGCAGTGGTGAAGTTGTTCCGCGATCACGGCAATCGCGCTGACCGCAAGCGGGCGCGTATCAAATATCTGGTCCACGATTGGGGCGTGGAGAAATTCCGTGACGTACTGGCTGGCTACCTCGGTGGCATGCCAGCCCCGCCGCGGCCGGTCGCCATCAGCGGCTATCACTTGCACCTGGGCTGGCATCCGCAGGGGGATGGGAAGTGGTTTTACGGACTCAGCGTCGAAAATGGCCGGGTCAAGGACGTTGGCCCCAAGCGCTTGCGTTCGGGTCTCCGCGCCATCGTCGAACGCTTCCGGCCGGAGGTGCGGCTGACCGGTATGCAAGACGTGCTGCTGTGCAATCTCGACGGCGGCGCCTTGCCGCTTCTTGAACGGATGCTGGCGGAATACGGCATCGCTCGTCCCGATCAAGTCAGCAGGATGCGCCAACACAGCATGGCCTGCCCGGCGACGCCGACGTGCGGCCTGGCCATCTCCGAAGCCGAGCGCGTCTTGCCCAGCATCCTCGACGAGCTGGAAGCGCTGCTCCAAGAACTGGGCTTGGAGCACGAAACCCTCGGCGTCCGCATGACCGGCTGCCCCAATGGCTGCGCTCGTCCTTACCAGAGCGATATCGGCATCGTCGGCCGCAGCGGCGACAAGTACGTCGTCTACGTCGGCGGCCGCGTCCACGGCGACCGCTTGAATTTCCCTCTCAAAGACCTGGTGCCGCGCAGCGAGATCGTGGCCACCTTGGCGCCGTTGCTGCGCCACTATAAGGAAGAGCGCCGGCCGGGGGAGAGCTTTGGCGATTACTGTCATCGCCTCGGCCCTGACCACGCCCGTTTATTGGTAAATCCGGAATCCGAAACGCCAAAATCAAAACAAACCTCGCAGCTGGCGGTTTGATTTTTGCTATTTTGGACTGAGGTGTTTCTTTCGGATTTTGGATTGCAGGTCCTATGAAGATACTGGTTATCGGCAAAGGCGGCCGCGAACATGCCTTGGTGTGGAAGCTGGCTCAATCGCCGCGCGCAGAGCGAGTTTATTGCGCTCCCGGCAATGCCGGCACCGCCGAGGACGGCGTTAATGTACCGATTGATCCGCTCGACTTCGACCGCCTCGTTGCCTTTGTGCGCAAAGAGAAGATCGATCTGACCGTGGTGGGGCCGGAGGAGCCTTTGGCCCACGGCATTGTCGATCATTTTCAGAAAGCCGGGTTGCGCATCTTCGGCCCGACCCGCGCGGCAGCGCAGCTGGAAGCGAGCAAGGTCTTTGCCAAGGAGTTAATGCATCACGCCGACGTGCCGACCGCCGAGTTCCGCATCTTCGATCATCCCGAATTCGCGCGCCGCTACATCGAGACCCGCGATTATCCGCTGGTGGTCAAGGCAGATGGTCTTGCCGCCGGCAAGGGCGTCCTCGTCTGTTCGACTAATGAAGAAGCGTTGACGGCCATTGAGCGTATCATGGTCCGCGAGGAGTTCGGCCCCGCCGCCGGTCGGCGAGTGGTCGTCGAAAAGCGCCTGGAAGGCGAAGAGCTGAGCATCCTCGCCTTGGTATCCGGACGGACCATCGTGCCCTTGCAGCCGACGCAAGACCATAAGGCCGCTTTCGATGGCGATAAAGGCCCTAACACCGGCGGCATGGGCGCGTACTGTCCCGCGCCGCTGGGCACGCCCGAGTTGCTGGACGCCATCGACCGCGAAATCTTGGTGCCCACGGTCCATGCTATGAAGCGGCGGCGGCAGCCGTTCCGCGGCGTCCTCTATGCCGGCATCATGGTCACCAATCAGGGGCCGCGCGTCTTGGAGTTCAATTGCCGCTTTGGCGATCCGGAAATTCAACCTTTGCTGATGCGCCTGCGCACCGACCTGCTCGACCTGATCGAGGCGGTCGTGGAGGAACGGTTGGATGCGTTCGAGAGCAAGCTGGAGTGGGATCCGCGTCCAGCGGTGTGCGTGGTCATGGCCAGCAAAGGCTATCCCGGTCCCTACGAGAAGGGCCTGCCCATCAAGGGACTGGCCGAGGCCGCCCAATTGCCGGACGTGAAGGTGTTTCACGCTGGCACGCGCCGCGAGGGTGATCGCATCCTGACCGACGGTGGCCGCGTCCTGGGCGTCACAGCGCTGGGTGAGACCTTGGCCGACGCCCAGCGCCACGCTTACGAAGCGGTAGCCTGTATCCAATTCCCCGGAGCGTTCTATCGCCGGGACATTGCCGAGAAGGCGCTGCGTCCTATAACGGCCCCTGCTGCGGAGACCTCACCAATACCTCTTGCCCAATCCGAGTAGAGATCGTCTGCACGCAACAACACCACAGGTGCGGTCATGAAACGAATGAAAAGCGGCGGTGGTTGGGCGGCGATTCGATACACGTTGCGCATGGCCCATCGCGTTGGCTGGTGGCAGCTGTGGAAGGCGATGCGCGCGAAAAACGCTTGCAAGACGTGTGCTTTGGGCATGGGCGGACAAGCGGGCGGCATGCGCAATGAGGCCGGACATTGGCCCGAAGTATGCAAAAAGTCGCTGCAAGCGATGGTCGCGGACATGCAGAAAGGACTGCGGCCGGAGTTTTTTCAGCGTTATAGCATTGAGGCGTTGCGCACCTTGACGCCGCGCGAGTTAGAATGGTGCGGTCGCCTCACCACGCCCTTGTACGCCGGGCCGGAAGACACACATTATCGCGTCATCGGTTGGGATGAGGCCCTCGACCGTATCGCCCAGCAGTTGCGCGGCCAAGCGCCGGACCAGAACTTTTTCTACGCTAGTGGCCGATCGTCGAACGAGGCCGGTTTTCTGCTGCAATTGTTCGCCCGCCTCTATGGGACGAATTATGTCCATAATTGCTCTTTTTATTGCCACCAGGCCAGCGGCGTCGGCTTAGGGCGCTCGTTGGGCACGGGCACGGCGACCGTGACGCTGGAAGACGTAGAAAAGACGGACCTATTCGTCCTCATCGGCGGCAATCCAGCATCGAACCATCCGCGCTTGATGCGCACGCTTATGAACATCCGCCGCCGCGGCGGACACGTCATCGTCATCAATCCCGTGAAGGAGATTGGTCTGGTCAATTTCCGCGTGCCGTCGGACGTATTCAGTCTATTTTTTGGATCGAAAATAGCAAGTCTGTACGTGCAGCCGCACATCGGCGGCGACATCGCCTTGTTGACAGGCGTGGCCAAGGTCGTGCTGGAAAAAAATGCCATCGACGCGCATTTCATCGGCGAAGCGACAGAAGGGTTCGAAGCGTATCGCAGGCACGTTCTCGACGCCGACTGGGAGACGATCGAGCGCAGCTCCGGCGTGGACCGAGGGACCATCGAAAAAATGGCCGCTATGTACATGCGCGCGCCGTCGGCCGTGTTCGGCTGGACGATGGGCATTACGCACCACCAGCACGGCGTCGCCAACGTGCAGACGATCATCAATCTCGCCTTGCTGCGCGGCATGGTCGGCCGGCCGCGCGCTGGGCTGCTGCCGATCCGAGGACATAGCAACGTCCAGGGCATCGGTTCGATGGGCGTCACGCCAACGCTCAAGCAGGCCATCCTCGACAATCTGGAAACCTATCTGCACGTCAAGCTGCCAGCGCGGCCAGGGCTGGACACGATGGCTTGTATGAAGGCCGCCGAGCGCGGCGAGGTGCGTTCGGCGCTGTGCCTGGGCGGCAACCTGTTCGGCAGCAACCCGGATGCCCAATTTGCAACACGAGCACTCGCGCAATTAGACCTGATCGCCTATCTGAGCACCACGCTCAACACGGGCCACGCCTGGGGCCGAGCGCGGCACACACTGATCTTGCCTGTGCGGGCCCGCGACGAAGAACCGCAAGCGACGACGCAAGAATCGATGTTCAATTTCCTACGCCTTTCCGAGGGTGGGCCTAGCCGCTATGAGGGACCGCGCAGCGAGGTAGAGATCATCGCTTCGCTCGCCGCGCGTGTGTTGGGGGACAAAAGCCCGGTGGATTGGAAAGCATTGACAAACCATTGTCACCTGCGGCAGCTAATCGGACGGGTCATCCCCGGCTACGAGAAGATTGCCGCCCTTGACCGGACCCGCGAAGAGTTCCATATTGCCGGTCGTATCTTCCATACGCCGCGTTTCGCTACGTCGTCGGGCAAGGCGCAATTCGCTATCCATCCCATCCCGCCGCTGATGGGATCGGAGCACCAATTGCGGCTGATGACGGTGCGCTCCGAGGGCCAGTTCAACACGGTCGTCTATGAGGAAGAGGACATCTATCGCGGCCAGGAACGGCGCAATGTAATCTTGATGAACCGCGCGGATATCCAGCGACTGGGCTTGCACGTCGATCAGCACGTCACGGTCCGCAGTGCCGTCGGCGCCCTGTCAGGGATCTTGGTGCGCGAATATGACATCCGCGCCGGCAATGCCCTGATGTATTATCCCGAAGCCAACGTGCTCGTGCCAACCACGACAGATCCCGACTCGAAAACTCCGGCCTTCAAGTGTGTCCTTGTCACCGTTGAGCCGGAGCGGGTATCCTCCAACGGGCAAGTCGAAACAGTCAGCGGCCGCTTCCCGCTGCAACTGACTCATTGAGTTGTGCGGCCCTATCCTGCTGCTCCCAGCGGGATCCGGCGATGTTCTCCCCCCTTGGAGCGGCAAGAGCAAAGCGGTCCTCGTAAGGAGGAAATGCTCCTCTTTCTGGAGGACCGTCAGCACTTACATAACCCCACTCGCTGGAGCGGTCGGCACGCCTGCCGAATTATTCCTTGCCCTGTACCAGTTGCTGAAATGCCCGACACAACAAGGGGGCCGTATTTGCTCCCAGACTGTTGACTTCGCCGTAGGGAGCTGTCTTACGGCCATAGCAAAAGGGCGCTTTCTCATCCCATTGGCGTTTGGGGATAATATAACCGATCTCATCCCCGGCCAGGCCAATTAACATTCGGTGCGGGCCGCGCAACTGTTTGTAGAGGGCCGGTTCGATGGGCGCATCGGGAAAATCCGCTCCGGGGTCGGCAGGGTCTTGCACTTTGTCGAGCACCAATTCGGGATAAATCTCCCCCGGAATGGCGGCAATATCCAGAGCACCCAGCCGTAGCCAGGCAATCTCGCTGCGCAGGCACAACGGTTTGTCCGCTTTGATTTCTTTTGCTGGCTCCGCCTGATACAGATCGCCGTTCCACAAGAATGCCTCGCGCTGCACGACGCCGAGTTGTCGGGCCAGCAGATACAACTTATTATCCAACGGCAAAAACACCAGTCGCCGCCGCACTTGCAACGGCGTCAACTTCACCGGCTGCGCTGCTTTCAGAGCGTGCTCCACAGCTTCGGCCAACAGTTCGCCATAACGCTCTGTCTTCTCGAAGGTACCGTCGTCCAGCACCTTACCGGCGGCGTTCTTGATCTCGACATGAAGCGAGGTCATCAGACCGCCCACTGTGCCGCTAAAATAGACGATAGGGCAATGGTGTTTCTTGCGCAACGTCTGGACCGTCACTCCGACGAAATCCGCACTGAGAAGCGTGTTCTTGCCGCCGAGCGTCTCGGGATGGCAATTCCACTGCACGACGAGTCCGGCCGGCCTGCCCTCGTTCTCGCGGAACTCCAGGGCGACCAGTTCATCGTGCTTGACATAAGGCTCGCGGGCATCGTACAGCAACTCAGGCGCGCGCGTGTGGCCGATACGGACGTGGACCGGTTTGCAGTCGGCCTCCGCCGCTTCCACGGCTGCGATGATCTGTTTTTCCACCTCGGCGAGATATTCCGCATCGACGCCGCTTTGGAACGGACTGGCCCCCCACAAACCGAGGGTGTCTGGCCCTTCGTGGTTGTGCGTGCTGGAAACGAGAACATAGCGGAAGCCGGGCAGACGTTGACGGACGCTTTCGATGCGCGGATGGAAGAAGCCGATCAGATCGAGGGAAACAAGGGCGATTTTGTCCTTGCCGTGTCCGAGAACAAGGGCGCGGGCCTTGAGGGGATCATGAACACCGCTGGCTTTGCGGTTGTGACCGAAGCCCGCCAGGTACACCGTTTTCGCCTTCAGGCGCGGGGTAATGTCTGTCTCGGCAAAACCGGCCTGCAACTCGGTCAGGCCCGCCTGACGCCGCTCAGCCGAGGCGCCCCCAAAGAGAAACACAAAAAGCACAAAAAATATCAGAATAATCAGGTAACGCACCATGACAACAACTCCTTGTTTTGGTTGGCTGCGCTCCGCAGGAGAGTACGTTCGTGCTCTCCTGCGGAGCACGATCAACCGCGGTTCAGCATTTGCCATTGAGCACTTCGTTGCACAGCTGATCGGCGCGTTTGTTCTGCTCTCGCCGCACGTGGCGAATCGTCACGGGGCCATCGAAGCGCCGACGCAGGGCGCACGCCTGTTCGTACAAGCTGCGCAGTTCCTCATTTTTGACCCGATATTGGCCGTTCATCTGTTTGACCATCAGTTCGCTGTCGCTGTAGATGATGACGCGATGGTGCGGCCCCATCTCGAAGGCGCGTTCCAGAGCGCGGATGAGCGCGGTATATTCGGCTTGGTTGTTGGTCATTTGGCCCAAGCAGCCGGCCCCCTCGACGGCCGGCTGCCCCTCGCGGCGGATGACGTAGGCGAAGGCTGCCTCACCGGGGTTGCCGCGTGAAGCGCCATCGGTATAAATGGTGAGGACGGTTGCTTTATCCATATAGACGCTCTCCAAAAATCCTCAAAACCCTATCCATCGCCCCTCAAGCGTTTAGCAGAACGGGGACGGCGAAGGAGGGACGAATAGCGGATTGTAGAATCCTCGTAGAGAGGCGTCAATCATGGTAGCGAGCGGACCACTTGTGCTGACGTTCGGGGAGAGAGCGGCCTTTGGATACTCCTAAGAGTAGACGACAAGGTTTTGTTCCCGGCGGATGCGTTCACGGAACTGGAGGTCGTTAATCAAACAAGGGTGCTTGTACTGTTCCAGGGTGCCGCCCGTCTGGTGCAAGCGCTGTCGGTCCCATTGCGTCCAGAAGCCGGTCCGTACCAGCTCCAGTCGTACAGGCCCCAGGCGTTCGCTTTGGCGTTTGCTGTCGTACTCGCTGTTCACTTGCCGCAAGCGCGCCTCCAGGCGCTCCACAAGCCGCTGACCGAGAGACGCATCTGGCAGATCGCCCTGCTCGATGAACAAACCATAATACGGCTGCTCGAACTCGGCACTTACGCCGTTGGCCGCCTCATCACTCGGCCAGCACGGCGCAAGACTGTACGCCGTCAGCGTTAGGTCCAATTCGCGCAGCACCTCCCTCATCGCTTGCGTGACGTGATACTCCGAAAGCTTTTCACCCGTGAGATTGGCAAAGTGCGCTCCCTTGCTGAGAAATTCGATCAGGGGAGTGTTATTGTGGAAGCCGACGACGCGGACCAGATCGTGAATGTGGTAACGGTACAGTCCAAAGGCAGTGGTCAGCAGAATGAAATAGGCTGCTCCCTCTTTGAGTTCGTGGGCGCCCAGGACGGTAGGGTTCGGACTATCTCCCTCCGCTTCGGGGATGAATTCGAAATAATGCGTCGTGACATCCAGGACGCCGGCCGGTGTGCCGTCGGTCAGGGGGATGGTCATGCGCCCTTCGCTGGCGATCAGGCCGACGTCGCGCACCGGCGTGGTCCCAAAGTAGCGCGGATAGTGCCGCAAGTAGGAGCCGACGCTGCCGCCCATCCAATTACCCAAAATGCAATCACATGGCCAATAGTCCTTGGGATAGAGCGTTCCGGTACGTTTCACGATGTCTTCCAGTTGACGGACGCGCTCGGGATGGCGGCGAAGGCGGCGGGTCAGTTCCGCCCGGATGTCGGCAGGCAAATCGAGACGGCTGGAGAGAGTGCCGTCATAGAGGTCGCGAAGGAGCGATTCTTTTTCTTGATCGCCGGTGCGGGCCAAGTTGATAAGCGTGCTGGGGTTAGCAGCGATAATCATGCCGATCTTGCGAGGAAGGCTCAGTAAGAGGGTGACGTAATATTTGCTGCGCGGCTCCTTGATGCGCGCGACGCAAGCCGGCACACTGTAGAGCCAGCGAATGATGCGCTTCTGCATCTGGGCGGTCAAGCCGGTGACAGCGCCGCAAGGGACGCCGGACTCGGTGCGAAACTCATCGGGATCGCCAGACATTTGCAAGATCGGCTGCATGCGCACGCCGGGATGATCGCGGAAGACCTTCAAGCCCCAGATGTTCCACCCGCGGCGGTAATCATCGAGATATTGCTGCGTGACGGGAATGAACTTGCGGACAGCGGTGGTGCCGCTGGTCAGGGCGAACATATGGATGTGCGGATCGCTGAGCAAGGCGTTGGTTTCGCCGCGGCGCAGCCGGGCAATGTACGGCTCGAAATACTCGTAGCCGGCCACCGGCAGCTGGCGGCGGAAGTCCTCCAGGGTGCGGATGGCGTCGAAGCGGTGATCGCGGCCGAAGGCTGTGGCCGCTTGATGGGCGAGGATGCCACGCAGCAGCGCTTCCTGGACTTGACGTGGATCGTGCGTCGCCGCCTCAAACTGGGCCAGGCGGCGGCGAATCGGCCGAGCGATCGCCTTGAGGACGACTTTCCGCAGCAGAAAGCGGACAACGCGCTGGACACCTTGGCGGATCAGATTGCTCATGCTCGTCTCACGCAAAGCGGTCGTCGCCGCGAAGCCCACAAATACACCCATTTAAAGAGAGGAAAAGAAGGCAAAAACGCGGAACAGCGGTGCAAGAAATCCCTTGGAGGATTTGCGGCGATACGGTTCGCGTTGTCGGGCCGTCTTTTCGTTCTTTGGGTCCTTTGTGGTATTCGGGGTGGTTGCTTGATGCGCCAGGTGAGTTTCAAAAAAACGTAACACGCGCTGGCGGTATTCTTGACCAGCGACCTGAAGGGCTTGATTGTGCTTGGCGTTGTCGACCAGCCATAGCTCTTTCGGCTCGTGGGCCAGAGCAAAGAGCCGAGTGGTCATCTCCGTCTTGATGTAGGTATCGGCCAGGCCGTGGATCATCAGCAGCGGGCGCGGCGCCAGGCGCGGCAGATAGCGCTCCAGGTGTGGAAAACGGCACCGGCGTTCGCGTTCGATGCGGCGGATGCCGGCCAAACCAATCAGGCCATAGAACCACAGCGGGATCAAGCCCTGGATGGCATAATGGTTGTTGTAGATGCGGAACCACTGCTTCATGTACGGCACCAAGGTCGTGTAGGTGGCGAACAGGCCGTCTGTAACGAAACAGCGCACGTAAGGATCGCGGGCGGCGGCGATTAATCCGGCGCCGGCCCCCTTGCTGATGCCGAAAAAGCCGATGCCGTGGGGATCGGCGTCCGGCCGGCTTTTCAGATAAGCCAGCGCCGCCTCGGCGTCGCGCACCTCGTAGGTTGTGACCCATTGCAACGGCTCATAGCCCGGCAGGGCGTCGCTGTCGCCCTGGTTGCGCGACTCGAAGGCGAATACGTCGAAACCGTTCTCGACGAGGTGTTCGCAATACGAGCGACAGGCCCAGCGATTGGAGCCGAACTCCAGGCCGAAAAGGATGACGCCGCGACGAGGAGGCGCCGCGCGGAAATAGCAGCCGCACAGCGTCAGACCATCGCTGCTCGGAAAGCGGACGTCCTCCGCTTCCGGCAGCGGCTGGCCGCGCGGAATGACAAACAGCGGTTTCTCCTGGAAAATCCGAATGAGAAAGCGAAGGTATCGCACACGGATATAGACATGCAAGAACACCAGGGCCAGGAACAGAAGCACCGGCATACTGCACAACAGGGCCAGACCTAACCAGAACACCGTGACAACCTCCATGAGGAGTGAGGAATCAGCCGTGAGGATTTGCGGATGAAAACAACAGAGCGGCCAACCCTGCATCCTCACTTCGTGCGCCTCATCCGGCAAAACGGCTAACGATGAGGGCGATATTTTGCCCCCCGAAGCCGAAGCTGTTGCTGAGAGCGTGCTGGACTCGTTTTTCGCGTGCTGTGCGGGGGATGTAGTCGAGATCGCATTCGGGATCGGGCGTCTCGTAATTGATGGTCGGCGGCATGACGCCGCGGCGAAGCACTTCCACACAAGTGATGAGTTCCATCGCGCCGGCGGCGGCGATAAGATGCCCCATCATACTCTTAGTGCTGCTCACCGGAATACGGTATGCCAAATCACCGAAAACCTTCTTGATGGCCAAGGTCTCCACACTGTCGTTGACCTTGGTGCTAGTGCCGTGCGCGTTGATGTACCCAATATCGGAGAGGTTAAGTCTGCTGTCCTTCAAGGCCGCTTCCATGCAGGCGATGGCGCCGCGGCCGTCCGGGTGGCTGTCGGTGACACGAAAAGCGTCGGCGGTCGAGCCGTAGCCGGTCACTTCGGCGAGGATGTCTGCGCCGCGGCGTTTGGCATGTTCCAGCTCTTCCAGAACGAGCATGGCCGCCCCTTCTCCCAGGACGAAACCGTCGCGGTGGAGATCGAAGGGGCGCGACGCCTTTTCGGGGGCGTCGTTGCGCGTAGATAGGGCCGTCAACAGGTTGAAGCCGGTCACGCCGAAAGGATGGATCATACTGTGGGCGCCGCCGACCAACATGAGGTCGGCATCGCCGTGGCGAATCAACTCGGTCGCTTCGCCGACCGCCTGGCTGCTAGCGGCGCAAGCTGTCAGGCAGTTGTAATTCGGCCCGCGCAGATCAAAATGAGCGGCCAGATGGGCCGGCGTCGTGTGCAGCTCTTGTTCGGACTCACGTTCGGGATGGAAGACGCTTAGCGCGCCGCGCTCGAAGACGGCTGTATCGAGCTGGCGCGTCTCTCGCCGATAGGCTTGATAGATCCACGACAGCAGATTGTGGAAATCTTGAATGCCTTCCCCTGAGCCGAGGTAAACACCGAAACGATTGCGGTCCACGCGGTCATCGTGGAGCAGGCCGGCGTGCTGGAGCGCCTCCTGGGCAGCGGCCGCGGCGAATTGGCTGTTGATCCCGGAATGGGCCCAGCGCTGGCAGTTGGGAATGAAGCGCGCCAGGTCGAAGTCCTTCACCTGGGCCGCGAACTTGGTTGGAAAGCGCGAGGCATCGAACGACTCAATCGGCCCAACGCCGTTTTGGCCCTGTAGCTGGGCCTCAATGGTCTCGCGCACATTATGACCGAGCGGGGTGATGGCTCCCATCCCGGTGATGACAACTCGTCGTCGCATGGGAAGCTAGCCTCATTAGTCCTGGCGTCCTTTCCCGTTTTTAGGCCCATTGCCGCTGGGTCCTGTCCGGGAAAGGGAAAGAGTTAGTTCCACTGCCGAACTACCATGGCGGCGCATTGGCCCATTTGCGTGAAGCTCACTTTAACCACATAAGGCCGCGTCATCGGCCGCGGTTGCTGGCTGAGCACCACAACAGGGCAATCCGGGTCGGCTTGTTCGTAATTAAGCGTCGGCGGCACCAGGCCCTTGCTCATGGCCAAGACGCTAGCGGCCAACTCGGTGGTGCTGCCGCCCGCGCCCAGGTTGCCGATGTAGCTCTTGGCGGCAAAGACCGGCACCGGCGGCGAACAGTCCCCGAAGATCTCATGCAAACCGCGTGCCTCCCAGGCATCCGATTCCGGCGTGGAGAGACCGAGGGCGTTGATGTGATCGACTTCATGCGGTTCAATGCCTGCCTCGGTCAAGGCCGCGCGAATGGCCCGCGCCAGGCCGTCGCCACGCATGCCGGGATCAAACGCCGCCCCGAAGCCGACGATCTCGGCATAGATGTGGGCGCCGCGCCGCCGGGCGTGTTCCAGGTCTTCGACCACGAAGACCCCAGCCCCTTCGCCAAGGACTAGACCATCGCGGCCGCGGTCGAATGGCCGACAGGCCCTGGTCGGCTCGTCATTGCGTCGCGAGAGACACTCGAACAAGCATTGCCGGACCATGCTGAGAGGATTGATTTTGCTCTCCGCGCCGCCGACCAGGAAGAAATCGGCTTGATCGCGGAGGAGGATGCGATAGGCCTCGCCCAGGGCCAAGAGGCTGGCAACGTCGCTTTCGGTGATGCTGTTGTTCGGTCCGCGGGCATCGTGCAGGATCGAGATGTGGCAGGCGAGCATATTGGGCAAATACTTGAGCATCCACAAGGGTTGGATGAGAGGGATGCCCTGCTCGCCCCATTTTTCCAGATCGACGCGGCCAGGTTGACAGTTGGCGCTGACACAGGCGGCTTCGATGAGGTCGTTCAGTTCGGTGGCAATCAAGCCGGCGCCGAACTCGACGCCGAAGCGCGTTGGGTCGAGTTTGCTCTTGTCCACCTTGCCGTCGTCCAAGGCGCGCTGGGCGCCGGCGACAGCGAGCTGGATCGTTCGCGCCATCACGCGCAGGCTCTTGCGTTGTTCTTTTTCCAGGTAATCCTTGGCGTTGAAATGGGGGATCTCCCCCGCGATGCGAACCGGCAAACCGGAAGCATCGAAGGCCTGGATGGGTCGAATGCCGCTCCGGCCTTCCAAAAGGGAGCGCCAATACGAGGCCGCATCGAGTCCGATGGGGCTGATAATGCCGATGCCGGTGATGACAGCCCGGCGCGGTGATGCAGACATGGAACAGCAGCGGCTCTCTGCTTTCGCGCAGTGGTTTTCGCCGCCCCTCCTCCTCTACTCTTCTCGTGCTCGAACCCGAAGATGTCTTGTCCTGGTGTTCATTCCGCCCCTGCTGTCCCAGCAGGCCCTCTCGTCCTCGTTTTGCCGCTGGTCATCCGGCCCAGCAGGTACTTCATCTCGCCGCTGAAGACGAAGTTGCCCTCGCTAAACAACTGCTTCGAGCGTGCCTGATCGAGGTGGGCGAAGAAAATCTCCGCCTCGGCCGTCACTTGGCCATCGACCAGGACACGCCCCAGCACCGAAGCGCCCTCAGGGCGAAGGTTCTGGATTTCTGCTTCGTAGATCAGTTGCTCGCCGGCCAACATCTCGCGGTGGAAGACGGCCCGCGGCACCTTAGCGAGCACAACTTTCTCCTGAAAGTTGTTGGCCTCGCCGACCAGGATGCCGCCGGTCTGCGCCAACCCTTCGAGAATCAGCGCGGCCGGCATCACTGGATAGCCGGGAAAATGATCGCCAAAGTGATCCTCGGCCAGGCTAAGGTTCTTCACCGCCCGCGCCGATTTGCCACTCTGGAAATCGACAAAGCGATCGATCCAGATCCAACGCATGTCCTACCTTAGCTTTAGCTTTAGCTTTAGGCACTTGCTTGCGCTGCGTGCTCTTTAGGCGAGCACGCAGCGCAAGCAAGTGCCTTAGGGCGAGCACGCAGCGCAAGCAAGTGCCTTAGGGCGAGCACGCAGCGCAAGCAAGTATCCGTGCTTGCGCTGCTGCGGGCTGGCGCAGCGCAAGGGCTGCGCCTTCAATTGGTGTTGCCTTTCTCCAGCTTGCCCTGGATGTACCGTGTGATCAGGTCAACGGTGAACAGGTTGCTGAGATTGCCGACTTCTGGATTCTGCTCAAACTTGGTCAAATCGGCGAACGGCATCTTGGCCCGCAGTTCCTCCAGGCCCTTGGGCGTGACGCGGCCGTTCTGAACCAATTCGGGGTCGCCCTGAAAGATCGATTCCGGGAACAGTTCGCCGCGAGGGATCTTGATCCCGAACTCGCGTTCGAGGCGGAAAACGATGTCCAAGAAATCGATAGACTCAGCGCCCAGATCGCCTTGCAGCGTGGACGTGGGTTTAATATCTTCTTCGTCCACGTTCAGGGCCTCGACTAGGGTCGCAGACACCTTGGAAAAGATTTCGTCCTGTGTCGGCATCGGAGCAAACCTCCACAAAAAGGAAAAGTGATCACACCCCCATTTACACTTACACCCGGCGGGTCATCCGCCTGAGGTTACGTTATTCAGCAATGGCCCCCAGAGTTAGTCCGCCGTCCACGGTGAGCACTTGTCCCGTGATGTAGGC
Source organism: Planctomycetota bacterium (assembly GCA_021324515.1). Lineage (GTDB taxonomy): Bacteria > Planctomycetota > Planctomycetia > Gemmatales > Gemmataceae > JAJPHU01. The sequence goes on from JAJPIY010000140.1 coordinate 15,880, forward strand.
GCTGTCGGCGCTGGCCAGAAAGACGGCCACGCGGGCGATGTCTTCCGGGGTCCCAATGCGGCGCATCGGAATAAACTTGGCGATGCGGTCGCCGGCTTTGTTGCGCACAGCGGCGCTCATGTCCGTCTCGATGAAGCCGGGCGCAATAGCGTTGACCGTGACGCCGCGTTTGGCCAACTCTACCGCTAAGGCCCGCGTGAACGAGTTAATCGCGCCCTTGCTAGCCGAATAATTCGTCTGCCCCATGTTCACGTGCTCGGCGGCGACGCTGGAAATATTGATGATCCGACCGGCGCGGCGCTGCATCATGCCGAAGGCGACGGCGTGACACAAATTAAAAACGCCGCCCAGGTTGGTCTGGAGAACCTTGTTCCAGGCGTCTGGCTTCATACGCACAAACAGATCATCCTCAATCACCCCCGCGTTATTAACGAGGATGTGAAGGGGCCCTAACTCCCGTTCCACGCGTTGCACACACGCCTGTACAGAAGCCGCGTCGGCGACATCCGCTTGGAAGGCAACGGCCTTGCCGCCTTTGGTATTGATCTCCGCGACGAGTGCTTCGGCGGCCTCTCGACTGCCGCGGTATACCACCGCGACCCTGGCACCCTCTTGGGCAAATGCTTGCACGATGGCCCGGCCAATGCCGCGGCTTCCTCCCGTAACTAAGGCATTCTGGTCCTTCAGCCGCATGGATGCCCTTGTCCTTTCGCCTGCTCGGAGTTTTCCATCGCCGCAGATTTCTTAGGTCGCAGTCCTGTCATCCCCGGCGCAGCAA
>JAJPIY010000155.1 GCA_021324515.1 Planctomycetota bacterium
CCTTCCACCAGCACCGGCAAAAGCGGGCTGGCCGGGTCGTTGGTCTTGAGAAAGAGGTCGCCCTTGAGGGGACCGAGAGGAGCATTGGGCTTCAGCGTGACGCGCACCCGATAGCCGACCTGGCCAGGCCGGCGGTACAACTCACTCACGGACACCTCGACCGGCAGGTCCTTCGCCGACGCCTCTGTGACTTGCCAATCAAGCACGCCGGCGTATTCCACGTCGATGACCTGGCTGGCCGTTTGGCCGCGCGTCACGGTGCCGAAGCTGACCTGGCCCGGATTGAAAACAATGTCGGCCCGGCTGTTGGCGCTGACACGGAGATGGGCGGTGGAGATGAAATCCGGCCCGACGGTGACGGATATGCCGACGGTTTTGGGGCCCGTGAAGCGGCGCGTGTCCATGGTGACATCGATGGTGGTCGATTCGCGCGGCTCCAGAACGCGCTTGGCCGGGGTCGCCGAAACGCAGCCGCAGCCAGGCGTGATGTTGGTGATCTCCATGCGCACGGCGTAGATATTGGTAATGACAAAGCGGTGGGACAGTTGGGCGCCGCGCGGCACGCTGCCGAAGTCGTGGCTCAGCCCGTCCTTGAACATCTTTTCCGCCCATGCCGACTGCGCCGATGCCGGCGTCACGCCGAACGCCACCACGAACAACGCCACCAGAGCGTGCCTCAGACTCATCCTGCTCCTCCTGGAAATGCGCGACGGCAATGTGGGAAACCCCGCGGGCGAAGCCGCCCGAATTCTAACCGGGAGCGTCCGAAGCGTGAAGCCGGATTCTTGCGGACAACCGGACGAGCCGGAAGCGTGAGCGACGGCCGAGCACCCGTCGCTCATGCTTCCGGCTCGTCGGACGTTTTGCTAAAAAAGACCAGGCAACTCAAGCGAACAGGAGAAATCACGATGACTACGGATACGACGACATTGGCGAAGACGGCGTTGATTGAAGCGTTGGAGAAGTTGCGCAATGAGGTGCGCGAGCTGGCCGAGCCGCTCAGCGACGCCCAGTTCTGGACCAAACCGATCGAACCGGGCAATTCGGTCGGCCATTTGGTGCTGCACCTGACGGGCAACCTGAATCACTTCGTCGGCGGCCAGCTCGGCGGCACCGGCTATGTGCGCGATCGGGAGCGCGAATTCACCGAGACCCAGGTGCCGAGCAAGGCCGAAGCGTTAGCGAGGCTCGACGACGCCGTGGCCACGTTTCGCCGCGTGGTTTCCGGACTGAGCGCTGAGCAGTTGGCCGCGCCACATCCAGAAGCGCATTTCGGCCCCGTGATGCACGCCCTGGCGCATCTGCTGGCACATTTCGCCCTTCATCGCGGGCAAATGTCGTATATTGTGCGCATGTTATCGCCCGATAAAGGTCATCCTTTCCCTGCCCCTAGTCAGCGGCAACCATAAGGGCCGTCAGACGCAACTCCCTCCCGCCCTCCGAGCGGGAGTTTCCCGTGACAGTTCTAACCGCTTGCCTAGAGGCGGATGATGACTTTCGCACAGTACGACGTAGTGATTGTGGGGGCTGGTTGTGCCGGGTTGACGGCGGCGATCGGCCTGGCGCGGGCCGGTTTCGCGGTCGCCGTCGTGGAGACGGCGAAAGAGAGCGGCGGCGCCGGTATGCTTGGCGGCGTCTGCTTTCCTGACGGCTTGATCCAGCCAGACATTCTCGGGGTTGATGGCGGAAAGTCGCTGGCCTGGGAACGCCAGCTGGTGGAGCGCGGCAGCTTCGCAACGGATGGCCGACGGCTTGTCGGCTGCCTCTACCGGGATGCGGAGGCTTTTCGCTCTTGTTACACCGTTTTATGCTCTCGTTTCACCCAAAGTCTCGTCGAAACAGCGCGCATGCACGGCAGCGTCGTCCATACGCAAACCACCGTCGAAAGCCTTATCCGCGACGGCCGCCGCATCATCGGCGTGGCGACGACGCGCGGTCCCTTGTATGGCCAATTGGTCTTTCTCGCCGAGGGGGACGCCGGCCTTCTCGTCAGCCGTGAAAGGCTTGACCGTTTCAGCGACCCCCGCGACCAACCGACGTTTCTCTATTGCCTCCAGCAAGTTTTCGAGCTGCCGCCCGGCGCCATTGAGCAGCGCTTTCACGTCGGGCCAGGGCAAGGTGTTGCCTATGATTTTCTGCTCCACAATCCGGCGACCATGCCGCTGAATGCCCGCGGACTGTTGTGTACCAATCACCAAGGGCTTACCCTCAGCGTTATCTTGCCCATGACGAATCTGCACCGCTGGTTTCGCGGCAAGCCCCGGCAGCTCCTCGATTGGTTCGCGGACATGCCGGTGTTGCGTCCGTGGCTGTGCGAGGCTCGGCCTGGAGCATGGACGGTGACACTCCTCCGAACCGGCGGATTGCGCGATGTGCCGTATCTGATCGAAGACGGTTTGGCAGTCGGCGGCGCCGCCGCAGGCCTGGGGATGGACTTTCCTCTCCTGAATTTAACCGGGCCAGCCACGCGGACAGGAGTGCTGCTCAGCCGGGCGGCGATCCGCATCCGCGCCGAGGGACGCAGCTTTGACCGAGACGCCCTGGAGCGTCACTACTTGGGGCCGCTGCAACAAACACGTTCTTGGCGAGACCTGGAATTTGCCCAGCGTTGGCCCAGCTATTTGGAACGGGCGCATGTCTTGTTCGGCCCTGGACTTGCTTTGGTGCTCAATTCGGCATCGATCTGGACGCGAGCCCGCCGTTGGCTGCCGTCGAAGCTGTTGGGATGGCTGCGTCTCTTGGCCTCCCTTTCTTGGGGACAGTGGGACCAGCTGCGCAACGAGGCCCTTCAGCTGGGGCGCACTCTGCGTCTGCGCGACGTGGCGCCGCGGCCGGCGCTGGCGCGTTTGCTCCTCGATGGCGCCTTGAATGCTTTCCGCGACCTGGCGCGGCGGCCGCGTCCCCATTTGCCGCCCTACGGAATGCTGCGCCTTTATTATCACACGGCCGACGAAGAGGCGCAGGCCGACGCCGTACCGTGGGTGCTTCGCCGTTGGTTTGAGCGCTTTCGCCCGGTGTCGGCGGCCGCGAGCCGTATTTTTCTGGCCAATGATGACACCCCGTTGTCAGCAAGATGGACTCGCATTTTTGAACTGCTTTTTCGGCAAATTAACCTCTTTGACTTCTTGGCCGTCATCGGGTTGACCTTCCCAATCACAGTGGCAAGCATGGTCTTGGCTGCCTGGAACTTCGTCTTCCGCCGGCTACGCAAGCGCTTACAGGCGGGGAAAAGACCGCCGCAGCCGTTTTCCGAAAAAACCGTCTCCGACGCTTTTTCCCCACGCCCTTCTCCTCCGCCGCTCATTCACATTGCCTGGCGCTCAACTCAGCCGGAACAGCAAGCGGCGGCGGTAGATGATTTGCCGCGTATCTGTCCTACGGATGTCTTCGAGTTGTCCGGAGCGCCGCCCGAAACCGTACAAGTGACCATTCATGCCGAACGGTGCATTTGCTGCCAAGCATGCTGGCGGACCAACGTGCTGGTAGATTGGGGACGCAACGGCGCCGCTTCGGCGCGGGTAGGCCCTGCCGGAGAAGCCGATGCTGGGCCGCACGGAGAGCTAAGGTCGCTGCTCGATGAACTCGAACGCAAGCTCGGCGAATTCGATGCTGCTCTCATCGAGGGTCCGGCGCTTGTGGATCGGCCGCACAACGATTATCTGGAGATGCTAGCGCGATACGCCCAACAGCTGACGAATCGTATCCGTGAAGTCCTTAATACTCTTTCGGAGCTGCCCGAGGGGCCGCGCCGCTCTGCGCTGGAGTGGGCCGACGCCTTGGCGACGCGCGCGGAAGAGCGGACGCGCCATACCTGGGAAGGACGGTTCAGCTGGGCCGCCGCAGATGGCCGGTCCATGCGCCAGCATCATCTGGCTGGACTACGCCGTTTGCTCGCCTTGCCGACGCCTGCCGAGGCGATAATTGAGCATATGTCGGGACTGCGAATCGATTGGCTCCCTCCTGTACCGCCGTCACACAGGGCAGACGCTTGCATGAAGCACATGCTCGCCGACCTTGCGTCCCATCGCTATATGCTCGAAACGCTCCAATCAACTAAGTTTGCGGAGGGGGCTGACCAGGAAGAGTTGTTGGCTGCGCTTACTGCCGATTTGCGCGAGGATTGCGCGGCGCGAATGGTAGAATTAACATGCCTGATGAGCGGCTATCAAGCTCCCCTTAATCCGAAAATAGGCCCCCCTGCCACGGAAGTATATGGGCGATACGGGCGCTATTTCCTGGACGATAATGAGAGAGCGCACCAGCTTCTTGATCTTCCCGGTAACGGGGCGCGGATGGCGCAGCTTTCTGTCCTCAGGGCTGAACGCGAAGAGCTTGCGGAATCCGAACGGCGCTTGTTCTCATTGGCGGCCAGTTGGCGTGAGGCGCCTCGACAGCCGGCAGATGAGGAGATGAGCGCCAGCTTTGGATGGCAAGCGGCACTCCTTCGGGCTGGCAAACAATTGCTCTTGCAGACTTTTACACGTCTGGAAAAAGGCAACGACGCCGAGCTTGCCATCCTCTTGTTGCGCGTCTGGTTGGACCACGCCGCGACGTTGCTCGATGAACAGGCCCTCCTCGTCCGCCAGCACCTCTCCTCTATCGCTTGCCGCGACGAGCGGCCACTCGTCGAGCCGGACAGCGGAGCGCCCTTACGGACCCAGGCGGAATATCTGGCCGCGCCGGCACCATACCTTTGCGGCGATTTCTTGCTCGCCCCACTCGATCTGTTGCAACCGCGCTTGGTCCCCGAGATGATTGGGGAAAACGAGGTCGCCGTTGCAGGCCCCCCTGCCGCGGCCTTGCTGCGGCTTTTTGAAGATATAAAAGATAAATATAGCCGTCATAAGACATCCGTGGACATGCTTTATGTGGTAGAAGCGATGACGGTCGAGACGATAGGCCGCTATGCCGCTGATCCCTCTGCCCTGCTGGATCTGGAATCGGCTTGCACTCGTCTGGTCCTTGCTGGCCCGCATTACGGCGGCGCCCTGCGCGAGCGCTGCACGATCCTGCGGGCGCTGGCCGAGGTGGTAGCCCCGCGCTGGCAGCGCGGCGGCCTAGACACCAGAGCACGCCATCTGGAGCGCGATGCCCTGGAATTGGAAGCGCTCAAGGCAGATTTTCGCCGACGCTTGATGGCCGGATGGCACATATTCGGCGACGCGCTGGGACACAACCCGGACGTGCAGGCGAGTTGCTTCGCCCTCGCCGAAGCAGCAGCCTGGCTGAAAGCCGCTGACAGTACGCTCGGCCGCATGGCCTGGATCACCCGGCTTTGCCAAGCTGAGGACCGCGAGGAACCTCTATCTCCGCAGGGCCTCCCCCGCCGCGCCTTGGCCTATTGTTATGCTCAGATTCGCGCACGCCTCTTTCGTTTCGATGAAGACTTGGCCTCGCTGCGGCGCGGCTATTATGCTCCGCACGTCTACGCCGCCGCCCTACTGTTGCGACGGACCTCGCCTGACTATACCAGACGCGGTAGAGATTGACACAGACCAAGGCGAGCGGGGGGTGTGAACCCTCCGGTATCCGCAGGCGAGCGGGGGGTGTGAACCCCCCGGTATCCGCAGGCGAGCGGGGGGTGTGAACCCCCCAGTATCCGCGGGCGAGCGGGGGGTGTGAACCCCCCGGTAGCACAACCGGGGGGTTCACACCCCCCCGCTCGCCAGAGGGTCAGATCTTGTTCTGGCAGACCGCATTCGCTAAGCTGAGAAGACTTCTCTGGTCCGGCTTCGTACACCCCTCGCCCCATGAACATATGGGCAAATCACCTCCTCCACCGCTGCTGTTGCGCCGGCGCCGCACCAAAATCGTCGCTACTATAGGGCCGGCTTGCCGTGACCCCGCGGTGCTGCAAGAACTTCTCCGCGCCGGAGTCAACGTCTTTCGCCTCAATCTGTCGCACGGCGATCACGCCAGTCATCGGGCTGATTTTGTCAACATCCACAAGGCCGCGGCCCTGGTCGGCGAGCCTGTCGGCGTCCTCGCTGACCTGTGCGGGCCTAAGATCCGCGTCGGCTGTTTTGCGGGAGGAAGCATCATCCTGGAGAAGGGACAGAAGGTGACCGTGACGACGCGCAACGTCCTGGGCGGACCAGGTCTGGTCCCTTCGCAATACGCCGCCTTGACCGAAGACGTGCGGCCCGGGGATCGGATTCTGCTCGATGACGGCATGATGGAACTGCACGTCGAATCCGTGGCTGGCAGCGAGATTACTTGCACTGTAACGGCGGGCGGCCTCTTAAAGGATCGCAAGGGCATGAACTTGCCCGGCGTCAGCGTGTCGGCGCCGGCCCTAACCGACAAAGACCGCGAGGACGCTCGCTTTGCTCTGGAACTCGGCGTCGATTTTCTCGCCCTGTCGTTTGTGCGCCGCCCTGACGATGTGATCGACCTTAAGGCCCTTATTGACGCCGCTGGCGCCACCACACCGGTCATCGCTAAGATTGAAAAACCCGAAGCCCTCGACGCCATCGACGAAATCCTCGAGGTCGCGGATGGTCTGATGGTAGCGCGGGGCGACCTGGGCGTCGAACTGGCGCCGGAAGTGGTCCCCCTTGTCCAGCATGATTTGACCAAACGTGCCCGCCGATGCCATAAACCGATCATTGTGGCCACACAAATGCTCGAATCGATGGTCGAACATCCCCGCCCGACTCGCGCCGAGGTCTCCGACGTATCGCACGCCGTCTTCGCTGGCGCCGATGCCGTTATGCTCTCGGCCGAGACGGCATCGGGGGCTTATCCGATCAAAGCCGTAGAGATGATGGATCGCGTGGCCAGACAGGTCGAGGGTTGGCAGTGGATCGAGGGAGCGTTCCGCTCGCTGACCGAAGGCGAACAGGAACAGCCGGCCCCGTTACCGTTGCGCGAGGCGGTGGCCCGTTCGACGGCCCAGCTGTCGCGCGATTTGCAAGTGCGGGCAGTGGTAGTGCGGACGAAACACGGCACCTCCGCCGAAGTCGTCGCCGCCACCCGGCCCTCCGCTCCGATCCTCGCTCTGACGATGGATCCAAGCGTCTACCGCCGTATGAATCTCCTCTGGGGCGTTCTCCCGCGTTTGATTGACCCCGCCCAGTTCGAGCACCCTCAAGAGGCGGCGCGGCGGCACGTGCGCGAATTGAACCTGGCTGAGAAAGGACAGACCATCCTGTTGCTGACAGGCTTCGGCATCGGCGAACCGATGATTACGGTGCTGCCGATCGGTGATTAGAACGAGCAGAGAAAATACCCTCCCCCTTGGAGGAGGGAGGGTGAAGAAGTGCAACTACCCATGTCAAGTATAACCTGGTCTGAAACATGAGCCAGCCTTGATAGAAGGATCGGGCTACCAGTCGGAGGGCAGAGTAAGCCCGTCGTTGGGCACCATGGCAATATTGAAGGTAAGTTGACTCATGCCCTGGCTGATGATGCGCACGCTGCCATCGCCCAGGGCGGCCAGCAAGGCGCCGGTGTGACTGCTGGACGGTTGGTTGTAGATGCAGCTGAGAGGATTATTGATGTTGAATTCCGGCACGAGGTTCGGCGACAGGCCCGAGCTAGCAGGGGCAGGGCCAAAAATTCCCCCAACCAAGGGCGTGGATTGAGCGCCTTGGCCCGCCCAACGATTGGGTTCCTCAGTTGTGCTACCTGTAGCAGCAGCGCAGTATGCCAGTCGCTCGATCCAGAAAATGGTATTCGACATGCCATCGGGAATGTCCCTGGGAATGACGGTGCCCCCTTTGTTCGACCAGGATAAAACGGTTGGCCGCCCGTTGACGACGCTCGACGTTATCGTCCCGAAGACCTGGCCATTGGCGCCGTAAGAAACATTGGAGCCGGTGGTGCCGCTGGCCGATTTCAGCGTAACATCGCTGGGGCACTGGTAGACTTTGATGACGTAGGGGCTGTTCCCGTTCCAGTTGTAGTAGGGAGGAGAGGTGCCGCCGGGAGGGATGGCAGAAAGGCTGCCCCCGGCGGCGAACTGCGCCTGGATTGTTTGAAACAAGCTTTGCTGCTCGACGAAGGGGAGGACCCAAACCATAGGCGCCGCTCGCACATTGGTGGAAACCGCGGGCGTGGTGACTGGATAATAGTAGTACGCTGGCGGCAACTCCCCTTGATGCACGTCGGCACAGGCCATGGTGGCCACGATCAACTGTTTGAGGTTGTTTTGGCACTGGGAGCGAGCGGCGGCCTCACGCACTTTTTGTACCGCCGGCAAGAGCAGGCCGACCAGTACGGCGATGATGGCGATCACCACCAGCAGTTCGATGAGTGTGAAACCGGCACGGTGGCCCTTCTTTAGGAGAAGAGGCAATCGGTTCCTGGACATGATGCTACCTCCGTAGGAACGGGAAGAGAGACGTTGACTGCCCCTATAAGCACACCTGTTGTAGGGGAGAAATAAGCATTTCCTAAAGATATCGTAATGTTTCAATTGTGAGAGCTTCGTGAGAAAAGGGATTATGAGAAAATGCGTGCCGCCGGCGAGCGGAGAGGCGCAATACAGGCGAGCGGGGGGTGTGAACCCCCCGGTAGCATGGCGAGCGGGGGGTGTGAACCCCCCGGTAGCATGGCGAGCGGGGGGTGTGAACCCCCCGGTTGTGCTACCGGGGGGTGTGAACCCCCCGCTCGCCGAGCGCTGCCCCAACCCCGCTCGCCTACATCCAACGACAGACCCGAGAACGATCGGCAAACGCACCGGAAGCGCCAGCGATGTCGCTTCTCGTGGTTTACGCTTCCATCTCATGGGGCGAATCATTGTCCCGCAGGGGGGGACGCCGCACGGGGGTTGGCCGACAGCTCGATGTCGTGGGTCTGCGGTCCCGGCTTCACG
>JAJPIY010000198.1 GCA_021324515.1 Planctomycetota bacterium
CTTAGCGCTTGGCCGTGCGTATGCGCAAACAAGCCAAACAGCGGCGTTTCCAAGGCGCGCGAAGCCAGCCGAACATCGCAAGCAGGTATGTCGCTGCGGGAGTTGGCGGCGGTGATCGATGAGCAATTGCGGCGCTTGCGCCCGCGCGCAGGCGGTACGAAAATGACGGTCACGGCCCCAAATGGCTTAAGCTAGCGATGGCGGCGGTCAAGTTGGCCTGGACCTCGAAGGCCGCCGGCGCCGCCCCGGGAGTGTGAATCAGACGGGCCACGCTGAACACTTCATGCACGTAGGGCTGTAGATTGCACAGCACCAGCCGGCCGCCCTGCGCCCGCACCTCGCGCAGCAAACTCAACAACGGCCGAAAACTGGCACTGGACAAATAAGTGACCGGCTCAAAATCGACAATCACGTGTTGCGCCCCGATCACTCGCCGCGCTTCCAAGAACTCGTCGCGCAGAGCATCGGCAAGGTCGTCGCCGATAATCTGCGCCGACTCAATGCGGAAGACCACTACCGGACAGCTGATGTGTCTGAACGGTTGATCCGCCATAAGGCACCGTGGCCAACGACAACACAAGCTAACCCTTTCTGAGTTTATCGCATGGCGGGGTGAAAAACAAAGAGAAAAGGGACGCAGACCATCCTCATTCTGGGTCTGCAAACGCTGCCGGGAAACGCGGGCAACGAGAGCAAACCGGAACAAAAAACTTGACCCGGCGACGCCAGAGCATTACAAACTCGTTCAGGACCATTCCCCTACCGCTGGGACAACTACGTGGAGTCCATTGCATGAAACCGCGATTTCTGGTGCCGCTTTCCTGCTTGTTGCTAGGAATGGGCGCGATGCCTGCTCTTGCAGCTGACCCCTCCCGCCGACCGAACATCGTCTTCCTTTTCGCGGACGATCACGCCTGGCAGGCCATCAGCGCCTACGGCGAGGCCCGCAAGCTCCTGGACACGCCCAACATCGACCGCCTGGCGCGCGAAGGCATGCGCTTCGATCGCTGTCTGGTGCCCAACTCCATTTGCGGGCCTAGCCGCGCCACGATCTTGACCGGCAAGTACAGCCACGCCAACGGCTTTTACAACAATACCAACAGCCGATTCGACGGTTCCCAAACGACCTTCCCGAAACTGCTCCAGAAAGCGGGCTATCAGACGGCGCTTTTCGGCAAATGGCACCTGGTCACCAATCCTACTGGTTTCGATCATTGGCACATCCTGCCCGGCCAGGGCGTCTACTACAATCCGCCCATGATCTGCAACGGCCAACGAGTCAAGCACGACGGCTATACCACAGACATCCTCACCGAGTTGGCGCTGGATTGGCTTAAACAGCGCGACAAGGCCAAGCCGTTTTTGCTTATGCTCCATCACAAAGCGCCGCACCGCGAATGGGAGCCGGCCTTGCGCCATCTCGGCCACGATAAGGACCGCAAATATCCCGAACCGGATACGCTGTTCGACGATTATGCCGGCCGCGGCAAGGCCGAACGCGAGCAGGACATGACCATTGCCAAGACCATGAACGACCGCGACCTCAAGCTGACGCCGCCGCAACAATTGACCCCGGAGCAGCGCAAAGTCTGGGACGCCTACTATGGGCCGCGCAATCAGGCGTTTCGCAAAGCAAACCTCCAGGGGCAAGACCTGGTGCGCTGGAAATACAATCGCTACCTGCATGATTATCTCGGCTGCATCAAGGCGGTGGACGAAAGCGTCGGCCGGGTGCTGAAATATCTCGACGACGAGGGGTTGGGCGACAACACGCTGGTGGTTTATTCGTCCGATCAAGGTTTTTATCTTGGCGAGCACGGCTGGTTCGATAAGCGCTGGATTTTCGAGGAGTCGCTGCGGACGCCGCTCTTGGTCCGCTGGCCCGGCGTGGTCAAACCCGGCAGCGTCAACAAAGACATGGTCAGCAATCTCGATTTCGCCGAGACAATTCTGGAAGCGGCCGGAGTTGCTGTCCCCGCCGAGATGCAGGGCCGCAGCCTTGTGCCGCTCTTAAAAGGGCAAACGCCCGCCGACTGGCGCAAGAACCTTTATTACCACTACTACGAGCACCCCGGCCCTCACAATGTTCCTCGCCACTATGGCGTCGTGACGCCGCGCTACAAGTTGGTCTATTTCTACGAGCCGACCGTCAATTATTGGGAGCTTTTCGATCTCCAAAAAGATCCGAAAGAGCTGCGCAGCATATACGGCCAAGCCGAATATGCCGCCATACAAAAGGAATTGCACGCCGAGCTGGCGCGGCTGCGCAAGGAACTGAACGTGCCCGACCCGGACCCGAAAGAAACGGAGATCCGGCCGCAGAAGGCGAAGGTGAAAAAAAAGTGATTTCAACCCCGGCGAGCGGGGCGTGTCAACGCCCCGGTGGACTTCCACCGGGGCGTTGACACGCCCCGCTCGCCGAAACATCGAAATCCACCGAGGCGTTGACACGCCCCGCTCGCCGGAACATCGAAATCCACCGGGGCGTTGACACGCCCCGCTCGCCGGAACATCTTATAAATGAGGAGCGCAATCGTGGAATTCGCAAACGATCTGTTGTCTTTGTTGCTCGCCTTGGCGCCCTGGGCGCTGTGGTGCGTATGGTGGCTGTTCGCCGTCAATTGGCGCCAGGCGTGGCCGATGCTCGCAGCGGGCGGTTGGGCGCCGGCCGTGCTGCTGCTGGTCATGGCCAGCATGGCCTGGGCGATGATCGATGCGCGACCGTGCAGCTGTCTTGGCGTTCTGATTGTGCCCAATGGCTGGTGGCAGCTCGGCTGCCTCAGCACGCTGGCGGCGCTGGCGCTGGTGTGCGGCTGGGTGCAGGGCCGATTCGCCTGGACGCCGCCGGAAATCAGCACCGAGCCACCGCTGGAGGCACACGAGCACGTTGCCCATCATTGAGGAGAAAACGCATGTGGATACGTCAATGTGAACTCGATGCCCAGAATGAGGCGCCGTCGCCGATTCCGACACGCATTGCTTCCAACGAAGAATTCATTCCACCGCCGCAATCGCCCCAGCAACGGGAATTCGAAGCGCGTCTGACCGCCCTGAGTGAACAAGCGGCGCGCGGTCAAGGATTGAGTCGCCGCGCGTTTCTCCGCACCGGCAGCGGCATGGCCGCCGCCCTGACGGCGCTTAACCAGGTTTTCGGCCCCATCTACCAGGTCAGCGCCGACGAAGTTAAAGACCAGAAAGCCTTCGCGGAAAAATGGCCCAAGGACCAATTTATTTTCGATGTGCAGACGCACCACGTCGATGTCAGCCGCAACTGGTACGAGAAAACCGACGACGGCAAGGCGGTGCTGCGTTTCCTGGGCATGTTGCGCGGCGCCCGCACGCCAGAGAAAGCACTGGAGTTGCTCAACCGTGTTCATTACGTCAAAGAAATCTTCGGCGATAGCGACACGACGATGGCCGTCATCAGCGGCGTGCCCAGCCGCGATTGGGACAAAAATCCCCTGCCGCCCGATCAGATGGTCGCCACGCGCAAGTATGTCAACGACCTCGCTGGCTCGCAGCGCGTGTTGTCGCACGGCCTGCTCCGCCCCAACCTCGGCAAAAAAGAGCTGGAAGAGATGGAGCGTCAGGTCAAGGAACTGAAAATCGACGCCTGGAAGATGTATACCGGCGCCGAGTTGGGCGAGAAAGCCTGGTTCCTGGACGACGAGAAAGTCGCCTATCCGTTCTGGGAGAAAACGAAGCAATTAGGGATCAAAAATCTCTGCATTCACAAGGGGTTGCCTCTCGGCGCTTTCAACGAGAAAGGCTGTACGCCCTTCGACCTGGAGAAAGCCGCCAAAGATTGGCCGGACTTGAATTTCATTGTTTATCACTCGGCTTTTCGCGGTTTCGGCTGGCTGGGCAGCGGCACCGGCGAGAAGGTCAAGGACAAAAAAACCGACGATCCACAGGAAATCCCCTGGGTCAGCGACGTGCTGCGCATCCTCAAGAAAAACCCGCAGATCAAGAACATCTATTTTGAGCTGGGCGGCACCTTCAACATGACTTCCGTGTACGCCCCGAAGACGTGCCTGCACATGCTCGGCCAGATGATTCAGGTAGCCGGCGTGGACCACGTCCTGTGGGGCACCGATTCTATCTGGGGCGGCAGCCCGCAAAGCCAGATCGTACGCTTACGCAAGCTGAAAATGCCGGAGGACATGCAAAAGAAATACGGCTATCCCGAACTGACCGACGACATCAAGAATCAGATCCTCGGCCTTAACGCCGCCAAGCTGTTCGGCATCGACGTCAAGGCGAAACGCCAGGCCATCAAGGCCGACAAGCTATCGCAGCTGCGCGAGGAGTATCAGCAAGACCCGTCGCCGAGCAACACGCAGTACGGTTGGGTGTGGATCGAGGACGGCCGCGAGCCGACCGTGCCGGTGGGTAATGCGTAGCTCCGATTTTTCCGCCAGACGTTATAATGAGGGGAAGTCCTTTTCTCCGAAAGCGAACGAGGTGCGCCATGAACCTGGAAACGCCGTGAGCACAGACTGGCGAGGCTGACGAGCTGGAAGCGTAAGCGACCGACCTGCCATCGCTTACGCTTTCAGCTCGTTAGTATCACGAATCATGGAGTATTCGGATGCGTTATTATTTCTTCCACCTCATGTCCTGGCCATACCTGCCCGCCAACTTCGCCGATGACTACGATTCCGCCTGGGTTTGGCTGCCCAATTCCCTTTATGATCCCGTTAAGGGACACGACTTGTATCAAAATTATCTCGATACATTGGCCTACGCCGATGAACTGGGCTTTGACGGCATTTGCGTCAACGAACACCATCAGAACGCTTACGGTCTGATGCCATCGCCGAACTTGATGGCGGCGGCGCTGACGCAGCGGACGCGCCGCTGTCAAATCGCCGTCATCGGCAACGCTCTGCCCCTGTACAATCCGCCGTTGCGCGTGGCCGAGGAATTCGCCATGCTCGATGTGTTGTCCGGCGGACGCCTGGTCGCCGGCATGGTCATCGGCGGCGGCCCCGAATATTTTTCCTACCAGGTCAATCCTACTTATGCCCGCGAGCGCTTCCGGGAAGCGCTCGACCTGATCGTCAAAGCGTGGACGACGCCCGGCCCGTTTTTGTGGAACTCGAAGCACTATTTCTTCCGCTACGTCAATCCCTGGCCACGACCGATCCAGCAACCGCATCCGCCCATCTGGATTCCCGGCGCCGGCAGCCTGGAGACGGTCGAGTTCGTCGCCGGGCGCCGCTACGCCTATATGGGAATCCCCTATTTTCATATCGACACGTTTCGACGCATGTTCGGTCTGTTCCGCGAGGCTTGTGAAAAAGCGGGCTACAAGGCTGATCCCGAACAAATGGGCTGGGGCATTCCCATTTACGTCGCCGAGACCGACCGCCAGGCCCGCGAGGAGTTCGAGCCGCACTTGTGGTATTTCATCCGCAATTTGCTCAAGAACATCTCCCTGGCGCCGCCGGGTTACACTTCGGCGAAATCAGCGCTCGCTATTCTCCGCAATCGCGGCCAATTCCTTGCTGATCAAAAAGATTGGGACGCCATCGAAAAAGGCGTCTTTGCCATCGTCGGCAGCCCGGAAACGGTGCGGCAGAAGCTCGATCATTATCGCAAGGAATTGGGCGTCGGCGTGGTGCTGACCGGCTGCCAAACCGGCACGCTACCGCACGAATTGGCGCGCAAGAGCATGGCCCTGTTGGCGAAGGAGGTGTTGCCCCATGTTCGCTAAGCAAGAGAAACAAACGATGGCGACCGCATCCTCGGCCGCGCTTCCCTGGAAGAACGATTATCCCACTTCGGATGGCAAACCCCTGGCCGAGACCGACTGGCATCGCGATCTGATGATCGCGCTTATTCAGACCCTGAAACTCTGGTATGCGACCCGGCGGCGTGTCTATGTTTCGGGCAACTTGCTGTTGTTTTACGAAGAGGGCAACCGTCGCCGCCATGTTGCACCCGACGTCTTCGTGGTCAAGGGCGTCGCCGGACACGAGCGGCCCAACTATCTGCTTTGGCAAGAGGGCAAGGGACCGGACCTGGTTATCGAGTTGACTTCCTCCTCTACGCGCCGCGAGGACATGGAAACGAAATATCAGCTCTATCAAGACACTTTACGAGTAAAAGAATACTTTTTGTTCGACCCATTGAGCGATTATTTGCAGCCGCCCTTGCAGGGGTATCGGTTGCGCGGCGGCCGGTATCAGCCGATTCACGGCGTCGCTGGCCGGCTCCCCAGCCAAGTGCTGGGCTTGCACCTGGAACAGTGTGGCCGCGATCTGCGGCTGTACGATCCCGCCAAAAATCAATGGCTGCCCACGCCCCTGGAAATGGCCGCAGCGGCGGAAGCGGCCCGCCAACAAGTGGAAGCCGAGAACGAACGGCTACGCCGCGAGCTTGCCGCCCTGCGCCGCCGTCTCCCCAACAACTACGGACAATGAGATCAACAAACCGAGGCTGTCTCATGTTCGATGCTTTGAAAAAACTCAAATACGGCGCCCGCGTGTTCCTGTCGCGCAAGGGCGGCGAGCCGGAAGTGATCGATGTGCGCGGTCGGCCCGTCTCCATTATGTCCGGCGGCGACGGGCCGCCGTTCGTCTATCTGCACAGCACGCTGGGCGAATCGATGCGCTGGCTGCCGTTTCACGCCGCCTGGAGCAAACACTTCACCGTCTACGCTCCGCTGCATCCCGGCTTCGGCCAGAGTGGCGGCTTCGATGAAATCGATAGCATCGAAGACATGGCGTTTCACTACCTCGAACTGTTCGATGCGCTAGGACTCGGTGAGGTGATCCTGGGCGGCGTCAGTCTGGGCGGCTGGATCGCGGCGGAGTTCGCCATTCGTTGGCCGGAGCGCGTCAAGAAGTTATGGCTGTCGGGCGCGCCGGGATTGTGGGTCGAGGAGCAGCCGTTGCCGGACCTGTTCCGCGATATGGCCAACGTCCCGCGTCTGCGTTCGCTCTTATTTCACGATCCCGACGGCTACATGGCGAAGATGGTGCTCGCCGACAACATCGAGGATGAGCGGCGCGTGATGGGCTTTCAAGCGATGACGGTGCTGGCCCGGCTGGTGTGGGAGCGGCCCTACGATCCCAAATTAGCGCGGCGGCTGCATCGTATCCAGTGTCCGACGCTGCTGCTGTGGGGCGGCAATGACCGGCTGGTGCCGCCCGCTTACGGCGAGGCTTATCGCCAACATTTGCCGCAATCGGAGATGAAGATTATCCCCCATTGCGGGCACCTGGCCATGTTCGAGAAAGAAGCGGAATTCGTCGAAGCCGTGACGGCGTTTTGTCAGTAACACCCAAGGACTGCTCATGCCCCCTACCGAGCCGCGCAATCCGCTGTATCTGTTGCTGCTTTTGGCCAGCTTGCTCTTCGTCGTCACCGCCCTGGCCTACGCCATCGTGCCGGTGCTGGAACAGAAGGCCGCGGACGCCGGCCAACTGCCGCCGCCGTCCGCGTTCCGCGATGCTCTGCGCAAAGACGGCTGGCGTTGGCTGCTCTACGAAGTCGGCGCCGTCGTCATCCTCAGCATCGCCAGCATGGCCGTCGATCGCCTACGGACCTTGCAAAAGCCGCGCGACCAGGCGACAATTCCACCCATGCAAAAGGGAAAACCGTCTTCCTAATTCTGGTGTGTTATGTCCAAACTCGCGCAACGCGCTGCTGAGCTGCGACGCCTCATCGATCACCACAATTACCTCTACTACGTCGAAAACAGGCCTGAGATTTCTGATAAAGAGTTCGACCTGCTCCTGAAGGAATTAGAGGAGTTGGAGGCGGCCCATCCGGAGTTGCGGACCCCTGACAGTCCCACGCAGCGCGTCGGCGGTCAGCCGATTGCCGGCTTCAAGACGGTGCCGCATCGGGTGCCGATGTTGTCGATCGGCAAGGCGTTTAGCGCCGCCGAGCTGCGCGAATTCGATGCCCGCGTCCGCAAAACACTGGGCAACCAACCTGTCAGATATGTGGTCGAATTGAAGATCGACGGCGTGGCCGTATCGCTGATGTACACTGACGGTTTGCTGACCTTGGGGGCGACGCGCGGCAACGGCAAAGTCGGCGACGACATCACCGAAAACCTCAAGACCGTCCGCGGGGTGCCGCTGCGGCTGCGTACCGATAAACCGCCTCCGCTTTTCGAGGCGCGCGGCGAAGTGTACATGTCCAAGGCCGACTTCGCCCGCCTCAACGAAGAGGTCGCCGCCCGCGGCGAATCACCCTACGCCAATCCGCGCAACCTGACGGCCGGCTCGCTTAAGCAGCTCGACTCGCGCATCACCGCCAAACGCCGCCTGCGGCTGTTCGCCTATGCCGTCGGCTACGTCGAGGGCCTCGCCATCTCGTCGCAACTGGAGGCGCTGGAACTGCTGCGGCGCTACGGCTTTCCCGTAAATCCCGAAATCCGCGCGTTCGACAACATCGAAGAAGTCATCGCTTACTGCGACAGCTGGGCCGAGAAGCGCTTCGACCTGCCCTATGAGACGGACGGCCTGGTCATCAAAGTCAACGATTTCGAGCAGCAGCAACGGCTCGGCGCCACTAACAAGGAGCCACGCTGGGCGATAGCGTATAAGTTTGAAGCGGAGCAAGCGATTACCAAGATCCGCGAAATCCAGGTTGATGTCGGCAAAGACGGCACCTTGACGCCGGTGGCCCTCTTCGATCCGCCGGTGCAGCTGTGCGGCACCACCGTGTCGCGGGCCACCTTGCACAATGCCGCCCAAATCGAGCGGAAAGACATTCGCGTCGGCGACAGCGTCATCGTTGTCAAGCGCGGCGAGATCATTCCCTACGTGGTCAAAGCCTTGCATGAGGCCCGTAAGGGAACGGAAAAAATCTTCCATTTTCCCACGCAATGCCCGGTCTGCGGCGCTCCAGTGGTGCGCGAGAACGATGCGCCGTCGCCGCGCTGCACGGCCACGGCGACTTGTCCCGCTCAATTGCAAAGCCGTATCGAGTCGTTCGCCAAGCGCGAACGCATGGACATCGAGGGCCTCGGCGAAAAACTGGCCGAACAACTCGTCGCCAGCGGTCTGGTTAAAACAGTAGCCGATCTGTATTATCTTAAAAAAGAGCAGCTGATGGGCCTGGAGCGCATGGGCGAACTGTCGGCGCAGAACCTGTTGGACGCCATCGAGGCCAGCAAAAACCGCGGTCTGGCCCGCTTACTGGCCGGCCTGAGCATCTACGGCGTCGGCGACGCGATGGCCGCCCTGCTCGCGCAAGAGTTTCCCAGCATCGATGCCCTCTTGGCCGCCTCGAAGGAACAGATCGCCGCCGTCAAGGGTTTCGGCCCTCGCCGAGCCGAAAGCGTCTACAACTTCCTCCACGGTCCCGGCCGCAAAATCATCCAAGATCTCCGTGACGCCGGCGTGAAAATGACCGAGGATGTTAAACCGAAAGCGACGAGCGGCCCACTCGCTGGCAAAACCATAGTCGTCACCGGCACCTTGCAAAACTACAGCCGCAAACAGATTGAGGACCTGATCGCCCAATACGGCGGCAAAGCTGCCAGCAGCGTCTCCAAGAAGACCGATTACGTCATCGCCGGCGACGACCCCGGCAGCAAGCTCGACAAAGCACGCCAACTCGGCATCAAAGTGCTGACCGAAGACGAGTTCGAGAAGCTGATCGGCCTTCGTTAACATGCTGATTTCCAACGGAGACCACCCTTCTTCCAGCCCCAAGAAGTCTTGGGTGCCGCAGAAATAGGGGGCCGCACGGCGGCTGTCTCAATCCGCAAACTGGGCGCCGCGCTCGGACAAGCCGGCGCTGGCGGTGCTGACTTGGCGAATGCGTCGCTCCTTCACTTCGTCGTGGAGTCGTTTCACCAATTCGGCGATGCTCATGGCGCCAAGGTCGCCGTCCACACGGTCGCGCACCGATATTGTACCGGCGCTTTGCTCTTTCTCGCCAACAATCAGCATGTAAGGGACTTTCTCCAGCTGCGCCTCGCGGATCTTGTAGCCGATCTTTTCCGGACGATAATCGCCAGCAACGCGGAAACCGTGGGAACGCAACTCGTTTTCGATGCGCTGACCATATTCCCGAAAACGCTCACTGACCGGAATGACGCGCACCTGTTCGGGGGCCAGCCACAACGGAAACGCGCCGGCGAAGTGTTCGATGAGGATGCCCACGAAGCGCTCCAAGGAACCGAACGGAGCACGATGAATCATCACCGGCCGATGCGGTGCGTTGTCTTTGCCGATGTATTCCAGATCAAAACGCTCCGGTAAGTTGTAATCGAGTTGGACAGTGCCGAGCTGCCATTCGCGGCCGATGCAGTCGCGCACTACGAAATCGATCTTCGGCCCATAGAACGCTGCTTCGCCCTTCTCGGCGCTGAAATTCATGCCGCGCGATTGGACCAGGGAAAGAAGGGTTTGCTCCGCCTTTTCCCAATTCTCGGCCTTGCCGACGTATTTGTCGCTTTGCGGATCGCGCAGACCGACACGGACGCGGTAATCGTTCAGACCCAGACTGGACAGCACGAACAAAACGAGATCGAGATTGGCGCTAAACTCTTCCTCGATTTGTTCGGGAGTGACGAACAGATGGGCGTCGTCTTGGGTGAAGCCGCGTACACGGGTCATCCCCGCCAACTCGCCGGTCTGCTCGAAGCGATAAACGGTACCAAACTCGGCAAGGCGCACCGGCAGATCGCGATAGCTGTGCGGCTCGGCCTTGTAAATCTGAATGTGATGCGGGCAGTTCATCGGCTTGACCAGATACCCTTCCTGGCGGCCCAGCCAAGCTTGGAGTGCCTCGGCTTTTTTCGCCTTGTCTTTGCCGGCTGCGGCATAGCGCCCCAGCGTCGCCGCGGGCTCGCCGGGGACGTCGGTCATCGTCTTTCCGGCTTCTTCCAAGAGCTTGAGGAAGGCGGCTTCGGCTTGTTCACTCAGCTGGTCCGATTCCAGGAGCGCCAGCCAGGTATCAACCGTCTGGCCCAGTTGGTGCAGAAAGAGAGGCGGATATTGAGCATCGCGATAGTAGGGGAAATGGCCGCTGGTGCGATACAACTCCAGCCGGCCGATGTGCGGAGTGTATACCGGCTGATAGCCGCGCTTCAGCAATTCCTCCTTGATAAACCCCTCCAGGATGCCGCGTACGGTCGCCCCCTTGGGCATCCACAAAATCAGGCCGCTGCCGACCGCCGGGCTGATGGTGAACAGCTTCAGTTGCTTGCCGAGGACGCGGTGATCGCGCTTCTTGGCTTCTTCGAGCTGATGCAAGTAGGCATCGAGGTCTTTCTGGTTGAAGAAGGCGGTGCCGTACAGACGCTGGAGTTGTTTACGGCTGGCGTCGTTTTTCCAGTAGGCGCCAGCGATGGAGAGGAGCTTGAACGCGCCGACCTTACCAGCGTGGGGAACATGGGGGCCGCGACACAGGTCGATGAATTCGCCTTGGCGGTAAAAGCTCAGGGTCGGATATTGCTTCAAATCATCGTCGATATGCTCGACTTTGTAACCTTGGCCGAGGTCGCGCACCAGTTCGCGGGCCTCGGAGGTGGGGCGCTCGAAGCGTTCAAACGGCTCAGCCGCAGCGATGATTTTACGCATCTCTTCCTCAATGCGCGGCAAATCTTCCTCGCGGATCGGCGTTGGCGAATCGATATCGTAATAGAAGCCGTTTTCCAACGCCGGTCCGAAGGCCAACTGCGCACCGGGAAACAGCCGCAGCACGGCGCGGGCCATGATGTGCGCGCAACTGTGTCGCAGTACGGCCAGCGCTTCCTTGTCCTTGTCGGTGAGGACCTGGAAAGATAGTTCGCCGTTGCCGTCACGCAGCTCGCTGTCGAGATCGACAACCTTGTCGTTGACCTTGGCGGCAATGGCGGCTTGGGCCAAGCGCTTGCCGAGCGAAGCAGCGACCTCGCGCGGTCGTGTGCCTTCGGGGACTTGACGAACCGAGCCATCGGGAAGTTTCAGCGTCAGCATGAGATCGACTCCCTAAGTCGAGTCGAGCGGCACGCCCCTACAACGAGCCTGCCGTCACCCGAACCCTACCTGAGCAGCCACCGCAATTGCCGGCGGCTGCCGCTATCCTAAATAAGTTTAGGCGAGAGGGAAAGAGAACGGTCCCTGCTGCCAAAGGAGAAACTAGCATGACGAAAGGGTGTCACCAACACGAGCTGAATGATCCCATCACGAAACACATGCGCAAGGACTGCACCTGGCTGTATGTCGAGAAGACTGTCGGGGAGGCACTGGAATGGCTGCGCCAAAACCCGCCGGGGGAGCGGATTATCTATTTCTACGTGGTAGATCGGGACAAGCGTCTTGTCGGGGTACTGCCGACGCGCCGTTTGTTGCTGAGTCCGGTGGAGACGCCGCTGGAGCGCATCATGATTACGCGCGTCATTGCGCTGCCGCATTCGGCCACGGTCTTGGAAGCGTGCGAATTTTTCATTCAGCATCATCTTCTTGCCTTCCCAGTAGTGGATGAGGAGCGCCATTTGCTCGGTGTCGTGGACGTGGATCTTTACACCCAGGAGATGAGCGACCTCGAACGGCGTGAAAGCCGGGACCAACTATTCCAGCTTATCGGCGTGCAGTTAAGCGACGCCCAGCAAGGGAATCCCTTTCGGGGGTTCCGCTCCCGTTTTCCCTGGCTGCTTTGCAATATGGGAGGTGGAATCGTGGCCGCCTTGCTTTCCATAGCCTATCAGCGCGAGTTGGCCTGGGGCAATGCGGCCCTGGCCCTGTTCATTCCCGTGGTGTTGGCCTTGGCCGAGAGCGTCTGCATTCAGTCGGTCAGTTTGACGCTGGAGGGACTGCACAGCCGGCCGCCGACCTGGGCGGCGCTGATGCCGCGCTTGGGGCGGGAATTGGTGACGGGCTTGCTTCTGGGCGGAAGCAGCGCCCTGATTATCGGCCTGGCGGCCTTTTTGTTTCTGGGCCAAGGGCGAGTGATCGCCTGTTTGGTCAACGGCATCGCCGGAGGTATGGCAGCTGCGGCCCTGCTTGGGTTGGCCGTGCCGCATCTGCTGCGGTTATTACGGCTTGATCCGCGCGTCGCTGCTGGCCCTCTCGCCCTGACGCTGGCCGACATGGCTACACTGTTGCTCTATTTTAACGCAGCGCGAGGGTTGCTTCCCTGAATCTCGTCTTCTCGCTTACGTTTCGCGCTGAGGAAGACAACTCATTCGCCGACATAGGGCATCAGCGCCATGAAGCGCGCGCGCTTGATCGCATCCTTGACGGCGCGCTGGAAAGCAGCGCAGTTGCCGCTGCGCTTGCGGCTGAACAGCTTGCCTTGGGTGGTGCAGAGCTTTTTAAGAGTTTGCACATCCTTGTAATCTACGAAAGCGGGCCGCGGGCATCCTTCTTTAGTGCAAAACCGGCAGCGGTTTTTCCTGCCTCGTCCGAGCTTCTTACGAACCATAGTCTACTTCTGTCCTCCTATCGCGGTGAAATTAGCGCTCCGCTTCGACGGAAGTATTACCATAGCGACAAAATACCTAAGCGTCAACAAGCTCGGATCGCGGTTGACACTACAGAGACAGTCCGATTATAACACCGATCGCTTGGCGGGCCGCAGCGAAGGGTGCTCGCTCTTTTCGATGGCGCTCGCCGGTGGGAATGAAGGGACATAAGGACATGTCCCTCGGTTCATGCCGTGAAATTTCCAGAGGGATGGAACCCGATTGCTCGCTTCTTGCGTTCCAAGCTGTGTTGTCCCTCCCTCGGCCGGGGGCCGGAGCAGCGGTCCACGCTGTCACTACCTGCGTCTGCTCTCCGGCGAAGCGCGCGGCTTGGGTCCGGCGTTGGAGCGTCTCGGTTTGCGTGTTGCTAGTGTGCCGTATGGATGGGCTGTGCGGTTGCGGAACACCGCCTATCGGCGCGGCTGGCTCCGGAGCGAACAGGTGCCGGCGGTAGTCGTCAGCATTGGCAATCTGACGGTCGGCGGCACGGGCAAGACGCCCTGTGTCGAGTATATCGCTCGCTTTTATCGCAATTTGGGACGCCGCGTGGCCATCCTCAGCCGCGGCTACGGCAGCGCAGATGGTCGCAATGACGAGGCGCGGGTGTTGGAGGAAAACCTGCCCGATGTGCCGCACCTGCAAGGGGCCGACCGCGTTGCCCTGGCGTGGAGGGCCCTTGCGGAGTGGCAAAGCGAAGTGCTGGTACTTGACGATGGCTTTCAACATCGCCGCCTGGCGCGCGATGTCGATCTGGTGCTAATGGATGCCACCGCACCGTGGGGACATGGCTATCTGCTGCCCCGCGGCCTGCTGCGCGAGCCGCCCAGCAGCTTGCAGCGCGCCGATGTGTTGGTACTAACGCGCTGCGACCAGGCGCCGGCCGAACAGTGTGAACGATTGCGCCGGACCCTTGAGCGGATTGCCCCGCACAAGCCCGTTGTGGAAACGACGCATCGCCCCGTGGAGTTAAGCAACAGCGACGGCGCGAGTGCATCGCTGGAGTTGCTCCGCGAGGGGCCGGCGGCAGCTTTCTGCGGCATCGGCAATCCCGAAGCGTTTCGCCGATCGTTGCTCGACCTCGGCGCGCGCCTGGAAGATTTCCGCGTCTACCCCGACCATCACGCCTATGGCCGCACGGATGTGGAGGACCTACAGCGCTGGGCCTGCCGTTTGTCCGCCGGCGCCCGAATCCTGACCACGCAAAAGGATGCAGTGAAACTGCGGCTGTCCCACCTGGGGGAGCGGCCATTGTGGTGGCTGCGGATTCGGTTGTGCGTCGAGTCCGGCCAGGATGTCCTGGAGGGATGGTTGCGGTCCGCTATTAGTGGCGAGCGGCCGACGTGAGCCGGTCGGTATCGCCGTTAAACCCGAGAGCAGAGAAGATTATGAAACCGTTCGATCTGAATGGCTTGAAGACCTACGACCTTGACTCGCGCCCCTCGAAGGTCTTCATAGAAGACCTTGGCCAGCCGATGCCAGCCAATGCCACTGTCGCCGATTGGCTCGAAAGTCTGCCGCGTCAGTTGGCCGGTAACGCCCTGCGAGGCGTGCGCGATCATCTCTGCCGCGCTTACGAGAACGGCCACACCGTGGTTATCGCGTTGGGCGGCCACGTCATCAAGACCGGCTGCGCTCCGTATCTGATCGACTGGATCGATCGGGGCGTGGTCAAGGCTGTGGCCATGAACGGCGCGGCGGCAATCCATGATTTCGAGTTGGCGCTGGCTGGCAAGACCAGCGAAGACGTGGCAGCCAGCCTGCATGCCGGCAAGTTCGGCATGGCCCGCGAGACCGCCGATGCCTTTGCCGTCGCCGCTCGCGCCGGCGCTGAGAACGACCTCGGCCTCGGCGCCGCCCTGGGCCGCTACATGGAACAACAACATTGCCCTTACGCGGACGGCAGTCTGGTCTTGGCGGCCTATCGCGCCGGCATTCCCTGCACCATCCACGTCGCTCTGGGCACCGACATCGTCCACATGCATCCGCATGTTTCGGGCGCGGCCTTGGGCGAAGCGTCAATGCTCGATTTCCGCCGCTTGTGCAGTGTCGTCGCCGGCATGAACAAGGGCGTGTGGATGAACCTCGGCAGCGCCGTGGTCCTGCCGGAAGTGTTCCTCAAGGCCGTCAGTGTGGTCCGTAACTTCGGGCACAATCTTGAGGGTTTGGTAACAGTCAACGTAGACAAGGAGTCGCATTATCGCAGTACAGTGAATGTCCTGCGCCGTCCAGCGGACGAAGGCATCGAGCTAACAGGTCATCACGAGATTCTGCTGCCGCTCCTGCACGCGGCGGTGGCGTGCAAGCTGGCGGCGCGGCGCCCCACGTCGCTGGCGCTGGAACACGCAGCGTAATGAGAAGGGCGAGGAGCAAGGAAAAACGGCCTCTTCCCTCGCCCCTGGTCCCTCTTGGTTTTGACATGAATATCGCGGCTTTCTTGCCCAACTGGATCGGAGACGCGGTGATGGCGACGCCAGCGCTGCGGGCGCTGCGCAGCCATTATGCCAAAGCTCGGCTGATCGGTGTCATGAAGCCGTATGTCGCGGACGTGTTTGCGGGCGGCGACTGGTTCGACGACGTTGTTTTTTTCAACGGCGGGCCGTGGTCGCAGGGAGTGCTGGCTGTGGCCCGGCAATTGCGCCAGCGGCACATCGACCTGGTTGTATTGTTCGCCAACACCTTCCGCTCCGCGTTGACGGCGTGGCTAGGCGGCTGCCAGCGGCGCATCGGCTATGCGCGCTATGGCCGTTCCTTACTGCTGACCGAGGCATTACAGCCGGTGCGCGACGAATTCGGCCAACGCAAACCCAGCCCCGTCCTCGACGCCTACAATCTGCTCGCCGAAAAGGCCGGTTGCCCGCGGCCAGGCTATCTCATGGAGTTGTTTACGACCAGCGCCGACGAGCGGGCTGCCGATCAGGTATGGGAACAAGCGCATTTCGAGGACTATTCCGAGGTTGTATGTCTTAATCCGGGGGCGGCGTTTGGCGCGGCCAAACACTGGCCGTCGGCCTACTTTGCAGACTTGGCCCGCCGCCTCGCTGGAGAACGCGGCAGCGGCGTCCTCGTGCTGTGCGGACCTAACGAACGCCAGCTGGCGCGCGCCATTGCCAAACTAGCGGACCATCCTCATGTCTATGCGCTCGCCGACCTGACCGCTCCCACCGCGCCGCAAGGTCCGCCTCTGTCGATCGGGTTGACCAAGGCGTGCGTGCGCCGCGCCGATCTGCTGGTAACGACCGATAGTGGGCCGCGCCACTTCGCCGCTGCTTTTGATCGTCCGGTGGTCACGCTGTTCGGGCCGACGCACATCGAATGGACCGAGACGTATCATCCCCGCGCTGTGCATCTGCAAAAGCGGGTGGAATGTGGGCCGTGCCAGCTCCGCGTCTGCCCGCTGGATCACCGCTGTATGTTGCAGTTGACGCCTGAGGAAGTGTACAGGGCCGCCGAGGAATTGCTGCACTAAAAAGGGCCGGTCTATGACCCTAATTCCCTCTGCTTTGGTTTTGCTGACGGCGATCTGCCTGGTGGTGAGGCGGTCTATGGTCCGCGCCCGTTTGCGCCGCCAGGAAGGCTTTCTCGAAATTTCGCCTCGCTATCGGTCCTTTTTCCGTCAGATGGGCGTCACGAAAGCAGCAGATTTTCTGGCCCTGCCCGGCGAAACGCCGCATATCGTCAGCGGACATCCGGATCGAAACGTGGCCCGCATCACGCTGACGATGAACGGCGAGTCGTGGAGTGCTTTTCTCAAACGGGAACAGCGTATCACTTGGCGGACCCGTGTGGGCAATGCTGTGGCCGGCTTCGGTTTGGTATCGCGCTCGCTGCGCGAGGTACGGATACTGCAAGCGCTGGAACGTGAAGGGTTGCCTGGCCCAGAGTGGTTGGCGGCGGGCGAGGACGGCCAGGGCCGTGCTTTTCTGCTGGTGCGGGAGGTGCCGGGTGTGGAGCTGCGGACCGTCCTGGTGGCGCAAAAGCAGCCGAAACAACGGCGGCGCATCGCGCGGCGACTGGGCGCCGCCCTGGCCCGTCTGCACACGGCGGGCTTCCATCATCCCGACCTCTACGCTCATCACCTATTCCTCGACTGCGGCAATGACGCGATTCATCTCCTCGATTGGCAACGGGCTGGTTTGCGGCAAGCGCTGTCCTGGCGCGCCCGCTGCCGCGGCCTTGCTGCTCTGCACGCCACCGTAGACGACGCCTTGGCCAGTCCGGCAGAACGGTTGCTCTTTCTGCGGACATATTGGCGCAGCAGTCCTCCACTCGGCGTTTCGTGGCAGACCGCGGTGCAAGCAATTGAGGCGCAGGCGCGGCGCCTGCTGAGACGACGGCATGTCCGTGAGAAGCGCCAGCCGCCGGCCCCGCCACAGGCGTGGATCTGCCTGGCCGGCGAGACGTTATGCGTCACGCCTCTGCTGCAACAGCGGTGCGGTGAACAAGCGCCGGACTTGCTTGGGCCTTACTGCACCGCAGATACGGCAGCGCCTTCCTGGCGGCGGTGCTGGCCGGCTTTACCGGATGCCACTCGTACTCTTTTGGTACAGCGCACGCAACCGCGATCGTCCCGCCTAAGATGGCCCCGTTCACGGCGTTCTCCCATGTCGCCGGAACAGCGGCAAGCGGCGTTGCTCTTGCGTTTGCAGCGCCACGGCATCACCGCACCCCAGGTACTCGCCTTGGGCCAACGCTGCCAAAACGACGGGCGCGTCACCTCTTTTCTTCTCACCGAGCCGCTTGCCCCGACGTGCAGCTTGGAGGCATGGTTAGCTTATCGAGCGCGCCGCCGAACCCAACCGGCAGCGCTAAAGCGGCGCTGGGGCGTGCTTCGCCAAGCGGGGGCCTTGCTGCGGCGTTTGCACGAGGCCGGCTGCTATCTCGGCTTCGGCCCTGCTGGTTGTGGCTTGGCTGTGCATCAGGCCCAAGGCCGGTTCGATGTCATTCTCGCCTCCGTGGACAACGTAACGCCGCGCCGACGCCGACAGCCGCGGCGCGAGGTCCGTGATCTCCAGCGAATGCAACAAGTGCTCCGATCCGCCGGTTGCAGCCGCAGCGATCTCGGTCGTTTCCGCGCCGGCTATCGTGGGTCAGAAGGCGAACGGCGAACGGTAGGCGTCGGTCGGCTGGTGCAATCTCCGCCTGTCGGCGTAAGCCGGCCGGTAACTCAGCCGATCAAACAATTCCCTCCCGAAGGCGAGTCGTTCTGGCGGCGTTTGCTGTGGGGAGTGCGCCGCTGGCGCCAGCGTCCAGATTGGCCGCGCTTCGCCGGGGCGGATTGGACCGAGCGTATCATGGACGTGGCCCTTACCGATCGCTTCCACGCCAAGCAAGGCCGCTCGACTGGCCGCTGGGTCCTCCGCAGTCTGGCCGAAGACCGGCCGCAGCGCTTGGCGGTGTATTTGAAGCGGCATTATGAGGCGCCGTGGTGGCGAGGCTGGCTGGCGACGTTGTGGCCACAGCGAAATTGGTCGCCGGCCTGGCGAGAATGGCGGCAACTGGAATGGGCACGGCGACGCGGCATACCTGTTCCCCACACCGTCGCCGTCGCCGAGTACGTTGGGCCTTGGGGTCGGCTCCGCAGCTGCCTGGCCGTGGAGGAGTTGGCCGGCATGGTGTCGTTGCAAGAAGCGATCCCGCTTGCCGCTCTTCGCCAGGACGCGCAGTCGTTTCGGCGCTGGAAGCGCGGCCTCGCCGCCGAAATGGCCCGGCTGACACGCATGCTCCATGACCGCCGTTGTTTCCACAAAGACCTGTACCTGTGCCACTTCTTCCTCGCCGATCACGACACGCGCGGCGTGCCGGCTGAGGGCTGGCGCGGCCGGCTCTATCTGATCGATTTGCACCGGCTGAAGTATCACCCGCTGACGTGGCCAATATGGAAGACAAAAGACCTCGCCGAACTACTCTATTCGTCCGGCATTATCGGTGTGGAGGTACGCGATCGTTTGGCTTTCTGGCGGGCCTATCGCGGCGTTGGGCCGCACCGGCCGCGTTGCAGCTGGATGCGCTGGTTCATCCTGTATCGCTGGCGGCGCTATCGCCGCCACAACGCCCGCCGTCAAAATGCCCTTGACCTTTGGCCGTACATTGGAGATAGCCGTCCCCAATATGAATCTCGCCTTCTGTCATGAGAGTGTGTTGCCCAGTCGCGGCGGCTGTGAAACCTATATCGCCGACCTGGCGCGGCGCTTGACGGCTGACGGCCACGACGTTCACCTGTACGCGCGGCGCTGGGACGAATCGGCCCTGCCGGCGGCCCTGACCCTTCATCGCATCCGTGTCCCGCGGGTACCGCGTTTTCTCCGCCCCTGGGCCTTCGCCGCGGCTTGCCGCCGCGCCCTGGCTTCCGCAAATCACCATGTCACGGTTGGCTTCGATAAAATTCCCGGTCTGGATGTGCTTTATCCGCAGGGCGGCTTGTACGCTGCCACTGTCGCCCACAATCTCCTGAAATATCGCCGTCCCCTGATGCGCCGCTTGGCCGGCTGGCTTCGCTGGATCGACCCCTCGTATTGTTCTTATTTGGCCCTGGACCGCTATCAGTATCGCCAGCCGTCGCTTATTGTCGCCATCAGCGAAATGGTCCGTCGTCATTTTGAGGAGTATTATCATCTGGATTCGGCTAATTTGCGCATGGTCCGCATCGCCATTTCCCTAGATCGTTTCGACGAGCGCGATCGGCCGCGCCGCCGTCTGGAATGGCGGCAACAGTGGGGCTTGGCACCCGAACATACAGTCGCCCTGTTCGCCGGCATGAATTACCGTCTGAAGGGGCTGGAGCCGCTGCTTCGCGCCGTAGCCCTGTTGCCGGCCGAGTCACCGTTCCGTCTGCTGGTGGCCGGCAGCCCTGATACGGCTGCTTTCGAGCGGCTGGCGCGGCGGTTGAACATCGCCGAGCGTGTCCGTTTCATCGGCTATTGTCCCGACATGCGCAACGGCTATTTCGCCGCTGATTTCTTCGTGCATCCGACGTTCTATGATCCGTGTTCTTTAGTCGTGTTGGAAGCGCTGGCCTGCGGCTTGCCGGTCATCACCACGCGCTACAACGGCGCTGCCGAAGTCATGCACCCGCCACGCGAGGGTTTTGTGATTGATGATCCGCACAATCTCGAGCAGTTGGCCGGAGCATTGAAGCAGCTGCTCGATCCCGCGCGGCGTGCCGCCTGTGCTCAGGCGGCACGCCGAACCGCAGCCCAATGGACGTTCGAGCATCATTATCGACAAATGTTGGCTGTGTTCGCTGAGGCTGCCGCCCGCAAACACGCGGCGTAAATAGGCACGGCCCCGTGGGACCGCCCAGGCGCCTTGGCGAGCGGGGGGTGTGCCCCCCCCGGTAGAACTGGCGAGCGGGGGGTGTGCCCCCCCCGGTAGAACTGGCGAGCGGGGGGTGTGACCCCCCCGGTAGAACAACCGGGGGGTTCACACCCCCCGCTCGCCCCCGGTTGTGCTACCGGGGGGTTGACACCCCCGCTCGCCCCCGGTTGTGTCAATCTCCACCGCTTGGCGGTTCATTAGGTTAGGGAACCCAAGACATGGATTGGATCGCCGACATCGGAGATTTTTGGCTGCACACCCTGGCCTGGGTCACCGGTCTGTCGTTGGCCTTCGGCGTGCTGGCCTGGCTGATGCCGTGCAATCGCGGCATGTACTGGTGGAAAAATCTGCGCGGCGCGGCTACGGACCTTATCTATTGGTTCTTCATGCCGCTGCTCATGCGCCTGGGCCGCGCCTTGCTTTTGTGGGCCGGCATCCGCCTTCTCTTCGGCGGCGCGGGGCCGCAACCTTTGCCGGTCAAGCAGCTGCCGTTATGGCTGCAAGCCATCTTGATTTTGCTGATTCAGGACGTTCTGCTCTATGGGATTCACCGTCTCTTTCACACACGCCTGGGCTGGAAATATCACGCCATCCATCACTCGCCCACTGTACTCGACTGGATGTCTACGGCCCGCTTCCATCCCATCAACCATTTGTTGGCCTTTACTGTCGCTGACGTGGTGGTGCTGCTCATGGGCTTCTCGGCCGAGGCGTTGGTCCTCTTGGCGCCGTTCAACCTTATCTACTCCGCTATGACGCATGCCAACCTGAACTGGACGTTCGGGCCGTTGCGCTATGTCTTCGCCAGCCCGGTGTTTCACCGCTGGCACCATACGACGGAGAAAGAAGGTCTCAATAAGAATTTCGCCTCCACCTTTCCCTTTCTCGACCTGCTCTGCGGCACGTTTTACATGCCGCCCGGCAAGCTGCCGGAGCAGTTCGGCGCCGGCGAAAGCGACTTCCCGGAGGACTTTTTGGGTCAGTTCCTGCATCCGTTCCACAAATTCCAGCACCGCGGGAGATGGCAAGTCGTCGCCGGATCGGTCCTCGCCTTCACGGTCTGCACCGGCATGGTGCTCGGCATCGTCCAGGGACAGCATCACAAAAAGCGCGATCAGCATTTCAATCAGGGTTTGGCCTATTTTCATCGCCAAGAGTACGACCGCGCTCTGGACGAATACACTGAGGCGATCCGTCTCGATCCCGCTTTCGCCCCGGCTTATGCTAATCGCGCCTCGGTCTACTTCAATAAGGGTGAAATGGAGCAAGCCATTGCCGATTGCAACCGGGCCCTTGAACTTGATCCGCAACTGGTGCTCGCCTATGCCAATCGCGCTGGGGCCTATCTCAACCAGGGCGAGTTGGACCACGCCATTGCCGATTGCGCGCGCGCTATCGAGCTGGATCCGCAATCGTCGCTGGCCTTCGCCAACCGTGGGGCGGCCCATCTCAATAAAGGCGACCTTGACCAGGCCATCGCCGATTGCACGCGGGCGCTGGAATTGGATGGAGGGTCGGCATTGGCTTTCGCCAATCGCGGGGCCGCCTATTTCAACAAGGGGGAATTCCATCGCGCTATCGCCGATTGCAGCCAGGCCATAGTCCATGATCCCACGCTGGCCATGGCGTATCTCAATCGCGCCGCTGCTTTCCTCGCCACAGGCGACAGCGCCGGTGCTATCGCCGATTGCAGCCACGCCTTGCACCTCAATCCAGGGATGGCGCGGGCCTATGCTCTGCGCGGCACCGCTTTCTTCAACAAGGGCGACGATCTGGCGGCGATTGAAGACGCCACGGAGGCGCTGCGCCACGATCCCAAACTGACGTTCGTGTACGGCAACCGTGGTCTGGCCTATCTCCGCTTAGGGGAGGTCGAAAAGGCGCTGCAAGATTTCAACCAGGCGATCGAGCAAGAGCCGCGCCTGGCGATCGTCTACGTTTACCGCGGCGCTGTTTATCTCCACAAAGGCAACTACAGCCAAGCTATCGCCGATTGCAGCCGGGCCATCGAGTTGGACCCGCACCTGGCGTTGGCCTACTGGAACCGCTGTCTGGCCTACGCTCGCCAAGGCGATTACCAACACGCCGAAGCCGATCAAAAAAAGGCCCTCGAGCTGGACCCGGCACTGGGACAGCAATGACGCAGTAAAAAGAGGAACCGAATTCGGGCGCGGAGGTGCGCCAACGCCCTCGGGGCGCTGACGCTACCCCGCTCGCCCCAATCTAGCGGCAGACCGCTTCCATGATTGACAGAAGGCGGCGACGGGGATATACCATAAGGAGATAGCAAAGACCTCTCCATTCGATTTGGCCTATGGGCCGTCCCTTCTCTTTCTCTTGCGGCCTGTAGGTCCAGAAGCCCTGCGGAAGACGGACGGTGCGGAACCGGCCGTCGACAGAAAAACGGGGCCGCAGGGTGGGCAACAACGAGGCTGTTTGCGCGAGGGGATTTCGATACATACGGACTGGGGAGAAGGGACCATCCTCCCCCCAAAAACTCGCTAGCGATTACCGATCCGGTCTCGTGTCAAGCAGGCTCTGGACCAAGTTTGGACAAGGAGGTGTAGCAGTCGAAACGTCCACATGGTTTTCGTGGGGCCCGTTGCCGGGCTGGATTTCGGCGAATACGGCGGTTGCGGCTTGCGAGCAAGCCGGGTTGGAATGCACCCCTCAGCAACCTCAGATCAAACCTTTCCGATCCAGCCCGGCCGCGGGTTTCCCTTTTTGCTACCCTAGTCCCAACAGAATCTCTCTCATGCAACCGCAATCCCTTCCGTTTCCTGGTACGAGCTATCTCTTTCCCGGTGTGGAATTGCACCTGACCAGTCCGCTCTGCTCGGCGGACCGGGTGTATTCGGCGACCGGCTTCGTCCGCCTGGAGTCTGCCCATGTCGCCTTGGAGGGCAGTTCTGTACGCATCCGTTCGCTGGCCACCGGATTGACGGAGGAAGCGTTTCTCAATGCAAACGGCTCCTTCGCCCAAGAAGTGGAGTTGCAGCCGGAGCTAGACAATCCTCTGGAGTTCAGCGTCTGCGACGGCGTGGGGCGGGAGATAGCGCGTGTCGTGGTCGTGGTACAGCGTCCGGGCCGCGCCCATGAGAAGACGGCCCCCTCCGCAAGGGGAAGCGCCGGCGCTTCCCCATCGCTTGCGGCTCGTAAGGACCGCAGCCCCATGCTCGATCCGCCCTGGCCGCGATTCGCTCAGCTGGTGCAACGCTGCCTGAACCTAGCCGCCGAAGTCGCCGACAAGACCGGCCGCGACCTCGATGAACTGTGCGACCACATCCGTGCGCAGCAGCGTTACGCCGAACAAGCCTACGAGGAGCGCAATCCGACGCTGTATCACGAATGCAAGGACAACCTGGAAAAGTACCGCGGCTACCTGGCACAACTGCTAAGCGAAACGTCGCCGCGCCTCCTGCGTCCAGGCCCTTCCCTGACAGATGAAGCCCGCGCCGCCATTGACCGCTTCCGCGCGTCCCTGTCCGCGGTGTGGAAACAGGTCCGCCAGAAGCACCGAGCCGATCTGGAGGCGCGTTTGGGCGAAATCGCCGCTTTGGCCCGCGGTCTTAGCCAACGCAGCAAGGACGAGCCGTTTTCCGTAGTGCAGGAAACAAATCGACTGAGCGCCGAAATCGAGCAAGTGGCAGAAAGGCTCGGCGATAAACAGCCGCACATATCGGGCAGCGATGCGGAGTTGCTAAGGTAGGGAGGGCTTCTTGAGACCAGCGGCCTTTGTCCTCCCCTTTGGGGAGAGAAAGTTTTATCCACCGACTCTTATGTTATGTCCGCTGGCGCTCCAGCCGTCGTGCCAGCAACGAGAGTGGATAACTCATCAGCAAATACAACAGTGCGGTTATCAGCCCCAATTGCAATCGATAATGGGGATCA
Source organism: Planctomycetota bacterium (assembly GCA_021324515.1). Lineage (GTDB taxonomy): Bacteria > Planctomycetota > Planctomycetia > Gemmatales > Gemmataceae > JAJPHU01. The sequence goes on from JAJPIY010000198.1 coordinate 24,626, forward strand.
TTCACCATCAGCGTGCGATAACGGCTGGTCAGCTCCACGACGGCGATGACGCTGCACACCGACGTATCCTTGAACAGGGCAATGAAATCATTCGTCACCGGCGGAATGACCAGGCGGACGGCCTGGGGCACGATAATGCGTCTCAGGGCTGCGGCTTTGCTCATGCCCAGAGACAACGCTGCCTCCATTTGGCCACGCGGGATGGCCCGCAGACCAGCCCGGTAGTTCTCCGCTTCGTAAGCCGAATAGTTGATTGCCAGCCCCAGCACGCCCGCCCAGAAAGCGCTGAGGTCTACGTAGCCGGCCAGCAGGTAATAGATGACGAACAGCTGCATCAACACCGGCGTGCCGCGCAGCAGCTCGACATAAACGGTCAAGATCCAATCCAGCCAGCGCGGCCCGTACAGCCGACCAATAGCGACGAGCAAACCGAGGAGCATGGCCAAGGGCATCGCCAGGCAGGCGAGCAGCACCGTGACGCCAGCGGCTTGTGTCAGCAGCCAAGCCTGTTCCAGTATCCCTTGCCCTGCTCCCGCCTCCGGCGCCCAATTGGCAGCCAGCGCCGCCAGCTTTTCCTGGTCCTTATTCCACAGACCGTATTTATCGTAAATACGCCGCAGGGAACCATCGCTCAGGGCGGTGCGCAGCGCCTCGTTCAAGCGCTCGCGCAACGCGGTGTCATTGGGGCGTACGAAGATCACGTAATAACCCGGCTCAATAGGCTCACCGACCATCCGCAGGTCTTCGTAGCCGTGCTTCTGATGGACGTAATACAGCGCCGTTGGCAAATCCTGTACGGTCGCATCCAACTGGCCCTCGCGGACCATGCGCATGACGCCCGTGCTCCCCTCTTCCGCCAAGGCCACGATTTCCACATCGTCGGAGTACGTTTTCTCGACATAGCGATGAGCCGCCGAGTCGCTGAGGACGCCGATTTTCAGCCGTCTGCCGGAACGGGCGCGGCGCAAGTCGGCCCAGTCGCGGATCGGCGAAGTGGCGGCGACGAGGAGTTGCAAACGATAGACGTAGTAAGGAGCCGTCGAAGCCATCGCCCGTTCGCGCTGCGGGGTCCATTCGTAGCCGTTGAGGATCATGTCGATGTCGCCGCGGGCGAGATCTTGGGGCAGCATGTCCCAGTATTTTTGCACAAAGCGCGAAGAAACGCCGAGTTTTTGGGCCAGATAATCGGCCAATTCTGCTTCGAAGCCGGCAATCGGCCGGTCGGGGCCGCGATCGAGAAGATACGGCGCACCGCCGCTGGCGTCGCCGCCCCAGCGCAGCACCCGGCCGTCAAACCTCGCCGGTGCGAAATGCCGCCAACCGATCGCCGTGAGTAAGCCGGCGACAAACAGTACCAGTATCAGAATTAGAAAACGCCTAGCCAACGAAAATGCTCTGCTCACGTCACTCATGGACCGCGGCCCGCACTCTGGATCGCTTCCACGCTCTTGCCTAGCTCTTCCAGCAACTCCTGCTGCACAGCGAGATAATCCGCCGTGGCCGTCCACGCGCTTACGACCAGTGTTTGTTTGTCGGGCGTCCACTCCTGCACATAGATCCGCGGCGGCGGTCCTTTGTGGATGCGCGGGTCCATGTGCAAGCGGCTCAGGAGCGCCGCCTTAGCAGTGCTGAGGTCCGTGCCTGCACGAATCGGCAGGGTCCATTGCACGCACCGCGCTGGCAGATACGTGTTATTGCGCACCGGACCCGTGGTCAGCAGGGTATTGGGCACGGTGATGCGTTGGTTGTCGAACGTTTCGACCACAATATGAAACGGCAACATCTCGCTGACCCGGCCGCGCACGTCACCGACTTCGATAACGTCCCCAATGCGCACGGTGCGGAAAGCCAAGAGCATCAAGCCGGAAGCAAAGTTGGCCAGTGAGCCTTGCAATGATAACGCCACCGCCAACCCCGCGGTCCCCAGTAGCGTTAACAAGGAAGTCGTCTCCAGGCCGAACTGCTGAAGCACCGCGATCAACACAAACAACAGAATGGCCGTGCGTACAGAATTAACGAGGAAGGAAGCCAGGGACGGATCGAGCCGGCTGCGCGCCAGCAGCCGGCGCAGCGGCCCAACCAGGAAGCGATGGGCTGTCGCGCCCAGGAGCAGAATCAGCACCGCTCCGGCCAGTCTCCGAGAAAAGTCGCCTACCCAGGAGGGAAGATGCTGCCACTCGAACATAGGTTGCTTCCCGGTTCCGTTGGCTAGTCGAGGCGGCGAAGCCAAACACGATTGCTGTGAAACGTACTTTGCCCCGCCATGTCGGCCAGCGCATCGGAGGTGGTCCAATTGACGTTGGCTCCGCCGGCGAGCTTGGCCCAGCGTCCCTTGGGCGAAATGACGACGCCTGGCCTGGTTGCCTCGGTGAGGACGGCCCGCAAACGGCATTCGCCGCGGCCGTTGTAGACGAGGACGTTATCCCCGTTGCGGATGCCGCGCCGCGCCGCATCATCGGGATGGATCTCGACAAACGGTGTTCCCGCGTTTTTCAGCAAGCCTGCCTGATTGGCCAAACTGCTGCTGACAAAATGGTGCGCGGCCGGGGTCAGCAGGTGCAGCGCCTCCTCGCTGGGTAAACGGGCAGGAGCAGTTGTCGCCGCTGAGACGCCGCCCGAAGCGCTCCATCCCCCGTCGTCCTCATCATCCCGGAAGCGGCCGGGGAGAGGGTCGATGCCTTGGTCAGCCAACTTCTGAGAATACAATTCTACTTTGCCACTGGGCGTTGGGAAACGCCCGTTGGCGAACGGCGTTGCTTCGTCCAAGGGGATCGGCACCGCTCCCTCGGCTTTTAGCCGCGCCAACGTGATGCCACGCAGCGCTGGCGACGTGTGCAGCACTTCCTCAATCACCTCATCGGCGCTTTGGTGCAGCCACGGCTCCTGCAAGCCCAGCGCGGTAGCGAGCAGCCCCATTACCTCCCAATTGCTCTTGCACTCGCCGCGCGGCGCGAGGGCCGGAGAATTGTAGGTCAGTAGGGTCGTGCCGTAGCCCTTGTGCAGGTCGGTCTGTTCCAGCTGCGATGTCGCTGGCAATACGATGTCGGCATAGTCAGCCGTGTCGGTGAGAAACAACTCATGAACGACCGTGAACAGATCGGGCCGGAGCAGCCCTTGGATGATACGGGCCGAGTTGGGAGTGGAGGCCACCGGATTGGCGGCGAAGACGTAGAGGGCCCGAAGGGGCGGATTGTGGACCTCGCCGAGCAGAGCTGCACCAAGACGATTCATGTTGACACTCCGCCCCGGCGGCGGACATTCGCGCCAGTGGTTGATCGCCTCGCTGTCCCATTTGCCATAATCGCCGGTGCTGTACGCCAGGCCGCCGCCGCGAACGCCATATTGGCCGATCAGCGCCGGCAAGGCGCAGATGGCCCGCACGTTCTGTCCGCCGTTGCGATTGCGATTGATGCCGTCGGCGATTTTGATAAGGGCCGGCCGCCGAGTCCCGTAAAGCCGGGCCAGCCGGAGAATGTCTTCCTCAGGCACTCCCGTGATTTTGGCCGTGCGTTGCGGCGGATAGTCGGCCAGCCGTTCGCGCAGCAAGGGCCAACCAACGGTATGTTCTTCCAGCCACGTCGGTTCGTGCATCCCCTCGGCGACCAGGACATGGGCCAAGCCCATTGCCAACGCTCCATCTGTGCCGGGGCGGGGAGCAAGGTGCCAATCGGCTCCCGCCGCAGTTGGCGTGCGGTGCGGATCGATGACAACGACATGACAGCCGGCATGCTGCGCTTGCCGTAGAAACGGCATAAAGTGCGGGGCAGTGCTGACTGGGTTGTGGCCCCAGATAAGGACGAGCTTGCTATGCACGACGTCGCTGTACGGCGGCGACCAACATTGGCCGAGCGTGGCCCGGATCGCCATAAAAGCGGCGGCACAACAGATGGTGCGCTCCATTCGGCTCGTACCCAGCCGATTCCACAGTCGGGCGCTGGACACGGTCATCTGCACGAGGCCGAGCGTACCGCTGTAGAAGTAAGGTAGGATTGCCTCCGGGCCGGACTCGGCGATAATCGCCTTCCACCGTGCGGCAATCTCGGCGATGGCTTCTTCCCATCCTATGCGCTGCCATTGGCCGCTGCCCTTGGGGCCGACGCGCCGCAGCGGATAGAGCAGGCGGTCGGGATGATAGACATGATGCAGATAGGGCCGGACCTTGGCGCACAACCAGCCGCCCGTAACCGGGTTCGCCGGATCGCCGCGGATCGAGACGGCCTCGCCGTCTTGCACTTCCGTGACAAGGCCGCATGTATCGGGACAATCATGCGGGCAAGCCCCGCGAACGAGCAATCGCTCCATATCGAATGGGGCCTCCTCCCCGAGTGGCACAATATTTCTACTATCCAACCCCGCTAGATCTTCCGCGTCAAGTCCGTTTACGAGGACTTTGCAATGAAACGAGCGAAGTGGCGTGAGCGCCCCGAGTGAGAAAAATACTCGGGGCGCTCACGCAACCTTCTCCGGGGCGAGCGGGGGGTTCACGCCCCCCGCTCGCCTAAAGCCCCGACTGATAGCGGCCAAGTTTGTCCTCGCCAGGAGCAATTTGTGCGGCGGGCTGGTTATCAAAGCTGCTCACTTCCGTGCAGGCCCAGAGGAAGGGCTGCGGCGCGGTTGGCTGAGGTAATATTGGGCCAGCTGCCGTACTGTCGGATTGCTGTCCTCTCGAGCAATTTGATCGATACGGTCGCTGAGATCGACAAAACTCTGCTGCGTCATGGCCCGTATGGCGGCGACGCGAACCGAGGGAGACGGATCGTGGCTGAGACGACGCAGCCATAAGCCCTGGTCCAGTTCGGTGGATTCGCGCAGACGGTCGAGGACTTGCAAGCGCTGGGCCGGCCGCGGATCGAAGAGAAGCCGGCCCAATTCGAGATATTCGCGGCGGAGCCCACGGGCGATAAGGGCTTGTTCGCATAACCGCCGCACCTCTGGGTCGGGGTCGTGCAAGCAGGGGAGGAGTTGATCGTCGTGGACGGCTTCGCGGGCCCGGCTGACGGCCACCAGGGCGGCGCGGCGGACTTCGGGCGACTCGTCGCTCAGCAGCGTTGCCACTTGTTCCAGCAGATCAGCCATGCCCGGATACAAACTCAAACGCACTGCCCGCAAGCGGTTGTCCGCCGCTGTAGAATGCACAGCAGCCGCGGCCAGCTTCAAAGCGGGATCGAGCGGCTTGCTGGTTTGTTCTTCACCCGGTTGATTGAGCAACAAACCGCACAATTCCAGGGCGCGGGCCTGCACGTCCTCATCGCGGACTGCGGCCGATTCACCCACAAGGCGGGCGCACGCCGAAATCAGGGCGGCCCTTTGCGATCCCGCAGGTTGACGGCGCCCCTGCTGGAACCAGCCGGTGGCCAGGTCGAGCACTTGCTTTTGCCCCGCCGGACTAAAACGTGCGAACTCCCGCGCGAGACGGAGTGCAAGTTCGGCGGTGCGAGCATCGCCTTCACCCCACGTGCGCGCCATCCGTTCCAAAGCCGCCCGCACATTGGCGCAGACAAGCGTATCGGTTTGCTTTAAGCCGTCGAACAAGCCAGGCAGGGCCCTCTCGCCCAGGTTCGCCACTCGCCCCACCCAGCGTTGCCGGGTGCTCTCGGAAGCGTGGATCAGGTTGTAGACGTAGAACCAGGACAACAGGGTGGCCCGTTCGCGCCAAGCTAGGATGCCGCCGCCCAACAGAAAAAGAAGCACCCAGGCCGCGAGCAACTTCCGCGACCAAACCGCGCATCTTGCCATAGCGCCTCCTCTGTTTTCCCCATCTGAAGGCCCCCTGGACAATTCCAGGGCGCGGGATTATAGCCCTGGGCCATGCGCGAGAACAAGGGCGCTCCCGCGGCGGAAATGGCGGCAAAATCCCTCATGCCGGCGGCATCAGCATTCGATGATTAAAACGTGCTGCGCGCCGATTGAAAAAGTTCGGGGGCTGGGTCCACTGCGAGGTGCCTGATGGGATGCCGTCGCAAAACGTTGGGGTGGTTGCTGATGATGGTGTGTGCGGCGGCAGCCAATGCCGCAGCGGCCCAAACCATGTCGGAAGGGCCCCAGGTCGTGCCCGCTGAGGCCGGCGCCGTGCCAGCGACTCCTCCTGTTGTCCAGCAGGGGTTCCTTCCCGCGCCGGTGCCACTGGAAGAACTGCCTCCGTCCTTGCGCGAGCGGGTGCGTTTTGTACTCGAACATCCAACGCTGTCGTCCCGGGGACCGCTGGAAGCCTTCCGCTGCCGACCGAGCCTCTATTATTGGCTGCTCGATCATCCCGATTTGGCTGTACATCTCTGGCGCGGTCTCGGCGCGAAATGCACCGAGATTCGCACGTGCGGCGACGGGAGCTTCGCCTGGAAAGACACACACAATGGCGAAGTCCATTGGCGGACGATTGTGCGCAACGCCAAGCAGCGCGTTTGGTACGCGGAGGGACGCGTCAAAGCTGGGCCGATGCTGCCTGCTGTGTCCATTCGCGCTGTCGTGGTGCTCAATTACCAGGAAGGCAGCGATAGCAAAGGTAAACCGGCGGTGCGCCATCAGATGGACCTGATCTTGCATACCGATAGCCGGGCCGTCAGCCTGGCGGCGCGGCTGTTCGGCGCCTCTGCACCACGCCTGGCCGAAGAATACGTCTCGCAACTGGAAATGTTCTTCGGTGCCCTGGCTTGGTATCTCTCCGAGCATCCGGACAAGGCGGCCACGCTGTTCCAGGAATTGAAGCTCTCGCCCGGCAATAGCTGATTCTCAGCCCCTTCATGCGCCGTTGGACCATTCCGGCGCTGCTGAAAAACGGGCCTGCCTCTTTGGAGACGCTAAAATAGATAAAGCGGGATAACTCCTTCATTGGCGAATAGAGGCTGAGATATATGGCGGAGGATAGGCCGATCTATCTAGACAACAATGCCACAACGCGAACCGATCCGCGGGTGGTCGAGGCGATGTTGCCCTACTTCACTGAGCGCTACGGTAACGCCGCCAGCTTGACTCACCGTTTCGGCCAGGAAGCGAATGAGGCCGTCGAGCAAGCCCGGCAACAAGTAGCCGACCTGATCGGCGCTCATCCGCGCGACATCCTCTTCACCAGCGGCGCCACCGAGAGCAACAATCTCGCCCTCAAAGGCGTCGCCGCCCTGTATCGCTCCAAGGGCGACCACCTTATCACGGCTGCCACAGAGCATAAGGCCGTGCTCGATCCCGTGCGCCGGCTCAGCCGCGAAGGCTTTCACATCACCATTTTGCCGGTAGACCCTTACGGCCGCGTGTCGGTCGAACGGGTAGCGCAAGCGCTAACGCCGCGGACCGTGCTGGTCAGCATCATGGCCGCCAATAACGAGATCGGCACGCTTCAGCCCATCCGCGCGATTGGCCGCTTGTGCAAAGAGCGCGGCGTACTGTTTCACACCGACGCAGCTCAGGCGGCCGGCAAGATACCGCTCGACGTCGAAGACATGGGCATTGACCTGCTTAGCCTCAGTGCGCATAAAATGTATGGCCCCAAAGGCGTCGGCGCTCTCTATGTTCGCCGCCGCGATCCGTGCGTCCGACTGGGACCGCAGATGGATGGCGGGGGACAAGAGCGCGGCTTGCGCAGCGGCACCGCTAATGTGCCGGGCATCGTCGGCTTCGGCGTCGCCTGTGAACTGTGCCGGCACGAGATGGCCAGCGAGGCTGTCCGCCTGACGGAGCTGCGCGAGCGGCTGCGCCGCGGCATTCAAGAACAGTTGGAGGACGTGATACTGAACGGCCATCCTACCGAACGCCTGCCGGGCAATCTGAACTTGAGTTTCGCCCATGTCAAAGGCGAAGCCCTGTTGACGGCCTTACGGGACGTGGCGGTGTCCTCTGGATCTGCTTGCACCACGGCCAGCCTGGAGCCGAGTTATGTGCTCAAAGCGCTGGGACTGGACGACGACTTGGCCTACGGCAGCATCCGCTTCGGCTTGGGGCGCTTCAACACCGCGGACGAAGTGGAGACGGTCGTGCAGGAGGTAGTGCGGGTGGTGCGCTATCTACGCGCCTTGAATCCCTTGCACGCTATGGCTTCGCTGCAATAATAATTAATTGAAGGTAGGCCGGGAGCGTAAGCAACCGGAGTGGTTCCATAAAACAACGAAAGGGACGACTATGCCAATTAACGTAACAGAAAAGGCCGCTTCGGAGGTCAAACGCATCATTCAAGAGCAGCAGGCCGCCGGTTCGATGCCGGAGAAAATCTATCTGCGTTTGCGCGTGGTCGGCGGCGGGTGCAGCGGCTATCAGCACAAGCTGGATCTCGACCCGACCATGAACGAAAAGCTGGACGAGCTGTTCGAGTTCCACGGCGTCCCGGTGGTCGTGGACAAGCGCAGTCTGATTTACCTGGACAACGCCACGGTAGATTTCCACGATGATTTGAATCGCCGGGGTTTCAGCGTGACCAATCCCAACGCCCGCAGTACCTGCGGCTGCGGCAGCTCGTTCTCGATGTAATCTGGTAGACAAGCCATTCGGGCCGCTTCGGTAAGGGAAGGGAAACACCCACCGTTCCCTTGCAGGTGCGGCCCCAATGACGGATCAGGGGCGCTTAGCTCAGAGGTAGAGCGGCATGTTTACACCGTGCGGGTCGGGGGTTCGATTCCCTCAGCGCCCAGTGTAAGTTATTGAATAATAATAAGTTGCGACACTACACTCGTTCGTTTCTTGACAACGGAGGTAGAAAATTCCTTCCGCTATGGCGCAGTATTCCAGGGCATTCCCAACGGGAAGGTTACAACCAAGCCCGTACAGGTCATCCCTCCGTTCCTCTGGCGGAAAGAAGTCTGTGCGCGCTGAGGCGGCATAATCCGCACTCGATGCCGCTGGTATTGACATCAGACAGAAGTTTTGATGGCACTTTTTCCAGCAGAAGAAATGTCAGCCGCCGCCAATGTGGCCTAACCTGGTGAACAAACTATTAGTACCTGCATACGGTCGGTCACGGTATTTCTCACATTTGGCAAGCACTTCTTGGATGGTTTCAATAGGGCGGTAGTAAGGGGGAGAGAACGGCTTTTTGCGGCGGCGGTCAGACATGGAGACGCTCCGAGTAAAGGGTTGTTCGGCAGGCGCCGTCCCAGAGCGAATCTCTGACAGTCGCCGAACACATTGGGATTACTCGTTATCGGGCAATCCCCCCTACCAATTTATACTGGGCACGGTTGAATTGGGCACAATTCCCCCCCACCCCGACCCTCCCCCACAAGGGGGGAGGGAGAAACAAGGCTCCCTCCCCTCCCCCCCCACCCCGACCCTCCCCCACAAGGGGGGAGGGAGAAACAAGGCTCCCTCCCCCCTTGTGGGGGAGGGTTGGGGTGGGGGGAAAGGGAAAACATGTCCAATCTCCCCGTGCCCAGCATAAACTGCCCAGATGCCAAGAAAGAGAAGCAAAGAGGGACCAAATGTCCAAAATGCCTCTTTTTTATCTTTGCTAGTTTTTTCTATTCTTCTGGGTGTTCTTGGCGTCTGGACGGCCCTTCTTTTACCCAAATCAGCAAGTGATTGCGGCCATAGCGGCGTTGGTCCCAATTGGCGTGGGCCGGTAGTCCCTCCAGCGGGGCCTTGCTC
>JAJPIY010000226.1 GCA_021324515.1 Planctomycetota bacterium
CTCATGATCCAGCTCGAAGGCCCGCGCGATCTTGCCGGAGGTCAGGATCGAGAACGCCAACTGTTGTTGGTCGGACAGCCGCCGACACTCGGCCAATTCCTCGAACTGCCGGCGCTGATGATCGACTTCTTCGAGCAGAGCGCGGCGACTGTGCAGCCGTTCGATTTCCAATCCTGGCGCTAGCCGCACACTCTCGACGCGGAAATTCGGAGAATTCGGATCGCTTGTGATCTGCCAGGGATCATGCTTGGGTCCGAGGAAGCCAGCGTGTTGTCCGGGCCAGGTGAGCGGGCCTTCCATGAGAAAGGTCGGCAAATTGACGCCGCAGGGGATGCCGTCGTTTCGCGGCCGCAGGTAGTGCAAGCCAGCCGAATAGCACGGCCAATCATCGCGCGAGGCCACTTTATCAAAGAACGCGCCCGGCTGCGGATAGCCGGTCAAAACGTGGTGCGTGGCCACGAGATGATTGTTCTCACGATGCGACAACGAGCGAACGATAGTGTATTTGTCAGAGCGAGCGGCGAGGCGCGGCAAGTGCTCACAAACCAGCAGTCCCGGTGTCTTGGTGGTCAATGCCTTGAACTCCCCGCGTATTTCCGGCGGCGCTTCCGGTTTGGGATCGAACGTATCAAGATGGCTGGCCGCGCCTGTGAGGAAGACGAGGATTACGGACTTGCCTCGGCGAGTCGCCTTCGCCGGCTTGGCCGCAGCCGCTTGGGCTTGCTGGGCCAACAGCGACGGTAAGCTGATGCCCAAGAGGCCGGTATAGCCAATTTGCAGCCATTCCCGGCGGCTGATGCCAATGGTGTGACGATGCGGAAAGGAGACGGTCACGGCAAGTATCCTTCCAGGCCAAGGGGAAGCAGATCAGGTAGGACTACTTCTATTAGACTATTGTCTCCCAGCGGCGACAAGGGAGGCTTCACTCCTTTGCCGCCGATGCAGAATAACAAGCAGATCTACTGCCCACTGAAATACGCCGGCTTCTCTTTGACCTTGTCGAACAAATCCTTGCGGACGTCGAAAATGTCGCCGGCCAGCTGGTCGCTGATGGCGAAGTAGCCGAACGAACCATCCTCTTTGCCGACCGTCAGCGTCAGCTTACGCGGCCCTTTGTCCTCTGCCACTGTCAGCTCGATCCGCAGTGCGCCCTTGTCCACGTCCAATTCCTGATCGGCGGACGGTTTCGCCTTGTGAGCGACGAATCGCACCGCTTTGAGATCGGAAAGGTTTTTCAGGAAGTCATCCAGGCGCGAGGGCTGGAGCTTGATCGCGTCTTTCGGTTCGACCTCCCAGCCGCTGCCGCCTTTGGTTCGCTTGAATGTCAGCGTCAACGGCGTGTTTTTGCCCAGGGGCTTTTGCAGGGCGAGCCAGCCAGTCAGTTTGACTTCCTGGACCTTGCCGGCATCGAAATGGAACACCGTGGGATCGTGCAATTCGCGCTTCAAATCACCGACGACGTTGTTGCCGGCGACGACGATCATGTCCAGCAAACTGGTGCGGAGATAGACGCCGCTTTTGTCACTGGTTTCCTTACCGAAATCAAATTCGAAGGTCTTCGGTTTATTGTCCTGGGTCAGGGTGACAACTGCTTTGAGCGACGGCTTGTCCAGGCCCCATTCGACGAGTTTGGGGGCCTCGGGCGTTTTGTCGGCCTCGATCCTAACGGCGCGCAGATCATTGAGGTCGCGCAGGATGGTCTCCATCGCCGTCCGATCGGCGGTGCGGCCGGCAAAGTCGGCCGGCTTGTCGATCTTCCACGGCGCTTCCGGTTTGTTTTCGCGGCTGATCTCATAGGTAACACCGTCGCGCGTCAGCGTCAGTTTGGTGACGTTCTTAACGGCGTCAAAGCGGTCGGCGTTAAACGGCGGCAGCTGTTTGTCGAGGTAGGCCAACGGTCCTTGAAATACTTGATCGCGTACCGTGGACGGCGCTAAGACCACCGTACTGGTCTTCTCGTCGCCGCGCTGGCGTTGGACGGCCACATGGCCCTCATACAGCCGACCGAACGACAGCGTGAACGCAGGCTTATCTTTGTCCTTTGGCTCCGGCTTTTTCTCCTTTTTGTCCTCTTTTTTATCCTCTTTTGAGCCGTCTTTCTTCTCGTCCTTTTTTTCGTCCTTCTTTTCCTCGGCCGGTAAACTGTCGATCCAGATACGGACGACGGCGTCCGGCTTGTCCATGCCGAGTTCTTTCTTCTTGGCCGGATCATCGACGAAGCCTTTGACTTGGTTCGGCGCCGTCAGCGCGTTGATCAGGGCCTGCACCGTCGCCGGATCGACGGTATACACTTTGTCGCCGCGCCACAGTTTCCAAGTTTCCTGAGACGACGCTCCCCCCGGCGGCGGCGATGAAGGCCCGGTACGGCGGAACTCGAGCAAACCATAGCTATTCTGGATGTCGAGGGCGTCTGGTTTGCGGAAGCCGCCCAGAGCGACAAGGTTGCGGTCGCGCAGGGCATCTGGTTTGTCCACCAGCTTCAAGAGTCGAGCCACGCTGTTGGCAGAGAGGGCCACGATGTCCTTATGTTTGGGATCGTCGATATAGGCATAATACTGGTCTTTTTTCTCGCCGACTTTTTCGCTGATGCCGACGAGCAGGGCGATTTTCTTGGTCTGGCGCTTCTTCTCGCCCTTTTCATCGGTGTTGATCGACTCGGTGCGCTCGACCTCGATGCGCAGGACATCGTTCTTGGCTGGATCGAGGTGATATTTGCCCAGGTCCGCAGCATCGTCCTGAATAAAGTCCTTGGTGTTCTCGACTTTCAGGTTCGAGATGTCCGTGAGGACAGCTTCGACGTTGTCGGGCGGCTGGTCGTTGCCGGCGGGGTTGGCGCCCTTGTCCTGAGCGTCGCCGTAGGGCGGCTGCACATAGACCCAGCGGTCTTCGCCGCTTTTCTTCAACTCCACCGGCCCCTTGACGACCTTGTTTTTGCTGTGTTCGCTGAGGGCAAATTCCTGAATGTCGCCAGTTGCCGAGCTGAGCAGTTCGCGCGAGCGAAATTCGACGAGCGGTTTTTTGACATTGTCCAGCTCACTCTTTTTGACCGCCATCACTTCCTTGCGATCCGACGAGGTGACGTAGATAACGGCCTTTTCCGCGCCAGGGCTGGTATCGCCGACGTTTAGTTTGACCTCGCGGCGCGGCTCGGTTTCTTTGATGAGCGTGATGACCTCAGCCGGCGTTTCCAGGCCATACTGTTGCGGGTTGTTGAGAACGTCGGCTTGCTCGTCCCGACGCGCATTGTAAATTTGCCGCACCAGTGTATCAACGGCCGTACTGTCGGCCGGATAATCGCGCGGTTCGACGATGCGCCAGCGGTTGCTGCCGGCATCACGGACAAAGACGATCTTTTCTGTGTTAGGTTGGCTACGCTCGATCTCGACGCGCGTGATGTCCTTGGGTTCTAGCGGGCTGCCCTCCTTGTGCATGCTAGGCAGCACGTAGAGGGTGCTTTCCGCGTCCGTGGGGCCAACCCACAACGTCCAAACGAACACCAACAGGACCAGGGCGAGGACGCCGAAGAGAACATAAGTTGTCTTGAAATTCATAGCGGAAACTTCTCTTGGTTTGTCGCAGGCCGTGGGCAAACACCTGCCGACGACCTGCTAAACCGCTGGTTTTTCTTAGACCTCTGTTAACGCCGCCGCACCACCCAGACGCCCGTTCCCAGGGCCAACACGCCCAAGATCATCAAGACGCCGGGAAGCACCAGCAAACGCACGCCGCTGCCCGGGGCCGCCTTGAGGCGATAAAGATCGTGTTGTGTCGGCGGTACGCGCGTGCCCAGGTCGGCACGCCCTGCCAGCCACGACAAGCAGCTGGAGAACAAGTTGAAGTGGTTCGGCGCGAACTGCTGGAGAAAGGCATTGGAAATCCAGCTCGCATCTCCGAACACCACCAAGCGCGGTTGTCCTTCTTTGGCCTCGAATTCGTGACCGGGGAAAGGGGCGGGCGCCTTACCCTCGACCACGGTCACGGCCAAGGATACCGGCGTCCGGCTTAACCGCTCGTTGATCTTCTGTGCTCCGGAGCGGGCCAACTCCTCAATCAATCCACGCGGCGAAGCATCCAGGTTCGTATCGACAAGTAAACGCTGGATCGGCAAGGTATTCAGGAGGGTCTCGGACGTGTAAGGCGCTGGGGCGCCAGGGGGATTAGCGGCCGGCGACGCATCTACCGTCCGGGCCTTGTACAGATAAAACAGCAACAGGCCCTCGTCGCCGGAGAAGGAGCGCGCGATGGGGTTGCTGCTCTTTTCGTTGGCGACAGCGGTAATGACAAGCGGCTCATTCCGGTTGAGCGGATCAAGGACGCGATCCTCTCCGACGCGCACGCTGTACTCTGCCACCAACGCCTCAAGCCCAGTGCGGATCATCGGGCCTTTGCCGCCGCGCTGGACCACGTCGAACAGCACAATCAGCTTGCCTTTTTTATTGTCCTTGCGATTGGTGCCTTTGAGGTAATCGCGCAGGGCCGTCACAAACTTGGCTGGATATTCCTCCCGCGGCCGAGCGATCACAACGATGTCAGCATCATCGGGAACCTTGTCTGTGTCCGCCGTCACCGTCAGCTCGCGCGTGGTGTAGTTGATACGGTTCAACTCGTCGATCAGCATCCCCATCCCCGCGTCCACGCGGTCGCCTTGACGATCATTGAACCCCAGTTCCCCGTTGCCCTGGGTGAAATAGACCACTGCCTTCTTCTGCCCAGAAGACAAAAACGTCAGCGAATTGAGCAGAGCATTTTCCCCTTTGAAGACGAATTGGCGGCCCGGCTCCTCAGAAAACTTCTGCTCGAACAAGTCGCTTCTTTTGATGAAATCGTGCGACTCGTTCGGCTCTGTACCATAGACGACGAGCACGCCCTCGCTGTCGGAAAACTGGTATTTCCTCATGAGGTCTTGCACGTCGCTGCGGTTCCGAAAAGGGGAAAGCTGCTCCCAATGGAGTTGCGGATCGACGGCCCGGCATTTCTCCAACAGGGCCGTCATCTCAAAAGCGATGCGGTCGTTGGTGGAGCCGAGCACGTACACCTTAACAGGTTCCTTCAGTTCGGTCAGGAGGTTTTTGGTCGCCGGGTGCAGGGTGTGAATGCCGGCGCGGGTCCAGTCCATTGCTTCATTGGCATAACTGAAGGGCTGTACACCGGAGTAAGGCAGGAGATTAATCAAGGCGCAGATGAGCAAGAGCAGGAGCGTGGTGAGGATAGCGTTGTAGCCATATAGCAAGCGGCGCAGATTGGGACTGGTACGCTCGAAGACGCGGGCTTGCATAAGTCCGATGAACATGAGGACCAGGCCGCCCAAGAGCGCCGCCACCAGGCGCGTCACGGCCCAGGCATTGTCGCGCTCGCGCCACTTGCGCACGCCGCCGGCAAAGATGTCGGGATAATTGGTAAGGGAAAACGGTGGCGACGAAAAGGGTAACAACAGACCCAACAGGGTCGTCAACAGTCCGACTCCCGCCAGGACAACAAGTACAATGATGCGCAAACGATCGGCCCGCTCGCGGGGTCCGCCGTAGACGGGAGACAGCACGCTCCACAAGCCGACACCGATCACAAACAACGACAGGGCCGTGCCCCAGATAAAGACGGCCAGCGATTGCCAGCGATACAAGGCCACATTGCTGACCGGAATGGCCAACAGTGCCAAGCCAACGACGATCAGGAGAAGAGGAATATTTTGGTGCTTGGCCGCCAACTTCTCGTAAAAATCGCCCGATGTTGCGGGCGGGTTGTTTGTCGAGTGAAGCTCCGCCATGATATTCTCCTCAGGCCCACTTGCGCGCTTCGAGCACCTTGATGCTGCCAAACAGCCAAATTACCGTCATGGAGAGGAAAAAGAGCAGCTGCCGCGGCAGCAAACGGCCGTCCAGGGTATCGATCCACACATCGATGTAAGAGACGTGCTTGAGCACCGTCACCCAGGCGCTGGAAGGCGATGAGCTGCTGACTACGCTGTTAACCAAGAAAATAATCGTCAGCACGATCATCCCGGCGCAGGTCAAGACGCCGCTGGCGATCTGACTGCGGGTCAAGCTGGAGAAAAACACCCCCATACTGACGAAGGCCGCCGACGTTGCGGCGAGGCCGATAGTGAAACTAAAAAGTGGGCGATAATCAAATTCCGAGCCGCCAGCGAGGCGCAAATAGATCAAGAGCAGGCCGAACGGCAGCCACATGGCCATATACATGATGCAAGCAGCCAGAAATTTACTGACGACGACGGCTGTTTCATCGACCGGGGCCGTCAGTAACACTTCTAGCGTGCCTGTACGTTTTTCTTCACTCAGCAGGCGCATCGTCAGCACGGGGACGGCGACAATGGTGCCGATGACCACCAACCATTGCAGGAAAAATCGCCCGACGATTGGCTCCGGCACAGAAACGTTGTCCAGCAGATTGAGAACAACCAAGAAATACGCCAACCAGTGGACGATCGCGAAGGCGAACAGAACAATGTACGCAACAGGAGAATAGAACAGCGAACCTAACTCGCGGCGCGTCAGTACAATCCAGGGCCAGTCGGAACATTCCAAGAGTGAGACGGCGACATAGAGCAAGCCCACGGCCATCAGGAGCAGTCCATAAGGGACGAAATAGTCGCCCGGCTGGGTTGACGTCCAATGCCAGCGGTAGAACAGCGGCGGCAGGGCCGAGCGCAAGAGGGCGACCGCCCAAACCAAGATACCGACGCCGCCGATACCCAGGCCCGTGCGATAGGCGAGATTGTCGCTCACCCCGCGGCTGCCGACGAAAGCAATCAGGTAAATAAGCCCAAGCAAGGCCAGAAGCAAACCATAAGGCGTCAAAAATTCGCCCTTGATATTGCCGCCGACCAGCCCGATGACGGCCATCAATGCTCCGGCCCCGCCGAGGATGTTCTCGGCGAGATTGCGGAACCAGGCGTCTTCTTCGTTGCGGAGAAAGGCCAACAAAAATAGTAGGCCAAGGAACAGACACATAAAGCCTTGGCCGAACAGGGCGCCGGGTTGCTTGTTGTAGGGCACAATGGCCAAAAAGCCGCCCACGCCCAGGCAGAGATAGCCAAACGCCATGTAGACGCGGCGAATTTGGAGATCGCTATCAAAAGCAGCGTGGAAGAGCAAGCCGGCGATACCCAGGGTCAAGAGGAAAGTGGCCCAGCCAACCCCCAGGGGCGTGACCCGTCCGCTGGTTTGCAGGACCAGCGCCATGCCGCCGAAAATAATGGCGGCGGCGGCGGCCACGCCGATGGCGCGGGCCAACTTCGGATCATCCCGGCGCATCAGCGACGGCCCGGTATCGGACGGATGGCGCCAACTGCTTTCCGGACGCGTTTGGGGAGTTTGCGTGATGGCCCTACTCGGCATGATGCGATACCTCACGTAGTCACGGCCGTACTGCTGTGCGGATTCGGTTCGGCGGCCGCGAATTCATCCCAATTATTGATTTCGTTCCAACGATCTTGCAGGCTGCGACGGCGCAGATCGAGACGTCGCAACGGCCAACCGTTCTTGGCTAAACGCTGGGAGATCAGCTCCCGCAAATCTTGGTGCTGATGCGTCCGCACTTCAAAGAACGCCAGGCCGTCTTCACCGCCCTTGGGCGTCACCTGGGCCACGCCCTCGGTATTACGCAGCGTCAGGGCCACTTGATCGCTCGGCCCACGCACCTCGATGACAATCACGTCGTCGGTCTCCAGCTCGGAGAGCTTCTTGGCCAAGGCGATGTGGCCGCGGCGAATGATGATGACGCGCTGTACCAGGCTCTCGACCTCGCTGAGCAAATGGGACGATAGCATGATGGTGTGATCGCGGCCCAACTCGCGGAGCATTGCCAGCGTCTCCGCTTTCTGGCCGGGGTCGAGACCATCGGTCGGCTCATCGAGAATGAGGATCGGCGGATCACTAATCATAGCATCGGCCAAGCCGACGCGCTGGCGATAGCCCTTGGAAAGCGTCCCGTTCAAGCGGCGGCGCACCTCGGCCACTTTGCAGCGCTCCAGACAATAGCCGACGCGCGACGCCCGCTGACGGCGATCCACGCCCTTGAGTTTCGCCCGATAGACCAGATATTCCTCGACACGCATCTCTGGATAAAGCGGGATGCTCTCCGGCAGATAGCCGATCCGCCGACGCACTTCCAGGGAATGGGTCATTACATCGAAGCCAGCCACGCGAGCAATGCCGCTGGAGGCCGACAGGTAAGTGGTCAGGATGCGCATGAGCGTCGTCTTGCCGGCCCCGTTGTTGCCGAGCAAACCGACGATCTCGTTCTTCTCCACCTGAAAACTGACGTTGTTGACGGCCAAGACGGGGCCGAAATATTTGCTAAGGTTTTGAACGTCGATCATGGTCTCACCGTTTCCGTCCGGCTGCCGCCGTGCCAGGCGCTCGCTCCGGTAGAGAATTGTTTTTTAGAGCGCAGGCACGCCTATTGCAAGAGGGGGCCGTTCGCGCCCAGCATATCCCTCCCTTTTCATTTATTATGCTTCTTTTCCCTCCTTGGCATCTTAGCAGTTTCTCTTACCTTGCAGAGTCGATAAAATGGCGAGGGCATCGATCAGAGAGAGGGTTCCAACTCGTGAGTGAACCTCTGGGCGTCGCTTTAATCGGCTGTGGTACGGTGGGCAGCGGTGTGGCCCGTCTATTGCAAGAACAACGGGAACGCTTGGCCATCCGCGCCGGGCGGCCTCTCCTGCTGCGCCGCGTTGTCGTCCGCGATCCGAGCAAACCTCGGTCAATTGAACTGCCGCGCGAATTGGTGACAACGGATCTCCAGTCTGTACTGCGCGATCCGAACGTCCATGTGGGAGTTGAGCTGGTTGGCGGCGTGGATTGGGCCAAGCAAGCGGTGCTGGCGCTATTAGCGGCGGGCAAGGACGTGGTGACGGCCAACAAGGCGCTTTTAGCTCAGCACGGCGCCGAGGTGTTCGACACGGCCCGCAAACACGGCCGAACGGTCGCCTTTGAGGCCAGCGTGGCCGGCGGCGTGCCGATTATTGCCGCCCTGGCGCAGTGTCTCGCCGCCAACCAGGTCCAATCGCTGCAAGGGATTCTCAACGGCACCTGCAATTTCATCCTCACCCGGATGACCGAAAACAACCAAAGCTATGCCGACGCCCTTGCCGAAGCTCAGCGGCTTGGCTACGCCGAGGCGGATCCGACCCTCGATGTCAACGGCACAGATGCCGCCCACAAGCTGGCCATCCTCGTGCAGATTGCTTTCGGTCTGTCTGTTCCGGTCGAAGCCATCGATCGCCGCGGTATTGCCGGCCTCGATGCGCTCGACATTCGTTTCGCCCGTGAGTTGGGTTACACCATCAAGCTATTGGCCGAAACGTGGCTGAACGGCAACCAACTGGCCTTGCACGTGGCCCCGGTCTTGCTGCGGCAGCTAGCGCCTTTGGCATTGATACGCGGCGCTTATAACGCCATCCACATTGTCGGCGATGCGGTCGGCGACGTGTTGTTCGCCGGGCAGGGGGCGGGGCAAATGCCGACTGCCAGCGCCGTCGTCGCCGACATCATCGACTTGGCCGTCGGCCGCGCCCAACGCACCTTTACGACCCTGAAACTCTGGTCAGGCCGAGGACACGGCATCCACTTGCAGCCTGCCTCCACCGTGCGCAGCCGCTTCTATCTGCGCCTATTCGTCGAAGACCGGCCCGGCGTCTTGGCCGAGGTGTCGCGTGTGCTGGCGCAGCACCAGATCAGCATCGCCTCCGTAATTCAACACGAAGCGCCGGAAGACCACGAGGGCGGCCGCGTCCCTTTGGTCATCATGACTCACACGGCCCTGACTGGCGCTTTCCGCGC
>JAJPIY010000202.1 GCA_021324515.1 Planctomycetota bacterium
ACTCCCTCCCCCCTTGTGGGGGAGGGCTGGGGTGGGGGAGTACGTACAATGCAGACAAGGAGTTCTAGCCCCCCACCCTAACCCTCCCCCACAGGGGGGGAGGGAACAAATACAACTCCCTCCCCCACAGGGGGGGGAGGGAAAAGTCCGCCAGCCCTAAGCACGACGAAAAGCGTTCCAAGGGGCGCCCGCTACAGAAAATGGAGTAATCTATCGAGGAAGTGCTATGGTGTCGTTGTTGCTTCGTTGGCCGCTCTTTCTGCTTGTGCTAGCGGCTTCGCTGCTCGCTGCGGCGGACGTCAAGAAAGAGACGCCCCCGTTGGAAATGACCAAAACCGAGCGCAGGTTGCTGGAACTGGTGAACAAGGAACGGACCAAAGCGGACTTGCCGGCGTTGCAGCCGCATCCGCTGTTGTTCAAAGCAGCACGCGCTCACTCGGCGAACATGGCCAAACAACGAAAGATGGAACACGTCCTCGACGGCAAACGGCCCGCCCAGCGCGTCGAAGAGGTCGGCTACGATTGGGGCAAAGTTGCCGAGAACCTTATCACTGCCGACCAAACGGACGTTCCTCTGGAAAGGATCGTCAAGAGTTGGATGGAGTCCAAGCTCCATCGTGAAAATATTCTCTTAAAAGACGTCACCGAGACGGGACTGGGCATCGCTACCAACGCCAAGGGCGAGCTTTACTGCACTCAAATCTTCGCCCGGCCGCGGAAGAAAGCCCGCGCGGGAAAGTAAATATAGCAGACGCGGCAGAGATTGACACGGACCCGGGCGAGCGGGGGGTGTCACCCCCCGCTCGCCCTTTGTCTTGACGCTGGCATTTCTCCGCTGGGGACGGGGCGGCCTCGTCTGCTTGTACTCATGCCGCCTGAGGGGAGGCCGTCTTCGGTCCCGGCAGCGGGACCATTTTCGCCAGTTTGGCCACGGCGTCGAGTAGGCCGGCGATCGATTCGCTGAGGTGATTGGCGTTGACCTGGATGCGCAGGACGCCGGCATGATAGGGTACGGCCGGGAACGTTACCGACTGCACGTAATAGCCTTGCTCGAACAGGAAATTGCCTGCATTGAGCGTATCTTCTTCGTCGCCGACAAGCACAGACAGGATCGGCGTCCGTCCCCCAAGCACCTCCAGACCCAGGTTGTTCAGGCCCGTGCGGAGCTGACGGACGTTGCGCTGCAAGCGCGCGGTAAGCAATTCATACTCCGGCGAGTTGAGAATGTCGCAAACGGTGCAGATAGCTTCTAGGTAGCAAGGCGCTACCGGGCCGCCAAAAATGTAGGTGTTGGAGCGCATCTTGAGCAGGCGTTGGAACTCGCTGGTACAGCCGATGAAACCGCCCAAGCACGAGAAGCCTTTCGACAACGAACCGACGACCAGGGTATTGTCATAATTTCCCAGAGCGTCAAAGACCGTGCCGCGGCCTTGGCGACCCAGAACACCGGTGCCGTGGGCATCATCGACGTAGAGAACGGCCCGGCGTTGCAGACAGACGCGATTTAATTCGGCCAGCGGCGGCAGTTCGCCGCTCATACTGTAAACGCCGTCGATAGCGACCACGGCACAACGATAGTCGCCGGCCTCCTCCAGTACTTTTTCCAAGGCGTGCGGATTGCAATGCGAGAAGAAGAAGACGCGCGTACCGTTGGCCCTGGCGATCTTGGCCCCTTCTTGGATGGAGTTGTGCGCTTGTTCGTCCACGACCAATACGTCCTGTCTGCCGACCAGTCCGGGGATGGCGCCCATGTTGGCCAAGGTCACCGACGGATAGATCAGGGTGGCCTCAGTGCCCAGCCACTGCGCCAATTTTTCCTCAGCCTGGATGTTGGCGCGGACGCTGGAGAAGGCGCGCGAGGCGCCGTTGTGCGTACCCCAACGACGGATGCCTCGGCGCAGCGCGTCCTGAACACGCGGATCTTGATCCAGTCCCAGGAAGCTGTCCGAGCCGAAATTGACGACCCTTCTGCCCGCTACTTCGATGATCCGGTTAGGCCCCATGCGCTCGACCACCATGTCTTTCATGTGCGTGGTCGGAAATAGCTCAGCAAAATGCTCGATGAAACGAATCAAGCCGTTCTGGCGTAGGGCGGCGGCCAGCTGTTGCATGGGGGAAGCGCTCATACGGACCTTCATTTCCAGGTTATGGGAATGCCCCATCAGGATTGCGCCCAAGATGCAGCACCATCAAAAGCTGGCCCATCAAACCAAAAACCATGAGAGTGGGCAAGCGCAATCGCTTGGCATTCGGGGGCATTATCGGACCAGAGCGTCGAGTTCATTCAGTTTTTCTCGATGTGCTTGTCGAAGCACCTCGAGACGGCAGGGGGCTTTTGTGGAAGGTCGCCAACCGATGTCTTTTTCCTCATTTGCCCCATCAGCAGCGTACTACCAATCCTTCATGGACGACCCGCGCCCGGCAGCTGTCTTCGGCACGTCCGGCACGGCCCAGTTCTTCCCGGAGGCGCTGACGCAAGAACGCTTCCAGGCGTGCGATGTCTTCATCGCTGCGAGCAGGATCGCGGTGTCCCAGGTGCAATTCGCGCACGCCCGCGGCGACGGCGGTACAGACGCACGCTTCGACGGAACTGTGGCCCCAACCGTAGCGCGGCAAGGCTGGGCTGGCGCCAATGTTCTCCCGGCCTTCATATTCGCCGCGCGTGTACTGACCTTCGGTATAGAAAAGATCGGCGTCGCGCGCGAACTCCATCAGGCCGCGATCCGGTGCTTCGACCTGCTCATGATCGGTGGCGAAGACAAAGACCCGACCGGCGTTCTCTAGACGATAGGCCAAACAGCCGCCCGGATGCGTCAGAGCATGCGTGCGGATGTGCGTGGAGCCGATCTTAAAAGCGCTGCCTGGGAGAATGGGACGAAACTCTTTGAGCGCTTTCATCTGCTCGAAAGTTGGGGGGAAATAGCGGCGGCTCAACTCCGACTGCGGATCAAACAAGGCGCTGAGGCTGTGCAGGGCCTCCGGCGAGCCATAGATGCTAAAGTGATTATTCGGATCGTAATAAGGCAGAAAATACGGCATGGCGCAGATGTGATCGATATGGGCATGCGTGACCAGCACGTGAGCGATGCGTTGGGCGTCCTTGGACTGCCAACGCGCCGCCAGCGCCATGCCCAGCTCGCGGAAGCCACTGCCGCAATCGAGGATCAAGAGGGCATCGGGCGTCTGCACCTCGACGCAGGTGGTGTTGCCGCCGTAGCTGCTGCGCAGCGGGAACGGCAGCTCTTCCTCAAGACGACGGCGGAGCTTTGCTTCCAGATCCGGCCCGGGGCGCAGGTCGGCGAGGCGGTCGTGCTCGATCAGCCATTGGAGGGCGGCAACCAGTTTGTCGGTTACTTCCGCCGCCCGCAGCGGGGTCGTCAAAGTTCCGGTGACGCCCCAGTAGGTGATGGTAAACACATTCATTTTGTCCCGCTAGTAAAACAAAGACGATTGCAAACCGCCCTCAATCGATTATGCTACACCAAGTCGGCCTTCCACGGCGAGGCATCCCCCCTGTCCGTGACGGCATTGGTACACCCTTTACCCCCCCATCGATCTGTTGGGACCAAAGGCCCCCAAGGAGGACTATCATGCCGGAGTACGAGTTTCAGTGCGCCAAGTGTGGAAAACAGTTCAGTGTGGAAGAAAGCATCGCGGAGCATGAGCAACATCACAAGCTCAAGTGCCCCAAATGTGGCAGCACCAAAGTGGAACGCCGTTTCAGCCCGGTGTTCGTGAAAACGTCGAAAAAGTCGTGATCCCGCCAGTGCCCTGAACCGTAGCACGTTAGCGAGCGGGGGGTTGACACCCCCCGCTCGCCCAAAGCCATAGCGATATATCCCTCGAGCCGGCGTCCCTCTTGTCTACTTGTGTGGACAAGTGTATAATTTTTATGGGAATACCTGTCAAAATCAAGGATGAACAAGAACACAGACGGAGCAACACGAATACGAACCTACCCCTCCCTCACCACCCCGAAACGCTATCTCGGCAAGAATTTAGGGCCGCGAGTGTTGACTGCGGGCGGTCCTTCCTTGTTGCCGTTTTGGCCCGGAACAGAGGAGGAATGACTTTTATGAAACGATTGGACGATCTTTATCAAGTGTGGAACGACGAAACAGCGAACCAGGCCGCGGGCCTTGCGGACAGGGATGGGCTGCGCGCAGCGGACGTGGAGGAGCTGTTGGCGCCGGCTGCTATGACGGAAGAGGTTGAGGATGTTTCCGCCAGCGATCCCTTTGGGCTATACCTCCAGCAGATGGGGGCCCGACCGCTGCTCAGCCGCCAGCAAGAGCGCGAGTTGACGCAGCGTTTAGACCGGTTGCGGCAGCGCTACCGCCATGCGGCGTTGTGCAGCGCTCCTGTTCTTGCCCATGTGGCCGAAACTTTCGAGCGGATCCAGGCTGGCCAGCTGCCGCTGGAGCGTACTATCGATGAGGTGCCCAGTTTGGCGTTGACGCCGGCGGAAATCCGCAAACGGATACCTCGCCACGTGCCGAAATTGCGGCGGCTGCTAGCCGAGTCCGAAGAAGCATTCCGCCGCTTTCTCCAAGCCCGCTCGACTGCGGAGCGCCAGCGCCAGCGCCGCGCCTACGGACGGCGGCTGCGCCAGGCGGCCGCATTGGCCCAAGAGCTGTCGCCCCGCATCGAGTTGCTCAACGCCTGGACAGAAGAACTACGGCAAATGGCGGCGCAGTTGAGCGAGACAGCCCGCAAGGTCAGCAGGAAGCTGCGCTCCGCCGAGGGGCGCGCCGAGTTGACCCAGCAGCGGAAGGAGTTGCGCGCTCGGATGCTCCAACTCCAGACGACACCAGAGCAGTTGATTGGGCTGCTCCGGGTGCTTCAGCGCCGCCGCTCCGCTTATCAGGAGGTCCGGCGTCAGTTGGCCGAAGCCAATCTCCGCCTGGTCGTTTCTATCGCCAAGCGTTACCGCGGCCAAGGTTTGTCCTTCGCGGATTTGATCCAAGAGGGCAACAGTGGCTTGATGCGAGCGGTAGACAAGTACGACTATCGGCTGGGCTGGAAGTTTGGCACCTACGCTACCTGGTGGATTCGCCAGGGCATTACCCGTGCCTTGGCCGACCACTCGCGGACGGTGCGGGTGCCTTCTCACCAGGTAAGCGTGCTGCGCGCCCTGGAGCGGGCACGCGGCGAGCTGACGGCCCAGCGCGGCAGTGAGCCGGCTCTGGAGGAGGTCGCCGCCGCCGTGGGCATCTCGCTGGAAGAAGCCCGTGCTCTGGAGGCGGCCAGCCGCCAGCCGGCCAGCCTCGATCTGGCCTTTGCCGGCGATCAGGAAGACGGTTCCTTGCACGATTTCCTGGCCGAAGCGTCCACACCGGATGCGGCCCGGGAAGTGGATCTGCACCTGCTGCGAGAACGGCTGGACGAAGTGCTGCGCTGCCTGGCGCCACGTGATCGCGAAGTGATCGAACTGCGCTTCGGCCTTAAAGACGGCCGGCCACAGTCGCTCGATGAGATCGCTCAGCGCTTTGGCATCACCCGTGAGCGCATCCGCCAGATTGAGGCGCGCGGTCTGAGCAAGCTGCGCCACCCCGAACGCAGTGCCCGCCTGGCCGGCTTCGCCGGTGTAGCCTAACGGAGATTCTAGAGTAACCATGCCCCGAAGGGGGGAACGAAGTTCGCGCTCCCCTTCGGGTTGCGGCTAACCGAGCAGAGTTAGCGGCCCTTCCCTTATGGGATGGAGAAAAAGGGGGGTGTCTAGCGGCCCTAAATACATGGGCACGGGGAGAAGTGACATTTCTTCCCTTTCCCCCCACCCCAACCCTCCCCCACAAGGGGGGAGGGAGAAACAAGGCTCCCTCCCCCCTTGTGGGGGAGGGTTGGGGTGGGGGGGAATGATTCTCCCTCCCCCACAAGGGGGGAGGGAGA
>JAJPIY010000091.1 GCA_021324515.1 Planctomycetota bacterium
ATGTCGGGGCGACTGGATTCGAACCAGCGACCTCCTGAACCCCATTCAGGCGCGCTAGCCAAACTGCGCCACGCCCCGAAAATGGGCTTGCAAAAGCCGATCTACCTTAAGAGTTAGCAGACTAGCGAACTTTTCCCCCTCGGAGGGAGGGTTCGGGTAGGAGAGAAAAAGTCCTCCGTCCGCCGGCACTTGCTTCCTCCCAGTCCTTCCCTTCAGGGGAAGAGGGAGTTTTGCCCGTCAACTCTTAGAGGATTCTACGAGCTGTTCTGGCTTCTCGCAAGGGAACATTATGAGAACTAGAAAGATTGCTCAACTCCAATCAAGAAGGGCCAGGACAGAGCAACGGCAGAACGTAGGCACGCATGAACCTTGGTTCGAGCGTGCCGTAATGACTGCCGTGATTGCCCGTCCAGGCGACCCGGAGATCCCACGGATGAATCCGCAGCTTGGCGTAGAGCAACTCATCGCCCGGACAAGCTAAAACAGGCGTGAAGCCGACACGGCCGGCGGCCGCCGTTCGCTGCCGATCGGCGGTCCCAACAAGTCCCGTAGCAAAGACCAACGCGCCAATGTCGCGTCGGCTGATGAAGGCATCGATACTTTGCCGCACCGAACGCAAGGCCGGACGCAAGTCGTAATCATGAGAGATCGCCGGGGCCAATAGGACAATGCGTTCGATACAGTGAGGGGGTGTCGCTTCGGCAGCGGCCAAGGCAACGGCAGCGCCGCTACTGTGGGCCACAAGATACACATGGCGTTCTGGGCAATTCTGTTTGACTGTTACAACCAAAGCGGCAAGACGTCGGCCTTCTTCAATATGGTTACAATGATCGACATGATCCGCCAATACACGACCATAGCCGTGCGACCAGACGAAGGTCTCGATATGCAACGGCGCAGCACAAGTGCTCACCGCTTCGCACAAGGCCCGCGAAGTGGTGCGATAATCGCCGGAACCGTCGGCGACAAATACGACATCGGCATTGAGCGCGCTACAGCCGCAGGAAGAGACCGGCTGCCGGCTGGTAGCGCAGCCGACGGCGCAAAGGGCGCTCAGCCAGACCAGTCGTGTTTGCCAAAGCGTGCGCACCACCGCAATCCTCGCCAAGAGACGAAGCCAAACTCTCGAACCATTGTAAGAAAAGTCTGCCTGGAGAAGATAGCGAAGAGCGGCGTTCTTTGGGAACAATCGTCTTTCTCTGCTGCGCCGACTCGATAAAGACGGCAAAGCCCGCAGCTAAGGACTCACGGATTTTTCCCTCCCCCACCAGGCGGGAGGGAGTTGTATTTGTTCCCTCCCCCCCTGTGAGGGAGGGTTAGGGTGGGGGGTTAGGACTCCTTGTCTGTAGTCTACTTACCCCCCCCACCCCAGCCCTCCCCCACAAGGGGGGAGGGAGTTTTGTCCGTTAGCCCTAAGAATCGGATACCAGCCCGCTGTGCGAGCCAGGGGGTCTATTCCCCCTGGCTTGGGCTGTGGGTCAGCCTCGGTTTCATCCCCGCAAGAAATCGGCTACAGAGACGATCTGTCCGGTATCGACAGAGTGCTGCGCTGCCAGGCACAACGCTACCGACCATTTGCCGTCCGCGCCTGTGGCGGCGATCGGTCCGCCGTCGCGCACCGCCTGCACCATCATCGCTATTTCGTCCTCCAATTCGTAGACCTCGCCGGTGATTTTGGTGATGGGAATGGTCTCCGTCTTGGCACCGTCGTGGTAGCGCAGCGAAAAGGTTGGGTGGAAATCCCGGTCCATCGCTCCACTCCAACTCGCCCACAAGGAGCCATGCGTGCCGGTCAGCTTGACGACCTGATGGTGCTCGAACGCCGCCAACGTCTGCGAGATGACGGCGTACTCGCCGCCGGCAAAGGTGAGCAAAGCGCTGAAATTGTCCTGCAATTCGGGATGGCCTTGTTGTTTCGAGTTCGCGCGAGCGTAAACCGTAACGGGATCACCCGCGGAAGCGAGATACCAGCGGGCCATGTCGAAGAAGTGGATCGGCTCTTCGAGGATCCAATTGCCGACGCGCTGGATGTCGTAGCGCCAGCCGTCCGCGCCGAGGCGATAGGGGCGGCGCCACAGTTCAATGAGCAGATAGAGTGGCTTGCCGATGGCCCCGCTGGCCACCATTTGCTGCATTTTGCTCCAGAGCGACGACAGGCGAAATTCATGGCCGATGGCTAAGCATTTGCCACGCGCCGCCGCCAAAGCGATTAGCTCGTCGCATTCAGCCACACGCAGCGCCATGGGCTTTTCCAAGAGTAAGTGCCGCCCGGACTCTAACACCGCTTTGGCGACTTCATAGTGCAAATACGTCGGCAAGACCACGTCCACTACGTCGAGCGGTTCACGCTCGAGCAGGGTACGATAATCTTTGTAAATGTGGGCGGAGGGATGATCCGCGTGGGCAGTGGCGCGCGTCTTTTCGGAGCGGGCAGCGATGGCGACCAACTCGGCATCGGCGGTGGCAGCGATGGCACGAGCGTGATGGCTGCCCCAGGCACCGTAACCAATCAGTCCAAAACGAATGCGGCTCATGATGTTCTCCTGTTCTTGGGTCTGGCGACATTATATGATGAGCCAAAATCCAGCCCGTTTTTTCTTCCGCGCGAGATGGCCGACATGCCCGAGCAGCGATCCGAATCGACACCCTGGTATTACGAGATCAGCCGCTATCAATGGCTGGTCTTAATTGTGGCTTCGCTGGGCTGGGTGTTCGACGTGTTCGAGGGCCAGATTTTCGTCGCCAGCATGAACGAAGCGATGCCCGCCTTGCTGCCGGCTGACAGCAAAGCCGGCGACGTGGCTTTCTACAACAATATTGCCCTTGGCGCCTTCAACCTCGGCGGTGCTTTGGGCGGCATCTTCTTCGGCATATTGAGCGATCGCATCGGCCGCAAGAGAACCATGACATACACCATCTTGGCGTACTCCCTGTTCACCTGTGTGTCGGCCTTCGCGACGACCTGGTGGCAGTTGGTTCTCTATCGCTTTTTGTTGGCGTTGGGGGTCGGCGGCGAATGGGCGGTAGCCAGCGCCCTGGTGGCCGAGGTGTTTCCCCAGCGGGCCCGCGCGCATTCGCAATCCATTTTCCATGCCTCCAGCGTGCTGGGCACTTTGCTGGCGGTAGCTGCCGGCAGCTTCATCGTCGGTAATCGCCAGTTAGCCTTGTCGCTGCCGTTCTTGGGGGAGGGGGGGCAATTAACCGGCTGGCGGCTGGGCTTT
The DNA here is from genome assembly GCA_021324515.1 of Planctomycetota bacterium. Taxonomy (GTDB): domain Bacteria; phylum Planctomycetota; class Planctomycetia; order Gemmatales; family Gemmataceae; genus JAJPHU01. The sequence goes on from JAJPIY010000091.1 coordinate 3,222, forward strand.
TTGCTCGGCGTGGCGCCGTCTCTGCTCATCATCTGGATTCGCATCAGTCTGCACGAACCAGAGCTGTGGTTGAAAACTCAGGCCATGCCGAGCGAGGCCAAAGGGTCGCTGGGACAATTGTTCGCGCCTGCGCTGCGCCTCCGTACTTTGGTAGGAGTCGGCCTGGCCACGGTCGGCCTGGCCACTTTTTGGGGCACACACATCTACGGCAAGGATGTGTTCCGTCAAGCATATCAGGCCCAAACGGGCACGAAAGCCACAGACATTCTCAAACATGCGGAGATGGCCGGGATGTTGCTGGTTACCCTCGGCGGGGGCATGGGCCTGCTCGCCTTCGGGCCAATTTGTGAACGCCTGGGCCGACGCGGCGCTTTTTTGTTCTATCACCTGGGCGGAGTGGCGATGTCCGTCTTACTCTTTCAGGGGATCTCCGGTCTGGCGGCGCTGGCGGTGGCTTTGCCTGTCTTCGGCTTCTTGACCCTTGGCATGCATGCTGGCTACGCCGTCTATTTTCCCGAATTGTTCCCCACACGGCTGCGGAGCACCGGCGGCGGCTTCTGTTTCAATGCCGGCCGTATCCTGGTTCCGCTCATCCTCTTCCTCAAAGGCTGGATGCAAAAAGAGTGGGAAATCAGCCTGGCCAATGCTGCTACTTTGCTGAGCTTGTTGTTCCTTATCGGCGTTCTGCTGCTGTTGTTCGCCCCGGAAACGAAAGGACAGGATTTGCCGACATGAAAATATGCTCATGCCGCTTTCCGCAGCGAAACCTCTTGGGCGGCCAGTTGACCGCGGCTTGGTGTAATCCCTAATCCTACGACAACGGCGACGGCGAGCGTGCCGGCAAGAAACTGCGACGGCTGACCGAACCAATCGATCACCCATCCCATCAGGGCCGGCCCGCACAGGCTGCCTGCACAGTTGCTCGCCAGGTAATAGGCATTGGCGCGTGCCAGTTCGGCCGGCGGCACACGCTCTCCTAGCAAGGCCAATCCCAAGGGATACAGCGCCCCACAACAGGCTCCCAACACGAACAAGGCGACGACCAATAGCGGCGTCCCTGGGCACGAGCGTACCGACAACAGCGCAATCATCAAGAGTATGTGACAACCGAGCAAGACGCGCCATCGACCGAGGCGATCTGCCAGCCAGGCCAGCGGCGCCTGACAGAGGATCACCCCCGCGAACAACCCGCCTACCAGGAAACTTACTCCTCCCTCTGTGTAGCCGCGCCCCAACAGATAAATCGAGAGAAAAGTGATAAGCCCCCCTTCCAAGAAGCCTTGGGTCCAAGCGGTGCCGTAACTGAAAACGGCTCCGTTGCTTACTCTGCGAGCGGCCGAGGGGCCCGGAGGGGCCTCATCCCGGCTCGCAACGTCGGCGCCGTGCGGCCAACCCATCCACGCCACAAGCGCCGATGCCCACGTGACAAGGCCACCCAAGGCAAAGGCCCAGCGCGGTGCCAGAGGATAGAGCGGCAATCCGACCAGCGAACCGAGGGCGACGCCGAGGGCGACGCTGCACGCATAGCAACCGAAATCCTGGGCGCGACGTTCGGGGGAGGCATTGTGATTGACGAGTGTTTCCATCGGGATGATGCTCAAGGCCGTGGCCATGCCGCCAAGCAGCCGCAGCACCGACCAAGCGGCCAGGCCATCCGCCCACGGGAAGAGGGCTGTGACGATGGCATCTGTGACGATCCCGCCCACAACGCAGAGGCGACAGAAGCGTCGCATCAAGCATGGCACAGCGAATGCGGCCAAAGCAACGCCGAGATAGTAAAGGCTGGTATTCCCTCCGATAGCATGGGCACTACAGCCGGCGTCGCGCAGCCACAGCGAGGCCAGGGGAGCGCCCAAGCCAAAGCCGAACGCCCATCCTCCACTGGCCAGGCAAAGCACCCAAAGAGTATGCCGCGAAGTCCTCACGCCTTTTCTATCGACCAGAGCGATGGGGGGGATTGAGAAAAAGCGGCAAAATCGCTATCCCAGAGAAGCGTTGCCCCGGCCGCGCCGGCGCGGTTTTCGGAAGACGGGGGGGAAGAGCCGACTACCAAACCAGCCGCCGACCAAGCTGAGAGAGCAAGCAGCGAGGGCGGTATAGCCGGCCATTTGCAGCCCGTGTTCGACGTATCTTATTTCAATGCTGATGAGGATGAAGGTCGAAGCCAGGCCGACACAAAAGCCTTGCTTGAGTCCATTGCGGGTGGCGGCGCCGGCGAGAACGCCGCCGCATAAGAGGGCCAGGGCCTTGATTTCCAAGGTAATGAGGCGATCTTGGAGTTCATCGGAGGTCGCCAGTCTTCCTTGGCCGATGTCAAGGATTTTGTCGAAAACGAGCGTGGCCGTCAGCGTACCGGCCACAGCCAAGATCGTGCCTGCGACCACACGTACCCACGCTACCGGCCCGCGGAAAAGATCGGAGTTGCGGCGCAGCAAAGGACGCCGACGCGACAGCGGCGCCTCGGAAGGAGCAAGATCTGTTGCGGACAACGGTCGCCATACCGCGCTGCCCAACCAGCCGCCTACCGCGCCCAACACCCCTTGCAACAGGGGTTGCCCCAAGATAGCGGCCGGCGTCCGTACTTGGGGGAAATCCGCAAAAAGAAACACAGAAAACACGCCGTTCCAGACACCGATCAGGGCGCCGAGGATCCCCCCTTGCCGCTGTCCCGCCCCCATGAAGACGGTGCTGACGAAGAGGGCGAACATCCGTAGCCCCTGGAGCAAAAAAACGCCTCCCGCTACCGTCTTCATCTGCTCGACCGCTTCGCGCCCCTGGATCGCCAATACCCCAGCTGTTACTAAATGGCGCAACCCATAGAACAAGCCCTGGGCCAAGACCAAGCCGATGAAGATCCGTTCCCACAGCTGTTGCCGCCCGCGCAGCGACCGCTCCAACGGACTGTCGGCAGGCGAGCGGACATCGTAGAAGAGCAAGCGCGTCATGCACAGCGGGCACTGCCAGCGCTGCTCATAGGTAGTGTTGCATTGAGGACAAACCATCGCCATGATCGTTCTCCTTGAGCAACTATAGTTCAGTTTTCGGTTTGTGGTTTTCGGTTTTGAGGATCTCGCGGCCCACAGAAGATCG
>JAJPIY010000274.1 GCA_021324515.1 Planctomycetota bacterium
CTATTCCCATAAAACCTTCCTAGCCCGCCGCGCCAGCAAGGGATAGGGCCCTATTCCCATAAAACCTTCCTAGCCCGCCGCGCCAGCAAGGGATAGGGCCCTATTCCTGTTTCAGAACGATGGACGAAGGGTCTTACCTCCTTTGAAACAGGAAACGGCCCTGCCCATTGACACTCTTCTCCAGGCGTTTAAAATGTTTTTTTCCTCCTTGTCCGTGCATTGGCCCTTGTTTTTATACCGGGGACAGGTTGAGCGACCGTGATGGACGACGCCATCCGCAAAGCGGAAGCCCTCATCGAAGCCCGTAGCTACATTCGCATGTTCCGTGATAAGCTCACGGTCATCAAGCTGGGGGGAAGCGCCCTGGAGGACGCCAGCGCGCTGGAAGCGACGCTGCAAGACGTCATCTTCATGGAAACGGTCGGCCTGCGTCCCGTGCTTGTGCATGGCGGCGGCAAAGCGATCGATCGGGCCATGGCGCGTGCCGGCTTAGAACCGCTCAAGATCCAAGGACGCCGCTACACCGACGCCACCACACTCGACATAGTGGTCCAGGTGCTGCTGCACGAAATCAACGAGGGCATCGTCCGCGACATCCGCCGGCTGGGGGGTCGAGCTGTCGGGCTGCACTCCGGCTCGTTGCAAAGCCTGTTCGGCGAGCGCTTGCGTCTGCCAGGTCCAGACAACAAACCGGTCGACCTGGGCTTCGTTGGCCGAGTCACCCGCGTCGATGGCCCGCTGATCGAATCCTTCTGCGCCGGCGGGGTGGTGCCGGTCATCCCCTCGGTGGCTTTGGATACGGCAATGGATCGGCCGGATGGTTGGCTCAACGTCAACGCTGACACTGCTGCCGCCGCTATCGCTGCCCACCTCCGTGCCGAGAAGCTGGTTTTTCTCACCAATACACCGGGCATTTTGCTTGACCGCAGCCGGCCCGAATCGCTCTTGCCTAGCCTCGATGCGGCACGCTGCCGGGAACTGATCGAACGTCGTATCATCGATGAAGGCATGATTCCCAAAGTGGAGGCGTGTTTGGACAGCCTGCGCGCCGGCGTGCGCAAGACGCACATGATCGACGGCCGGCTACGTCATTCGCTGTTGCTGGAGATCTACACCGACCGCGGCGTCGGTACCGAGATTACCCTTAATTGATCGGTTTTTTCGGGAAATGGAAGACCGAAGACCGAAGACGGAAGGCCGAAATGAAACAAACTACCTTCGATCAATTTCAGCGTTACGTCATCGCCAATTACACGCGCTATCCCGTGTGTCTGGTGCGCGGGGAAGGTTCCTGGGTATGGGACGACGAAGGCAATCGTTATCTGGATTTTTTCCCCGGTTGGGGATGCGATTTGCTGGGCCACTGTCCGCCGCGCGTCGTTCGAGCCGTGCAAGAGCAGGTAGCCCAACTCATCCACGTGCCCAACACCTGGTACACCGAGCCCCAAGGGCGTCTGGCCGAAGCATTGAGCCAGCGCACTGGCTGGGGTGGGCAATGTTTTTTCTGCAATAGCGGCGCTGAGGCCAATGAGGCGGCCATCAAAATCGCCCGCCTGTACGGCAAACCCGGTCGCTACAAGATCCTTTGTATGCTCAACAGTTTCCACGGCCGCACGATGGGCGCCCTAAGCGCCACGGGCCAGCCGAAGTATCACCAGGGCCTTGAGCCGTTGTTGGCCGGCTTCCACTTTGCCCCCTACGGCGATCTCGACGCGGCGGCGCGCCTCATCGACAGTGAAACCTGCGCCATTCTCGTCGAACCGATTCAGGGCGAAGGCGGCGTTAATCTGCCCCCGGCCGGCTATTTGCAGGGTTTAAGAGAATTATGCGATCGTCATAATCTTTTATTGATCTTCGACGAAGTGCAGTGCGGCATGGGGCGGACGGGACGTTGGTTCGCCCATCAACATTGGGACGTACAGCCGGATGTCATGACGTTGGCCAAGGCACTGGCCGGAGGCGTCGCCGCTGGTGCGTTGATAGCACGGCCGGAAGCCGCAGAAAAACTCCGCCCCGGCACCCATGCGGCCACCTTCGGCGGCAATCCCCTCGCCTGCGCCGCTGCCTTGGCCACGATCGAAACGATCGAAGCAGACGGATTACTTCGGCGCGCCGAAGAGTTGGGCGCGCATTTTCAGCAGCGTTTCGAGGCCCTACGGCAGCGTTGCCCTCTGATCCAAGAGGTGCGCGTCAAGGGGGGGATGATCGGTATTGACTTGACGGGAGACGGGGCGCCCGTGGTCAAGGCCTGTCTGGAACGGCGCTTGCTCATCAACTGTACCCACACCACGGTCTTGCGTTTACTGCCTGCCCTGACGCTGACCGATGCCGAGTGCGAGGAGGGGTGTGCGATTTTGGAAGAAGTGTTGTTGCGTATTACAGGGTGATTACTTGTCCGCCCCGCCGGCAAGAGATGCTCTTGTTGGCGTGAAGGGTGGGTAAAGGATACGTATCATGCGGCACTTTTTGAGTTTGATCGATCTGACAACGGACGAGTTGGTGTACTTGCTGGAAGAGGCGGCGCGCCTGAAAGCGGACGCCCAGCGTGGCAACCGTCCACCACTGTTGGCGGGGCGCGTTTTGGGCATGATCTTTGAGAAGCCGTCGCTGCGTACCCGCGCTTCCTTTGAGGCGGCCATGGCTCATCTCGGCGGCACCAGCATTTTTCTCAGCGCCCGAGATGGGCCTATGGGCCAGCGCGAAAGCGTCGCCGACTTCGCTCGCACGCTCAATCATTACGTCGATGCCGTGGTGCTGCGCACCTACAAGCATGCCACGATCGAAGAATTCGCCAGCTATGCGACGGTGCCGGTCATCAACGGCCTATCCGATCTCTGCCATCCCTGCCAAGTGCTCGGCGATTTGTTGACGATCCAAGAACACATCGCGGGAGGCATCCGCGGCAAGACACTGGTGTTCGTGGGCGACGGCAACAATGTGGCCCGTTCGCTGGCACTGGGTTGCGGCAAGCTCGGGGCGCGTTTCATCCTTGCTGCGCCCGAAGAATATCGCTTTGACGCCAACTTTGTGCAGACCTTCCAGCGCGTCTGCCCCCAAGGCGAGCTAATTCAGGACGGCGTGCCTTCCCATGCCGTCAGCCAGGCGGACATCATCTACACGGATGTGTGGACCAGCATGGGACAGGAAGCAGAGAGCGAATTGCGCCGGGCCAGGTTCGCAGCCTTCCAGGTCAACGCCCAACTTTTGGCCCAGGCGCCGCCGCAAGCGCGTGTGATGCACTGCCTGCCGGCCCATCGCGGCGAAGAAATTACCAGCGAGGTGCTCGACGGCCCCCGCAGCCTCGTCTTCGAGCAGGCTGGCAACCGCCTGCATGCCCAGAAAGCGTTGCTCAAATGGCTCATCCTTGGAGCGCACTATGCGTAACGACGGCCGACAATCGGATGAACTGCGGCCTCTCCGCTTCAAGCGCCGTTACACCCGCCAGGCGCCGGGCAGCGTGCTTGTATGCATGGGACGCACAACCGTTCTGTGTACCTGTTGCCTCGAGCCGGCCGTGCCGCCGTTTCTGGTCGGCAAGGGCAAAGGGTGGTTGACGGCCGAGTACGCCATGTTGCCCGGCAGCACCCAAACGCGCAAACCCCGCGATCGCAGTGGCAAAATCGATGGCCGCAGCGTCGAAATTCAACGTCTCATCGGCCGGGCCTTGCGGGCCGTCATTAATCTGGATGCGCTCGGCGAACGCACGCTCTGGATCGACTGCGACGTTCTCGAAGCCGACGGCGGCACACGTACCGCCGCCATCAATGGCGCTTACATCGCCCTCATCGACGCCCTGAATGCGGAACGAAAACATAAGGCGCCTCCTCCCCTTCCTCCTCTTCCCCCGGTGTCAACCCTTGTTCGCGGCAGTGTGGCAGCGGTCAGCGTTGGTCTGCTCGACGGCCGGGCGCTGCTTGACCTCGACTACAGCGAAGACAAAGACGCTGATGTCGATCTCAATCTGGTCATGACCGGCGCCGGCGATTTCATCGAAGTACAGGCCGGCGGCGAGGAAGCGACCTTCAGCCGCAAGCAACTCGATAATCTGCTTGATTTGGGCAAACGCGGCATCGATACAGTCACTCGAGCTCAGCGTGCCGCTCTCGGCTCGAATTGGCCTCTGGACTGAACCGTTTCCATTTGTTATGAGCCGCCTTGTCGGACGGTTGATTTCCTAGGGAGGATGGCGGCTGGAAAGACAGGGTGTCCATCCGCCCTCCCTCGGTCGGAAATTTGCCATTGGAGAAAAAGGGAGGACCAGGCAGATGAGGCGGATTCCATTGCTGCCGGCCCTGGGTCTGGGGCTGGCGTTGCTGGCAAGGCTGGCGCCGGCGCAGGCGCCGGAGAGGCACAACCCCAACCCTCCGGAGCAGCCCAGCGGGCTGAACAGCCTCATCCAATCTAGCCGCGAGGACATCAACGCGGCCTACGCCGTCACTCCCGAAGCCGGCCCGTGGATGATTTGCGTCGCTAGTTATCAGGGCGAGTCGGCTTCGGAGTTGGCGTATCAGCTTTGCACCTATTTGCGCCAGAAACATTATCCGGCTTATGTCTACAACCGCGGCAGCGCCGAACGCAAAAAGTTGCAAGAAGAACTCGATCAATGGCAAAAGGCCTATCCCGGCGTGCCTCGCCGCCGCGTTTTGGCTCATCCGCAAGAGGACCAATTCGCCGTGCTCCTGGGGGGGTTCCCCGATATGGACGCCGCCAGTGCCCAGCTTAAGAAGGTCCGCAAATGGGACTTGCCCGACATTAAGCTCAAATCGGGCAAGCCCGCCTTTGATACTTACGATGTCTACGAACCGGGCAAAGACAAGAAGTTCGAGCTGAAGCGCTATCCGATCAATCCCTTCCACACGGCGATGGTGGTCCCCAATCCAACCATTCCGCCGCAGCGGAAACCGGTCGCCAAAGTCGATCCCCTCTGGAAGAAACTCAACGCCGACGAACCGCGCAGCCTCTTCAAATGCCCCAAGCCGTGGACCCTGGCAGTGCAAGAATTCCGCGGAGCTTACGCAATCCAAACCACCTCATCCACAGGTGGTTTTCTGGAGAAGCTGGGCTTCGGCGACCATGCCGGCCAGCGCCTCGATAATGCTGCGCGAATGGCCGAGCAAGTCTGCGATATGTTCCGCAAACTCGGCTTCAAGAGCTACGTCCTGCACACGCGCTACAATAGCGTCGTCACCGTTGGCGAATTCGACAGTCCCAACGATCCCGCTTTGCTGCGGACCCAAGAGCAGCTTGCCCGAATGTCTTTCAAAAACGGCAAGACGGGTGAGGTTGCTTTTAATCTCTTCGCCAAAGCGCTGCCAATGGAAGTCCCCCGTTAAATGTCCCCAATGCGCAATCCGAAATCCGAAGCAGCTGGAGGGGGTGTAGTCCTGTGGTTGCGTGGCAGCGGCGCACACAATTCATCGTCTACATCTTCGCCGTGGCAGCCGTGACAGAAGATGAGATGGCCGCACAGAAGCAGAAAGATCAGCCAGCTACTCCAAGAGCGGAAATAACCGCTCGCGCTTCCGCCTGGCAGCAAGGCCCATTCGGGTTTCGGATTTCGGATTGCGTGTTTCATTTTTTCAGCTCCGCATCGAAGAAGTCCATCATATGAGCGAGGCTAGTCAACCGATGCTCATGGCTCCAGCCCCAGCCATGCCTTTCGCCCGGCACAGCGATCAATCGGGCCGGCACGCCTGCCTGCCGCAGTTTCTCGACCATTTTTTCCGATTGCTCGATCGGCACGATGTCGTCGGCTGTGCCATGTACAAACAAAAACGGCGGTGCGTTCTTGCTAACATAGGTCAGGGGCGAGGCGCGGCGGTAAACGTCGGCTTTCTCTTCGACGGTGCCGCCCAGAAACGGTTCGAGATGGCGCTGGCGCACCTCTTTGCTCCAGACCGGCTGCGTGAGGTCCGTCGGACCAAAGAAACTGACGACGGCTTGCACCGCACTGGATTGTTCCGCATTTCCGCCAGTGCCTTCGAGACCATCATCCTTGCCGGTGACGCCGAGCAGGCAAGCCAGGTGCGCGCCGGCCGAGAAACCAAACACCCCTATCTTATCCGGGGCGATTCGATAGGGCTTGGCATTGGCCCGCAGCCAGCGAACGACGGCCTTGCAATCTTCGATCGGGGCCGGGAAACGATCTTGCGGTGCCAAGCGATAATCCGGACTGACCGCCACGTAGCCGCGCCGCGCCAGCACCTCGATGGTTCCTTTCATCTGTTGCCGTTCGCCTCCAACCCAGCCGCCGGCGTGAAGACAAACGATCGCGGGGAACGGCCCTTCGCCTTCGGGTCGAGCCATGTCGAGCTTCAGGATCGTGTTTCCGCCTTTGCCGAAAACAATGTCGGCATCCAAGCGTATCGCTTTGCCCGCGCCGGATTCTCTGCCGCTCCTTTCCGGCTCACGGTCTTGCTCCTTCGCTCCGAGGAGCAGACAACAGAACAGTCCTGTTCCCATGATTCCAGACACGACCAGTGAACTTCTCAACATTAGCATCCCTCCTGGAAGGAGAAAGCTCGGCGAACGAGGCCGTGTTAGCGTTCTCGGCCTCGCCGGCGCAGCGACAGGATGATAATATCGCTTGCATCTCGGCGAATTACAAGAGAAGAGCGCCCTCATGCAGCGGCAGACGACGCGCGGAGAGCTTCAGATGGAAACAGGCAGCGAACTCTTGGTGTGTTAAGGGGTCATGTTTGAGGGGCCTATGTCTGCTGAGAAAGCGAGCGCGCTGGTGCTGCGGACCACCGATTGGAGCGAAAGTAGTCGCATTGCCACTCTGTGGACGCGCGAGTTCGGCAAGGTGCGCGTTTTGGCCAAGGGAGGTAGGCGGCTTAAGTCCCCTTTTGAGAATGCTCTTGACTTGCTGACGCTGTGTCGTATTGTCTTTCTCCGCAAATCATCGGACAGTCTGGACCTGTTGACGGAGGCCCAAGTCATCCAGCGATTTCCTCGGCTGCGGACGGACCTTGCCGCCCTCTATGCCGCTTACTACGTCGCCGAGTTGCTCTCCGAGGGAACGCGCGACTACGATCCGCATCCCCTACTGTTCGATGAGGCGCTGGACACGCTGCAAACCCTCAGCGGTGCAGAGTGTGCTCTGCGGGTAGCACGATTTGAGATGGTATTGCTGCGCGAACTGGGGTATAGCCCTGTCCTCGATCACTGCGCCGGTTGCGGCGGATCAGTCGTCGAGACGGAGCTAGCGTTCAGCGCTATGGCCAATGGTGTCCTGTGCCGCCGCTGCCGGCGGGGACAGCGTGACAGCCGGCCGCTGACGCCGGCAACCTGGCGGACGCTGCAAGAACTGGCCGCGCCCGGCGACGCCTGGCGCCATCCCTGGAGTGCGACGGTGCGGACAGAAGTGCGGCAGTTGCTAGGACAGTATTTGACTTGCTTGCTGGGCCGGCGGCCTCGCTTGCTATCTTACCTGGGAAGCTGATGAGCAAGCACGTGCAAAAACGAAGTCTTCGTTTAGCCGCGAGCCGAAGGCGAGCGCGCAACCCAGCCGCGCTCGCCTTTGGCTCGCGGCTAAACCTGGTTCTGGGTTGCGCGCTCGCCTTTGGCTCGCGGCTAAACCTGGTTCTGGGTTGCGCGCTCGCCTTTGGCTCGCGGCTAAACCTGCTTCTGGGTTGTGTTTGTTGCCTTCTGTGTGGTTGTACCTGGGACCAGCTCAATCCGATTAAGCCGCCGCCTACGCCGCCGCCGCCGGTGGAGAGCTTTGTGCTGCGCAACGGCGCCCTGACGGCGGAGCCAAAACCCAAGGACAAAAGCGTCGAGGCCGAGTTGGCCGGCGCCCGTGAATACTTCCGCCGCGAAGACTACGCCAAGGCCCAGAAGCTCTATCACCACATCGCCAACAACGACAAAAACCCCGCCTTCGCCATTCAGGAGGCGCTCTACTATGAGGCCGAATGTTTGCGCTTGCAGGGCAATCTCCCCAAGGCAGCCGACACTTACGCCAACCTGTTGCGCAATCACACGATCAATCCGTACAAAGACTTGGCTACCCAGCACATCTACGAGATCGCCACCTATTGGCTACAAGACACCTGGGAAGAGGTCCGCGAAAGTCAGGAGCGGCGCGAGGGCAAACGTTGGATCGTCTGGCCGCGCTTCATCAGTTTCGATAAACGCAAGCCGTTCCTCGATCGCGAGGGTCGGGCCGTCGAACGCCTCAATGATGTGTCCATCTACGAGGGCAAGGGTGGGCCTTATGCAGATAAGGCGCTGTATCTGTGCGGTTATGTCGCCTGGTTCAAAGAAGACTACGTCGAGGCCGACCAGAAATTCACTGCGCTGACCAAGACTTTTCCGGAGAGTCCCTATGCGCCGTATGCCATTGAGCTGGCCATCAAGGCCAAGCTGATGAGCACCGGCGGCGAGCTGTACGACGGCCGCCGGGTAGCCGACGCCCGCAAGCTGGTCGATGAAGCGCTGCGCATGCCAGACGTTACGGAGGAGCGGAAGCAGGATTTGATGAAACTGCTGGCTTGCATCACCGCTCATCAAGCCGAGAAAGATTATCAGATGGCCGAGTTTTATCGGCGCACCGGCCATCCCGGCTCGGCCTATTTTTACTACGAAATCGTCCGCCGCCGTTATCCCGGCACGGACGCGGCCGAGCGCGCCACCAAGCGTATGATGGAGATCTACGCCAAGATGGCGCAGGAACAGCGCGACAAATTGGGGCCCCCGCCGCAAACCAGCGACGGCAGACCGAGCGAGCTTCTGCCGCCGCCGCAGCGTGTGGTCAATGGTCCCGAACAAGTGCCGATGCCGCCGTCGTCGGCTGGCCCAGAGGCGGCGCCGATGCCGCGCAAAGTGCCCACGACGCCTGGTTCCGCTCCGCCAGGCCCGCTGCCGCCCGGCGTGGGCGGGAATTGACGCCTGAGCCAAGAGGATAAGCCTTCGAGCAGACCTCAGAGGACTTACCTCGCCCTCGCTCAGCAGCGCTGCACAATGGGAGGGAAAGAAATATGAAACCGAAATTATGGACCCGCCGTTCGATGTTGCTGACCCTGGCCAGTGCGGGGTTGGCCGTTCCCGCTTGTGACTTCAGCCAACTCTTCAGCTGGAACGACGGCAAACCCGTGATCTTTGGCTACTCCACCGCTCCCAATTTCGACCGCCGCTACAAGACCATCCGTGTCAAAATCTTCAAAGATCCCACGTTTTGGGCGGCCGTGCCCGTGCCAGGACTGGAGATGCAGCTAACCGAGGAAATCGTACATCGCATCGAAGCCGACACGCCCTACAAAGTCTGTTCGGGCGACGCTGACACCGAGTTGTCCGGCTCGATCATCAGCTTTATCCAGCTGTCGCTGAACTACAACCAGTTGAACGAAATCCGCGAGGTGGAAACGACGATGACTTGCGCGGTACGTTGGAAAGATCTACGAACAGGCCAGATCCTATCGTGGCCGGCGCCGCGCAATCTGGAGCCGCCGCCGCCGGCTGGTCTGTTGCCCGGCCAACAAGATCCGCTCACCCAGGCGGCGTTAGCACCGGGTAGCATGCTCACCCAGCCGCTCACGGCTGCACCTATCTCGCCGGCTGGCAACCAGGCGACGATGGCCGACACCGCCCCGCCGCCAGGCACGGGCAATCCGGCGATGGGACAGACCAACGCCCCCGGTCCCTCCGGCGGCCCTCCGGTCGGCCCCCTGCCGACCGCGGCAGAGATGGGACTGTTCGGCGCCGTCTTGGTCCGCTCCATCGCCTACTATCGGCCCGAAATCGGCGAATCGCTGGCGACGGCCCAACAGGTGAATTGTCAGAACATGGCTCAGCAAATCGTCAACATGATGGAAGTCGCTTGGTGAAACCATGTCCGCTCCACTGATTTGGCAGCTGCGCGACCGGACCCTTACGCCCGGTGCGCCGCCCCTGATCTTGGGCATTGTCAACGTCACGCCGGACAGCTTCTCCGACGGCGGACAATTTCGCGACGCGGACGCCGCTGTCGCCCACGGACTCCGGCTGGTCGAACAGGGCGCGGATTTGCTCGACATCGGCGGTGAGTCCTCGCGCCCGGGCGCGCAGCCGGTCGAACTGGAAGAGGAATTGGCGCGGGTCATTCCCGTGGTCCGCCGGCTTGCTGCTCTCACTTCGGTACCTCTCTCGGTGGACACCAACAAGGCCGAAGTAGCGCGGCAAGCTCTGGAAGCGGGAGCGCACGTCATCAACGACATCACGGCCCTGCGCGGCGATCCCGCCATGCCCGAAGTGGTGCGAAGCTACCGCGCCGGCGTCATCCTCATGCATATGCAGGGCACCCCCGCCACTATGCAGATCGCGCCGCATTACGACGATGTGGTCGCCGAGGTGGCCGATTTTCTGGAGGCGCGGTTGCAGGCGTGCCGTGATCTGGGTATAGCAGCCTCGCAGGTCGTGCTCGATCCGGGCATCGGTTTCGGCAAGACAAAGGAGCACAATCTGCGGCTGTTAGCTCATCTGGAGGAGTTGCAACGATTAGGCCGGCCCGTGTGTCTGGGCGTATCACGGAAAGGATTTCTCGGCAAGATGCTGAATCGTCCGCTGCACCAGCGCCTGGCTAGCTCGCTGGCCGCCGCTTGTTACGCCCTAGTTCGCGGCAGCGCCCAGCTTTTGCGGGTCCACGATGTCGCCGAGACGCGCGACGCCGTCATCGTCTTAGAGGAAATGAACCGCGAACTGCGCAGACCACAGGGTTAGGACAACTACCACAAGACGCGAAAAGTGCCCAGCCAAGAAAGAGAGGCAAAACCGAACAGAAAGAGGAGGATCCGTCAAGCACAGTCGTTGGGGCATTTTCGGTTTGTATTTGGAGGAGGGAGCCGTTGAGGGAACGCCTGGCCCAGCTTTATGAATCGGCAGGAACGCGCGATGTGATAGAGATTGCTATCCTCGCGGCGTTCATCTACCTGATTCTACGCTTTCTCGGCAAGACGCGCGGCGCCGGCATCGTCCGCGGTCTGGGCTTGGTCGTTATCAGCCTGTTTCTTGTCACTCATGTCATCATCGCCCGTTTTGATTTGGCTGTCCTCGGGCGCGTCCTCGACTATCTGCTGACAACGGTGTTGCTGGGCCTGTTGGTCATTTTCCAACCGGAGCTGCGGCGGGGCCTGATGCTGCTGGGCCGCTACCGCCTGCTGCGGCGTTTCGCGCAGACGCCGCGGTATTCGATCGCGGATCGCCTGGCGGATGCAGCGGAGGCGATGTCGAGTGACAACATCGGCGCCCTCATCGTCATCGAACGTGAGACGGCCTTGGCCATGTACATCGAGACAGGCGAGACAATCGACAGCGAAGTATCGGCCAACCTGTTACGGGCGATTTTCAGTAAGCGTAGCCCGCTGCACGATGGGGCGGTGATTTTGCGTGGCGATCGCATCGCTGCGGCCGCTTGTCAATTGCCGCTGGGGCAACCGCCGGAAAACGCCGCAATGCATATGGGCATGCGCCATCGCTCCGCTCTATGCATGAGTGAAGAGACCGATGCCGTCTTGTTGGTGGTCAGTGAGGAGACCGGACGGATTTCGCTGGCCGTCGGCGGCCGGCTTGAACCCGTGCCAAGCGCGGAACTGTCACAGCGCCTGGCCGACTTGTTGAGCCGTCGGGAGGTGGGGCCAACTCAGGCCGCAGCTGGCGCGAAGGCGCCCCAGCGCTCCGCGGCGTAAGGTCCGGTGAGGCTTCGCCCAAGCGTCGTTCATTAGGATTAGGTGCCGATGTTCGATCGCATACTTTCCCTGGCCGTGGCCTTGGGCCTGGCACTGTTGATTTGGCTGTACGCGCGCAGCTTTGATAAAGTCTACGAGTTACCGGAGGTGCCCGTTCATTTTTTGTGCCCGGCGGATTTTCCTCTACGGCCGAAATTTCCCCATAAAGGCGCTGGCCGCATCAGCCTGCGCGTGCGCGGGCCTTCACGCATTGAACCACCCAAAGTCTATGCTTTCGTGGATTTGATTCAGGGACATTGTTCGGCGCCGGGCAGCTATCACCAGCCGGTTCAGATACAATTACCCAAGGACTTCGAGCTGGCCCAGGAACCGCCGCGCGGCGTGTCCTTCCAACTGGCGCCGCCCGACCGTGCTTGTCCCGCACCTTGAGAGAACCCGCATGACCTCATCTATTTCCCCGGATTTATCCGCTTATTGCCTAGACTTAGCTCGCCGCGCGCGGGCTGCTTCCCGGCTATTGGCTTGCGTCAGCGGTAAACACAAGAACGATGCCTTGCTGAGGGCGGCAGAAGAACTGGAGGCACGCGCGGCGGAGGTTGTTGCCGCCAACGAGAAAGACTTGGCCGCTGCCGCAGAATTCGCTCTGAGCGCCGCCCAAATCGATCGCTTGCGTCTGACGCCACAGCGGTTGCACGACGCGATCACGGGGATACGCGAAGTGGTTGCTCTGCCCGATCCGATCGGTCAGGTCCGGGCCAGCAGCGTTCGGCCCAATGGCCTGGAAGTCTACAAGGTCGGCGTGCCTCTGGGCGTACTCCTGTTCATCTACGAATCGCGGCCCAATGTCACTATCGATGCGGCGGCGCTGAGTATCAAGAGCGGCAACGCCATTATTCTCCGCGGCGGCCGCGAGGCCCTGCATACCAACCGCGCTGTGCATGCCATCCTGCGCCATGCTCTCCACTTGGCCAAACTGCCCGAAGATGCAGTGCAGTTAGTCGAAACCAGCGATCGCGCTGCTGTCGGTCAGTTGCTGAAAATGAACGACCTCATCGATTTGGTGATTCCGCGCGGCGGCGAGGAGCTAATTCGCCGCGTTGCCGCCGAGGCGCGGATGCCCGTACTCAAGCACTACAAAGGGATCTGTCATGTTTTTGTCGAAAAATCTGCTGACCTCGATCGAGCGGAGCGCATCGTACTAAACGCCAAGTGCCAGCGGCCCGGCGTTTGTAATGCGATGGAATGTCTGCTAGTCGAAGAAGCAATAGCGGAGGCATTTCTGCCGCGGGCGGCGGCGGCACTGCGGCGGCGCGGCGTGGAGCTACGCGGCTGTCCGCAAACGTGCCGCTTGGTTCCGGAGGCGATCCCGGCGCGGGCGGAAGATTTTGATACCGAATTTCTCGATCTCGTGCTATCCATAAAAGTAGTGACGGACCTCGATGCCGCCATCGCCCACATCAATCAGCACGGGTCCGGCCACACAGACGCCATCGTCACCAATGATCTGAGCGCGGCCCGGCGCTTCACAGCGGCGGTTGATTCGGCGGCCGTGATGGTCAATGCCAGCACACGCTTTCACGATGGCCAAGAGTTGGGGTTGGGGGCGGAGATAGGCATCAGCACGGACAAATTCCACGCCCGCGGCCCCTGCGGACTGCTGGAGTTGACGAGCTATAAGTATATTGTCTACGGAGAAGGCCACGTGCGCGGCGAATGATATTTATACTGCCCTCGGTTGAAACGGCACTTTTTTCTCGCCCTCCCCCCGGATGGGGGAGGGCTGGAGTGGGGAAAAAGGCCAGCAAACCAAGAGGTTTTATTTCCCCCACCCCGCAGCTAAACGAACAGGCGAGTGCCATGCAAGTCGTGACGTTCTTGATCGTGTTGCTGCCTTTACTGCTGGCGGCAGCCCTGTTATGGGCACGCCGTCGCCAGGAGCAGGCGCTGCGCGACGAGCTGTCGCCGATCAGTCGTCAGCACATCGATCTTTTCCAAGGCGGGCAGCTGAGCGAGTCGGCGATCGAATCGACCAAGGCCCGGTTCCGCGACCTCTTGGAGCGGGGCGAAGTGGCTGCCGTCGAATCCAGCCTGCGCCCTGGAATGCAGTACGTCGTGCAGGTCCATGCCCTGACGGAATTGGGCACCGACGATGCCGGCCGTATCCTCGAACGTCAATTGCAGCGTCGGCTAACCGACGATCATATCGAGCAAGCCTGGTATTGGATCGACTTGGCGAACGGTCTGCGTGCGCTGGGCCGTGTGCAGAGCCTGCCGCATTTGCTCCGCTGTGCCGAGGCGGCCAGTGACCCGCCGTTGGGCCAGTTCTTCGCTGCGGAGACCATCTGTTTTCTCGGTTTTTCTGGCTATCTGCGTCAATTCGAGACGCCGCTGGGCCGCTCTGCTCTGCGGGTGCTGCATCGCGCCCTGGAGGGGCTGCGTTCTGGTGTGCCGCCTAATGTTATCGCGGAGGCCCGTGTCGGCGAGCTAATCGAGACGCTCTGGGACAACCGTACCGAACATATCGACCCCTTGGCCGTGCGCATCTACGCCGAGACGCTGCGACTGCTGCGGCGCGCCCCACACGCGGAGGTGTTGTTGAGCGGCGAAGCCACCGAGCAAGAAGCGTTTAGCTGGCAAATGGCGCGGCTAACGGCGCTGGAGCCGGCCTTGACGGACTTCCTGCAAGAAGCCCCGGCCCTGTTGTGTCAGCGCATGCCCGATGCCTCCGTGGAACAACAGCGCGAGATTTTGCTGGCGCTTTTGGATCTGCGAGCGGAGGCCGGGGAAGCCGTGCTGCCGCTCTTGGCCCAACCGTGCTATCCCCACGCTGAGTTGGCCCTGGAAGTGCTCACCTGGTCGTCCCATCCACGCATCGCTCCTTTGTTGCGGGAATGGGTGCTTCAGAATGTGCCGATGGTCCGCCGCGCTCAGTATCGCCGCCGTGCTGCGCCGCCGCGGCGCCCCTCCATCCCTGGCGAAGTGCCGTATTGCGCTATCCTGCGTACCCTGCGCGGTCATCCCTCGCCCCAGACGGAGGCTTTTCTGCTCTTGGCCGCTCGCGATTGGGATCCCACTGTACGCCTCTGCGCCGTCGGTAGTCTCGGCTGGTGGGAGCCGCTGCGGCGTCACGATGTCTTGCGGACGCTCCAGGAAGCTCGCCGTGATCCCAATCCGGATGTCCGCCAAGCCGCCCGGGCTGCCCTGGCCCGCCTGGGCGAACGGCAAGCATTGACGTGGTTCCGCCAGACCTTGACCAGTGAAGATCCGCAGCGCGTCCATGATACCATTCAAACCGTGGCCGCCGAGAACTTGACGCTACTGTGGCCCGATCTGGACCGTCTCGCCGATGCCGAAGATCCCGATGTGGCTCACCATGCACGTGAAGCATTAGAGCGCCTCTGCGAAGACATGAACTATCGGCACAATTAGCCCTTCTTTACCAGTCCGCAGCGCTGGCAAGAATATTTTTTGTTGGCGCGGCAGGCAGGTAAAATTTTCTCTCTGGCCGTATGAGTGCCTACCGAAACATAAGAGATAGGGTAGAATTGCCTCGTCAGGCTCCTCCACGATCTAACCAGCGGGAAACGAGACATGGCGCAGAAACTCCGCTACGTCGGTTGGTTCACCCTTCTTTTCAGCAGCGCTGTCCTCGGCTGCACCAAGGCAGCGGTGCAGCAAAAGTCGGTCCCCGACCCGTTGTTGCTGACGAAGCCTCCCGTCGAAGGCCGACCTCATACGGCACAGGCCAGCCCGATCTACCGTAGCGAGCCGACGCCAACACCTCCCGCACCCGCCGAATAAGCCAGAGGTGCGCAAGAAAGAAGAATAGTCTTATACCAGGCTTTCCAGCAGATATTTCAATTTCCGCACCTCCGCTGGCATGGCGAACGGAGCATCAGGCAGGTCGTAAATGTCTACGCACAGACCGCGGTCATACTGATAGCGGGACAGCTGGGCGATGATGCGGCCATATTCCACGTCGCCTTGGCCGACACGCACCTGCAACTGATTCGGGCTGCGGCCAGTATCGCGCAGGTGGACGTGTTTGACGTAGGGATACAGCACATCGTGACTTTTGTCCGCGTGTGGGCCGGCGATGTAGTGGCTGGGATCAAGTGTCAGGGCCAATCCACGGACGTGCTGGCACAGATCCAGAGCGACTTCTGGATCTTCGGTCAGCGTACCGATGATGGTGGACACCGACAATTGGATGCCATCTGCGGCAGCGAGATCGACCAGGTGCTGAAGCCGTTTGATTTCACTCTCCCGGCGGGTGCCTACGGGGGCGGCCTTGACGGTGATGAGCGGCACAGCGGTGATACGGGCCAACCGGCAGATGGCCTTGAATTGGCGATCGTGTTCGGCAGCGTTGCCCGCGTCGATTTCGACGGAAAAAGCGGCCGGTGTCAGACCAGGGCCATGACGCAACCGGGCCGCGGCGCGGCTAATGTCGGCAGCCACCTCCGAAGGGCGCAGCTGACGCCCCTGCTCGTGTAGCGCCGCCTCGAATTTGCTGAACTCTAATTCGGCAATCACATCCAGAGCATCTTCCAGCGACAAGCGGCCAAAACAGGACGTAGAACAAATGACGAACACGACTCCCTCCTGTAAACGTCTCCCGACGTTCGTTTAGCCGCGAGCCGAAGGCGAGCGCGGCTCCCCGATGTTCGTTTAGCCGCGAGCCGAAGGCGAGCGCGGCTCCCCGATGTTCGTTTAGCCGCGAGCCGAAG
>JAJPIY010000306.1 GCA_021324515.1 Planctomycetota bacterium
ACCCCCCGCTCGCCAAGATGTCCGATCTCCGCGCGCCGAGTATAACTTTGCTCTTTTCTGTTGTCAACCTGTTCGCCTAAAGCGTTTCTATTTTCGAATTCTGTTTAGATTTAGAAGAAGAACATCAACTGAATTTGCGGCCCGTAGAAGATCACGCTGCCGTCGTTGTTGGCACGGCCGTGCGGATAGGCATTCTCTGCGGCGAAAACGGACCTCAAATTGCCACTTTGCAGAGCGTTGGCCAATCCTTGCACCCCCAGTGCCTGCCGCGCTTGGTAGCCCTGCAAGTTAAAGTCCACCTGATCGACGGCGACGGCCAGGCCAGTCAGCCAGAAGGCCGTATATCCCAGCCGCAGCCGCAGCCGCTCCAGCAGATTGATGTCTGCAAAGGCCCCCAGTTGATAAACTTGGGCGAATGACCAAGCGTGGCGCATGGTGTTGAAAGCGGTCAAACCGTCGCTGCGCGTCAGATTGACATCGGTGGTCAGGTAGTTGGCGCCCCAGCCGGCCTTGCCCAGCAAGGACAAGGTCAGCCACTTGAAAATCGGCAAGTTCCATTCGAGGCCGATTTGCGGTACTTCAATGTTGTTGTGAGTAATCACCATGTAGCTGATGGCGTTGGTTCCGGGCGAAGGCATGCCCAGAGCGTTGGTGTCGCTGAGGATAGCGGTCCCTGCGCTGGTGATGTTGAGCATCTCATTCTCACGCATGTAACGGGCGCCGATAATGAATTCCAGGCCGCCATAACCGGCGCTCCAGCGCCGATAGTTGGCCTCAGCATTGAACAAACTTGAGCCGAAGTTCATGCCCACCGAGTCGGCGTAGCGAAACATGCCTGCGCCAATGAAGGCCAGGGGCGGATTGTAAAACATCGTATCCAGAGAGAACGGCATATTGACGGACTTGGAGACGTCGTTCTCCCAGATATAGAAGCTAGAGAACTCGATAGCCTGATTATGCCATAAGTAGCCGACGGTGCCGATGATGCCCAACGATAAAGGCGGTGTGACACTGTTGAAATTCAGGGCACCGACGATGCCGGGCGGCGGCGGCTCGAATGGGTTGGGAATGACCGGGGCCCCATTTTGCAGGCCCACAGCCCGGGCGTTGACCACAGCGATATCACCGGCACCGAGATGATTGCGCTGCAAGGCGATCGGGCCGATGTCTGCGTAGAAGCCGTTTTCCTTTACATATTCTTCGCACTGGAAAGCGCTGGTGTGATTGTAGGGTAGACTAAGGCAATCGGGCGGCCCCATGGGTGCCGCTTGGGGACTGACGGGGCCGGGGATCAAGTTAGGCTCCGGCGCAAGCGGCGGCGGATCTTTGGGAATCGGTTGCGGCATCCGTGCCGCGCCGACGGGGCTTGGATACGTTCCCTCTTGAGCTTGGGCCGGCACATTTAGGCACCCCCATGCTGCTATTAGCAGCGCCAAGCCCTTCCAGCCTCTGCACATGTTCGCGTCCCCCCCAGGACCGCCGAGACCCCGCGATCGGATGCCGGCGTTGATCGATGCAAACGCAGTCAGCCATCGCCTGATAGGCTCTGTCATCCGTTAAAACATCGGCCACTACAACCCTCCTTCTTGAATCTTTCCGTACAAACGATACAAACGGCGAATCGGAATAAAGCGCCGAAATTGCTCAAATTGCCCCATCGTTTAGCCGCGAGCCGGAGGCGAGCGCGACCGCGCTCGCCTCCGGCTCGCGGCTAAACAATTATTTTGCGACCGCGCTCGCCTCCGGCTCGCGGCTAAACAATTATTTTGCGACCGCGCTCGCCTCCGGCTCGCGGCTAAACTAAACGATTATTTCACCAGTCGCGCATCGGCCCAGTTTACCACGTCGCGCACGTCGCCGCCGCGGCCAAAATCGACCTCTAACGTCAGCTCGCGCACGTCCTTCACATTGAGACGGATAGGCACGGCGCCGTCCTGGCTGGTCAGGGCGCGATCCAGGAGCGCGACGCCGTCAGCCAGCACGCGGAGACGCACCGCGCCTCCTTGGCCGTCCTTGTCGTCCAGGCCGGCCATTGCCTCGAAACGCCGGAAGCCCGCGGATAAACGATAAGTGAGCCGGCTATGGCTATGCATGCTGACGCCTTTATCGTAGGTGGAACCGGCCAAGAGCAGATCGTGTCCGGCAACGTTGCTGTCGAGAGTGAATGGCCACATCGCATCGAGGAACGGCTCAAAGACGTACTTGTTCTCTTTGAGATCGGAAAGGTAGATTGAGTTGTTTTGGTACATTTCTAGAGCGGCGATGTCGCCCAAGGGGACGCGCAAGCGGGCGCCAAAGACCGTGGTCCCCAGGAGTACGGTCTCATCGGCGGAAGCGGAGGTCAGGGACAGGCGACCGCCGCGGCCGGGGCGGGTATCACGGAGGACGAGACGGGCATACGTTCCCTTGGGCCGCAGCGTATCGGCCAATTCTGTGTTGAATGCGATGTAAGCCAACTGCGGCACCTTCACTGTCATCTGCCGCTTCTCCACTTCGACCACCGCGTTGTCGCCATCCACGCCGACCAGGACGCCAGTTACAACATCGCCATTGCGCAAACCGACGGTATCGCGCGTCCTCGTGGCCGTGAAGAGGCGGCGGCGCAGTTTTTCGGCATCGAGATCCTTATCCGGAGCGGTGTACCAAAGGACAGAAACGGCCGACAGCGGCAAGGACGCTTCTTTGCCCTCTTCCAAATTGGCATGGTGAAAGCGAAACTTTTCTCCGACCAGTCGCAGATCTCGAAACGGCACCCGGTCGCCGTTGGCAAGGATGAGGTGGTTATCCGTCGGCAGAGGCGGCAGCGGCACATCAACGCGACGCACGCTCAGGACTTCGGTACCTGGTATTCGCGCCCCCTCTCCTTCGCCCACATGCACCGACCAATCGGATTGCAACTGGCGCCAATTGCCCTTGACCAAGGCACCGTGCGCTGTCCGCACGGCGAAAACGGGCGTTGTCGCCGTTTGCCCAGCAGACGCCGAGACGGCCAGCAGCAAGGCCAGGGAAGTCAACGGTCCCAAATGCCGCCAGGAAATTGCCGTCGCCCCCTTGACAGTCGCAAAAAAATCCATATTGTTTGGAAAATGGAAATAAATGACGTAGGTTAATGAGGCTTCGCCGAAAGCGCCGTTGCCGGCGCTATGTTGAGGAAGCCTCACTAACCGACGTTAGTTCGCCCCAAATTCGGCGACTACCACGGAGGTAGGGCCAACCCGCAACGCTCATGCTATGGAATGCCGGTGATCGCTGCAAGAGTTGGAAAAGGTCTCTCCCGCCAGCGAGGGTGGGTCCATTCGAACCATTTTGTTTCGTGCCGTCTGTCCGCGCTGGTTCGCGGAGGGAAGGCAGTCCACAGCTTCCGATCGCCCGTGTGTGCCCGGAAGTCCAACATTAGTGCTCAGGTATCAGGCGAGGACAAGAGAACGATTCTCCCTTGACGATTGCCGTCGCTCCGTCAGCGTAAGTGTCCATGATGATTTTGGACTCGTGCGGCAAAATAGATTATTGGCATTCTTTTTGCTCTACCAGGAGCGCTAGCTTCTGCCCTGGTGTTGGGCGGAAATTGTCTCACCTTGCACGGATGCAAAGCATCGTGGAGAAAAAACGTGAAGATCGCTTTGTTTTCGTGGGAGACTTTGCACAGTATTGCCGTGGGTGGAGTCGGCGTCCACGTCACTGAGCTAGCAGCAGCCTTGGAACGCCGCGGCCATGAAGTCCATGTGTTTACGCGCCGCGGCCATCAGCAGGCACGCTACGATCGCATCGACGGCGTGCATTATCATCGCTGCGACTTCGCCTTAAGCCCCAATTTCGTAGACGAAATCAATAACATGTGCCGTTCGTTCGTCCACGAGTTCTTCGCCGTGGAAGATCACATCGGCCGCTTTGACATTATCCATGCGCACGACTGGTTAGCTTCCAACGCTTTGGTTTGGATCAAGGAAGGCCGAGGTCGAAGGGCCGTGTTGACCATGCACTCGACCGAGTACGGCCGCAACGGCAACCGCTTTTTCGGCGGACAATCGCCGCGTATTCAAGACCACGAACGGCACGGCACCTATTGTGCGGATCGCGTCATCACCGTGTCCAATCAGCTCAAAAACGAAATCGGCTGGCTCTATCAATGCCCGGAGCATAAAACTTCCGTCATCTACAATGGCGTCAATGCCCGCAGCTTCGACTATCCCGTCGATCCGGGCGAAGTCAAACGCCGTTATGCGATCGGCCCTCTGGACCCGACGGTCCTTTTCGTTGGCCGCATGGTGGTACAGAAAGGGCCGGACATTCTCGTCCGCGCCATGCCGCATGTGCTCCGCTTTTATTCCAACGCCAAATTCGTCTTTGCCGGCGACGGCCACATGCGCAACGAAGTGTGCGGATTGGCCCACCATCTGGGCGTGGCTCATGCGCTGCGCATCCTGGGCGACCGCCGCGGCCGCGAACTGTACGATCTATTCAAAGCTTGCGACATTGTGGCTGTGCCTAGCCGCAACGAACCGTTCGGCATCGTTATTCTGGAGGGCTGGTCGGCCCATAAGCCGGTGGTCAGCACCAAGCGCGGCGGGCCGGCGGAGTTCGTCTGGCATGGCGTCAACGGTTTGCAAGTAGATGACACGCCCGATTCGGTGGCTTGGGGCCTGGGCACGTTGTTAGCCGACCATAGCCGCTGTCGCTGGATGGGCAACAACGGACGTGCCGCCGTCGAGGCTGCCTTCAGCTGGGACCGCATTGCCGAACAGACGGAGGCCGTCTACGCTAGCGTTGCTTGACAAACGAGTTTCCGACTCAATGAGCCGGGAGACGTTGGCCCTCTGATGCGAACCATCCACGGGCTAACGCCTTCTGCCCGCCGGGTCGGGAACAGGGATGAATGGATGCCGGAATACTTATGGATACCCCGAACTTTGGTCTGCTCGATTACGTCTCGCCCGGCGTTTTGTCCTGGGAGGAAGAGATCGGATCGCCGCAGAGGGAGCTGCGCATGACGCTGCCGACCTTTCCTCCTCTGGACGCCGAAACCCTTCGCCGTTGTGCCTGGGAAATCGGCGCAGAGAAGCCCGCAGACGCCTACGTGCCGGCAGCCAATCACGTCGGCTTGGCCGCCGTCGCCCCCAACCAGGGCTTCGCCCATTGGCGCATCCGTCCCGAATGGGTAGACGAAACGGCGCAGCAGCGCGGCGGTGCCTGGCACCATTGCCGGTTCGTCTTGCGTCTTTATGATGTCTCTTATATCCAATTTAACGGCTTTAATGCACATCGCATTCAGGACGAACCGCTCGGCGGTTTGTGCGGCCAGCGTTTTTTTCATTTACCTCACCCTGGCACCACGCAGCTGGCTGAAGTCGGTTTCCTTCTGCGCAGCGGTGAATTCATCCCCGCCGCCCGTTCCCAAGCCGTGTCATTCGGCCGTAATTTCTGGTCTTCCAATCGCGATGCCAGCGCTCTGTACGTGGATGAACGCGGACGCATTGAGCCGGCCGGCAATGTGTGGGACCAAGAGCATTTCTTGCGTGAGCGCCGCCGTCCGAAACTGCGGCGTCCGTTGCGCATCGCCGCTTTCGCGCTGGCTAACGGGGACGGCTTGCCGCCGTTCCTCCGCGAATTGGCCCTTCAGCAAAGCGCCTTGGGGCATGAGGTCCACATCTTCCTGCCTGCTTGCGGTGCGCCCCAATCACAGCAGGAGAACAACGGCATCCGTTACCACCCGCTGCCCATCGTCCCCAACGGCTCGCCGCTGGAGACGGCCCAGATGTTTGCGCACGCCGTTGAGGCGCACCTGCAAGACGCGCCTTCTTTCGACCTGCTCCATCATCACGAGTGGATGACCGGCTTGGCGGCGGCGCGGCTGCGCCGACCACGCATCCTCTCGCTCACCTCTCTGGAGACAACGCGGCGCAATGGTACGCCACCGACCCCGCTCTCGCGCGCCATCGAGGAGGCCGAACGCTCCATCGCCCGCACCGTTTCCTGTGTGTTGACGCCGGACTGGCTGCGCGAACGAGCCATCGCCGAGTTGGGCATGGACGGAATACGCATCCGTTCCTTCCCCATGGAAGGGCGGATGGCCAATGAATGGGAAACGCCGCTCGATTATGGACAGGTCAAGGGCGAAATCGGCGTTGGGCCCTTCGACCGCCTGGTCCTCTATGTTGGTCCGCTGGAACATTCTGCGGGTGTCGATCTGCTGGTGGAAGCTCTGCCGACATTGCTGCGCCGCACCGGCAATTTGCGTTTGGCTTTCGTCGGCGCCGGCAGTATGTATGGCTATTTGGAACAGCGGGCTTATCAGCTGGGCGTTGCTTATGCGGTGCGCCTGTTGGGCCACCGGGAGGGGCCGCAGGTCAAACGCCTGGTCCGCGCTGCAGAGGCCCTGGTCTTGCCCTCGCGCTGCCGTGTGCCCTTCGATGATGCCGTAGTCGATCTGGCCCGCAAGGCCGGCCGGCCCGTCGTCACCACGCATGGCGGTCCGGCCCACCTGGTTCGCCACGAAGAGAACGGCCTGCTCACCTACGACAACCCCGGTTCAATGGTCTGGGCGCTAGACCGTCTTCTCAGTGATCCAGCCCATGCCGAACGGATGGGCCGCAACGGCAAACGCAACGATGGTTCGATCCAGAGTTGGAGCGATGTCACACGCTACTATCTCGATTTGTGCGCCCAATGTTTTCCCGAATTGACGCTAACGGATACGTAGTCAAAGAAGCCAGGGCTATGCCCCAGGGAGCAGTCTCCTTGGTCACTTCCTGGGGCGTGGCTCTGATGGATCCTTGGCGGATTAGGAGACCCACTGATGAGCACCCCTGCACTAAGCCAAAATGAAGGGTCGGCCCCCTCCCCCAACGACACACCCCTCAAGCAGCAGCCGCCAGACGTAGAAAACGCTCCCCTCGTTGCCGACCACGCTCTGCAAGCCGATAATGGACACTCTGCGGAAAATGGGCACGTAAGCGCGAACAGCGATGTCACCGAGAATGGCCAAGCCAAACTCAATGGGACCCAGGTGAAACGCCACAAACGACGGCCGACGCGGATCACGCCCTCGTCTTGGATCATCTCTCCTGCGGTAAAAAAAGCGGACGAGGTTCGTCCGGTCCTCGCGGTCTTCTGCTGGGAGCATCCTGATACACTTGTCGGCCAATCCGCGCTCCAGACTGCTATCGCCCTGGCCCGCCGTCGCACTACCGTCCACCTGTTCGGGCGCGTCGCCCCCTCCGTGGACGTTGCTGGCCTGCACATTCATGCCGTCGGCGACAGCGAGGGCGAGGACCTGCTGGCGCGAGTGCAAGAATTCACGAGCCGGGCGGCCAACGCCTTTCTGCACCAGTTTCCCGGCGGTAGTCCGCACGTCACCTTGATGGGGTACGAATGGTCCGGTACTGGCCCGCTCAGCCTCCTACGCGGCCTCAAAAACAATCGCACGATCTTTTCGGTGCGCTCGCTGGAACGGCAACGCAGCGACATGACTTCGGAGATCAGCAACCACATCAACGAATTGGAATGCACGATGTTGCGCGAAGCGCAGGTGGTCCTCACGCAAGAGCCTGCCGTCTCCGAGGTCGCCCGCTTCTGGGTGCCGGAATGCGCCGCGCGGCTGACAGCTGCGCGCCAGCCGTTCCCCGTCGCTCAGTTCAACAGCAAAGTCGATCCCGGACAGGTCAAGGCCCGCTATCAGGTCGGACCGATCGATCCGACCATCCTTTATGTCGGCGATTTCAGCGATCGCTATGGTCCGGATTTGCTCGTCAAGGCCATGCCGGCGATC
>JAJPIY010000100.1 GCA_021324515.1 Planctomycetota bacterium
TAACCACCTAACCACCTAACCACCTAAATTCATGCAGCAACTCCAAGGGCCATTCTAAGCGGCCGCTAGGGTTCGGGTCAATTGGCGGCGTTTCCACCAGCACCTGAAGCCCAAGCAAGAGAAGCCCAAGCTGCTGAGCAACAGGCTGGTCGGCTCCGGTGTGCTGTTGACCCCGCCGCCGCCGCCGGTGGGAGGAGGTGTACCGCCGCTGCCTGAGGCATTGGTCACGGCAATCGAGGCCATAATGTAATGCTGCATTGGGCCGTCGTTAGGCGGAACCAATGTCTGCGGAGAGATCGTTGCCGTGTATGTATGCCCATCGAAGATTATCGAGTTGGAAGTAGTGGGAGTGAACGAAGCCACAACGCTTGACGAGGTAGGGGTCAACTCTCCTGCCAGAGAACCGGTGAAATTCAGCGTTCCGGAAGCGCCGTTGCCGTCGGTGATTTTCAGGGCCAAGCTAAACGTCGAGGGCTGATTGGTTGTAGGGCCAAAGTTGGCCGGCGCACTAGCAGAGGTCACATAAGCCTCAACCGGGATGAGCGTACCTCCGGGTTGCGGATTGGTGAAACTGGTCAACGATACGGTGGCACCCCCATTGGGTGACAGGCTGTTGACAGAGACGCCGGAAACGTTGGAACTGGTGGTATAGGTCCAATTCAGATAATCTGCCCGAACTTGGCCGGCGGCAGTTAGTATCAACCCCGACAGGGCTGTCCCGAAGAGAATTGACAGCTGTTTCATATGCCGGAATCCTTTCCGGAAAAGGGTTTTCAGGTCGTCGCTGGCCGGGGGAAGCAGGCCAACGTCGGCGGGATATTACGGCAAGTTCTCTGCGCTGTCAATGGCGTCAGGGAGGTCTTTTCCTGCTTATCTGGGGCTATTCTTTACTTAGGCATTGCTTTTGCGGATAATTCTTTTTAGGTGCATGCCCAGCCTCGGCGGTTTCCGAGTTGGGCGCACGAGAGTATCACGCTGGAGGATTTGTTGTTATGACAACCAAGAAACGGGGATTTGCCAGTATGGACGCGGCTCGGCAACGGGAGATCGCCAGCAAAGGCGGTCGGGCCGCGCATGCCAAAGGAACGGCCCACGAATTCACCCCGGAGGAAGCCCGTGAGGCCGGACGCAAAGGCGGCATGGCCGCTCATTCTCGCGGCACGGCCCATCGCTTCACCTCCGAGGAAGCACGCGAGGCCGGACGTAAGGGCGGACGCAAGCCACGCGTCTAGGCGATGCTTTGTCTCTGTTATTTTGAGGAAGCGCCTTTCCAAAAGGCGAGCACGTCTATTCGCTTGCTTGCAGGAGCTGTCGATTCCCTGGCTAGAGCAACAGAGGTCCGTTGCTCCCGTTTGCGACCCGTTCGAGGGGTGGTTCGCGGAACAGTGTCGCTCCGCGAACTGCCGACCACCCCGCCCCTTGCTTGTCCTGCGCATATGGTTAGCAGCTAAGGAGGCATTGACGCAGAAAGCGGATGCCGTGGGCCACGTCCCGTAGACGTTCTTGTTGATTGCCCACCTCGCGTTCGATGCACAAAGGCCCCCGATAGCTGATCTTTTTCAGGGCCGACACAAAGGCAGGGATGTTGACCTGGCCTTGACCGAGCGGCACTTCCTCGCCCCAGATACCCGGTCTTGTCGGCCGATTGGCGTCCTTGACGTGAACACTGCGGATGTCTGGTCCCAAGATCTCCACGGCACGGAGCGGATCGCCTTTGTCGTAAAGCAACATATTGGCCGGATCAAAGTTCACCTTCAGATTGGGGCATTTCAATTCATCGAGGGTAAGGCGAAGCAGGTCGGCGGTTTCCTGGCCAGTCTCGAAGGCCACAGTAATGCCCTTCTCTGCGGCCAAGGCGCTGACCTGGCCGAGCGTGTCGAGAAACGGTTTGCGATCCGGGTTTCCCGGTTCTGGCAGGAAACCGGCGTGCAGCATTAGGTCCGTCAGACCCAGAGCGCGCGTGCGCTCCAGTGCCCAGCGGAAGCGCTCCAGACGTTCGCTGCGCGTCGCCGGATCGCCGAAGCCACCGGTACGCTGAATAGTTTGCGGCGTCGTGTAATCTTCTCCGGGGAAGCCGAGCATGGCCCCGCTCATCTGCAAACCAGCTGCCCGCACCGCTTCCGGCAGACGATCGCCCTCATCCCAGGCGGCATGATGCGGATCGCCACAGGCGATTTGCACCACCGAGACGCCGAGTTGATCGAGCAACCGTTTCAATTCCGGTACATTTTTGACTTGCAGCGACCAGCTGCACACGCCGATGGCCAACGGTTCGATTGCCATGATTAAGCCCTTTCGCGCGGACTCTAAGGATCTATCCGCCGATAGTAGGGCATCTCGAGAGCGGAGGCAAGCGAAAGGAAAAAAGCAAGGCGGGGCTTGCCATAACCAGCAGGACGCGGTCCCTGGATCCAGACGAGTCGTAGCGGCGTTTCCTGAGCCGATCGACTCGGGGACGGACGGGCTCTTCACCTGCCCATCCCTTCGGCAGCCTGGCAACCTCGCATGGATGGACGAAAATAGAGGGTCCGGTCCAAGAGGCCCATGGCTTTGCGTCACCGTCTCACGACGGTTTTGCCCTTTTCGAGGATGAAAAGGCGTTGGGGTCCAGGCGAGACGGCAAGGCCCGCCCCCGAAACCGCCGCCAAAACCGGCGGCTTCGTTTGCCACACAACTCTAGTGCGCAGTTGCCACCGAGGCAAACCAAAGAAATTCATGCCGCATCCCGATGGCCGCCCGGAGGCAGAGGCTCGCTTTGCCGCAGCGCTAACGAGGGGGGGTATGTTTCTTTCACCAGATACAGCGGCCGCCCTTTGACCTGCTCGTAAATCCGTCCCACATACTCGCCGACGATGCCCAGGGCACACAGGATAGCGCCGCCGATCAAGAACAGGGCGATCAACACCAGTTGCGATCCCCCGATCTCTGCGCCTCCCAGCGATCGTCCCAATATCACGGCGCCGAAGCCACCGCCCAGGACGATAAGCAACAGTCCCAGCAGTAGCGACAGACGCAGCGGCAGCTTCGAGAACGACAACAGGGCATCGACAGCCAAGGCCAACATACGCCGCAGGGTGTACTTGGTCACGCCTGCACCGCGGCTGGCAGGATGAAAAGCCACCGTGGTTGTGCGGAAGCCAAGCCAGTTGACCATGCCACGCAGAAAGCGATGTTTCTCGTGCAAGCGCAGCAGAGCATTGACCGCCTGGCGCGACAGCAGCCGATAGTCTGATGCCGCCGAGCTGACGGGCGTATCGCTCAGCCAACGCATCACCGCGTTGAAAGCACGCGACGACAAACGCTTGAAATAACTCAGCCGTGGATCATCTTCGCGGAAAGTCAAGACAATGTCGTGGCCCTTGCGCCATTGCTCCACCAGTGCGGGAATGAGGCTGGGCGGGTGCTGCAAATCGCTGTCGAGAGTGATGACGGCGTCGCCGCGGGCATGTTCCATGCCGGCGGTCAAAGCAGCCTGCTGGCCGAAATTGCGACTGAACGACAGGTAACGGATGCGGGCATCGCCAGCAGCCAACTGCCGCAGAAAGTCGAGGGTGCCGTCGCGGGAGCCGTCGTCGATGTAGAGGATCTCAATGTCGTAGTCGTTTTCCAACGAAGCCAAGACGGCGCACAACTCGGCATGGAAGCGGGGCAACACTTCCTCTTCCTCAAAGGCAGGGCAAACGATGCTCAGCTTGTAACGAGGTGCAGCCATGTCCCTACTCCTTACCAACCCACCGCCTCGGTTAGCGCGGTTTCTTCGGCGCGCCATTGTTCCGGCTGCTTTTCCGAAACGTTGCCATCCCTTTGCCGTTTTCCCTTCATCAGCTCCCGCATAAGGACGATCACATAGGCCAAGCAGAGCAATAACGCCGCCTGAGGCTGCAATCCCAGAGCATGGATACGGTTGACCCCCGGCCAGAGACCCCGGACGACGCAAAACAAGAATAACACCAAGGCCATGCGGGGCATCAAGCCGAGCAGCCGCGGCCAGCGTTCGCTTTCGGCCCGTTGCACTGTCCAGGCTAGCGCCGGCGCCAACAAGACGTAGGTGGACGACTCGGTAGCCGGGCCGCACAGCGTCATCCAACATGTTCCCAACACGAGGATGACGGCCAGCACATCACGCTGCGGCCAGCCGCGCAGCCGCGCTGCCAGACACAAAGCCGCACAAGCCGCTGCGCTGCCCAACTGGACGCCGAGGTAGCCGCGCGGCGTCAGCGGCACGTGAAAGAGGCGGATAAGCAGCCATAAATCGCGGTAAGCCATGTGCAAAGGCCAATCCCAACGATGGTCCTTGCCCAGTCGCGCCAGCCATTGAACGTACTGGGCGGCCACGTAATCCCAATGTTGGCAAGCGAAGGGCAGCACCGCCGCCACCACCAAAGCGAGCAATAGCCGCAGGGCAAAACGGCGTGGATAAACAACCGCCAGCAACAGACCGATCGCCAACGGATAGACTTTCACGGCCGTAGCTAAAGCAACCAGCGCCGCCGCCGCCGACCAGCGCTCCCCCTCGACGGCGGTCAGTGCAGCCAGCAGCAGGCCAATAATCAGCGGGTTCGGCTGGCCATTATTCAAACTGCTCAGTGACAACGGCGCCAACAGCACAAACAGGACGGCCTGCTGGCGCGGCGTCCGCGGCGACGGGGCCGCGCGCAGCCACAGAGCGAAGCCGCCCAGTAGCACGCCAGCGTTGAGCAGGCGCCAAATTACGCCGCCCAGACGGATCGGCAGATGATGAAACGGCACGAGCAGGACGGCCGTCAGCGGGCTGTAGCGGAACTGATCTTGATCGGGGCCCCAGGAGTTGCGATAGAGGTCGTGGCCTTTTTCCCAATCGCCGCCGGCTTGCTCCCAGGTAGTGAAGAGGGTGCGCTTATATGGCTGCACGACAGCGCGGGTGCAAACGAAGGCGAGGATGAGGATCCAGATCAGGACCGCCGTCCGCACCCACACGTCCCTTCTCCTCGGCGCCTCAGGCAGCATGGGCGATCCTCCCTATCCGGTGAGCGCGTAGTTCGGAGACGGACACGAGCGTGAAGCCGGCCTGTCGACAAGCGTCGAGAAAATTGGGTTGCTGCAAGAGACGCAACTCCTCGATGCGCCGCTGGAGCATGCCATCATGCTCGGTGCAATCACGGCCAATCAAGGTGGGATCGCGGCGGCCGGGGTGACAAGCCAGTTCCACAATACGTCCGGGCATCTGTACCAGCCAGCGTGCGAAAAAGGCGGGATCATTCACCCAGGGGGGATCAGTGATGCCAGCCAACCAATCGTTTCCGGGGAAGCCGTCCTGGGCTTGATGTCGCGCTTCGATGCGGCCCAGCAGCGTCAGCAGCGTTCGCTTCCTCCGTGCGCCGCGAATGCGGCCCAGCATCGACCACGGCTCGGCCACGCGGCGCAGATACGGCAGCGGTGCTCCGCGCGCCAGAAGGACGCGACGCAAGATCGAGCCGATCGGCGGGAACAGGGAAATATGCTGATGCGAGTTGACCAGCGTCGGTGCGTGTCCGATCAGTTCCAGGAAACGATCGTACTGTGCGTGCAGTTCGATCTCGATCTGTCGCGGACAAATTTGGTGCATATAGAGGCGGGCCAGGAAACGCCGCAACGGCAGCATCCGGCCATCGTAGTCAAGCAGGCTGGGGACGCGCTGAGCAGGGGCGCAGGGACGGTCGAGAGTCAGGCAGGGATGCCAGCCTATCTCCAGTTCGCACCCGGATTGCCGCCAGGCGCGAACGGCCTCCTCGGCGTACAGCGAGTTGACAATCAGGACGGTCCCGGTGATGAGGTTGCGCGCGGCCAATTCCAGGATGCCGCGCGAGGTCTCCGGGCCGATGCCGTAGTCGTCGGCGATGACAACGAGAAAGCGAGTCGCGTCCATGCCCGGGAGTCTCCTCACCCTGCCACGGGAATAGCGGATTAAGCAGATGCCGTCAACCCATACTAGGCAAATTCGGCCCTTCCGCCGTCCCCGCTGAAGAAAAACTGATCGCTCAGTCAGACTGCGCTGGATCGGCAGGTTCGGCATGTTCGTTGTCCCCTTGTCATTTTGCCCCGCTTGCGATAGAGTGCTCCCTCGCGCGCAGGAAGCGACGCGGGTTCTCCGGCGAACCGGCAATCGTTAGCTGCCGGGGAGGAACACACAATGGCCGACAATAGGCATGGACGGCAAAGCATAGCGATAGGGGTATTGTTCCTGGTGGGCTGCATCGGCCTGGGGGACATGTCATTGGGCACGGTAGCGGCCAAGCTGCCCCGCTTGCGCCGCTGGCAGCGCCCCGTTCCCGATAACGCCGTTGCTCAAGCCGAAAACGACATTCCGATCGTGCCGGTGCCGCCACCGCCGATAGCACGCCCCCCGGAGAACCGGGAACACTCCAACGGAGGATCTCAGCTTCCCGAGCCGCGCCCCTCTCCAGGAACCGATCCTCCGCAAGCGGGCAACACCTTTTCCCAGCCCGATGGCTCAACGCAGACAACACCGCTGACGGCTCGGCAGCTACTTCAGCGGGCCGCCGAACGCTGCGCTACTCTGGATTCGTACATTGTGCGCCTGACACGCCGCGAAAGCCTCAAGGGTAAGCCCGGCCCCGAAGAGATCATTGCCTTTTCCTTCCGCAAGCAGCCGTTCAGCGTCCATTTCAAATGGTTGGGCAAGACGGCTGAAGGACGCGAGGTGGTGTACGTCAAGGACCGCTTCGACAACAAGATTCATACCAAAGTCGCGGCTGGCGACTCCTTGCTGTTGCCGGCCGGCGCCCGTTTGTCGTTGGCGCCGGACAACCCCCTGGTCCGCTCGGCTAGCCGTCATCCCATCACGGACGCTGGCATCTGCCATTGCGTCCAATCGCTCATCGCCCTCCTCGATGCCCAGGAGCGCGGCGACCGCCGCCAAGGCACGCTGACAGTCCTCGCACCGCAGCAGCGGCCTGAATATCCCCAGCCGGTCGAAACGTTGGAACGCCTCATTCCGCCAGCGGTTGAACCGGAGCTGCCGCGCGGCGGGCGTCGGCTGATATACTTCGATCCCGATTGGCACTTGCCAATGCTGGTCATCACCTACGATGACAAAGGCAAGGAAGTCGAATATTACCGCTATGATCGGCTGATAACCCCCGTACCTCTGGACGACGACGATTTCAATCCCGATAAGCTGTGGCCCCGACAACCGCCTCCCCCGCAGCAGGGCAAGCCAGGACCGCCCCTGTCACAATGACAGCGCGTCGGGCCAGTCTGGCAGGCGCAGAGAAAAGAGGGAAGCATGCTCACGGTTGGCTCTTGATTTTGCCGTGAACCCATGATCTACTGATATAAGCAGTTAGGTCGTTCACTAGTTGTCCGTGACAGGTGGTACGACTTTTGCTCACAGGGGTATCTGTTCCCTCGTGGGAACGGATCCTTCCGTGGTCGTGCCGCCGGCTTAGGTCAGGATTTGAGGAACGGCCAGAGAGGTGAGCGGCATGAAGGCGACATCCCCAGAGCGTGATTATTCGATCCTCATCGCCGACGATGATACCAATTGCCGGCAAGCCTTGCGCGACATCATGGGCGCCGAAGGTTTCCGTACTTTCACGGCATCGTGCGGGGAAGAGGCTCTCGATATCGTTCGGGAAAACGACGTGCATTTGGCCCTTTTGGACATGCACATGCCGACCCTGACCGGCTTGGAAACGCTGCAATTGGCGCGGCAGATCAAGAGCATGTTGCCGGCGATCCTCATCACCGCCGACTTCAACGAAGGGCTGATTCGTCAGGCCTGCCAGCTGCACTTTTACAGCGTCATTCCCAAGCCAATCAACAAAAACGTGGTGCTGTATACCGTGTTGCGTGCCCTGGCTGGCGCCTATGGCACGACGCTAAAAAGACACACGGATGGAAGCGGTGAGAGGTTCCCCTTGTGTGAAATCAGGAGCGAATTGAAACATGACAGTCGTACCGTTGAATGACAAGATCGTCGTCAAGCGCTTAGAAGCCGAAGAGAAGACGGCTGGCGGTATCGTGTTGCCGGATACGGCCAAAGAGAAGCCGCGGCAGGGCAAAGTGCTCAGCCTCGGCGACGGCAAACGTTTGGAAAACGGTCAACGCGCCCCCTTCCAAGTGAAGGAAGGCGACCGTGTCTTGTTCACCTCCTACGCTGGCAACGAAGTGACCATCGACGGCGAAGAATTGCTCATCATGACCGAGGATGACATCCTCGCTGTGGTCGAGTAAGCAACGTGAACAAAAGCCGTCCGAGCCGGAAGCAGAAACGAGGGAACACATCCGTCGCTTTTGCTTCCGGCTCATCTTTTTCGGCATCGCGTTTGCTCTATCCAAACCGGGCACGCAGCTGCGTGCCCGGTTTGGATGGGGAGGGAATTCCGATGACTTGCCGATCCTGTGTGTTCTTGATGGCGGTGTTGATTGGCCTGTCGGCCTCGCTTTCTCTTGCCAAAGCCGGTGCCGATCCCAAACAGTGGAACGACAGCGTGGACAAGGCCGTCGCCTATCTGCGCAAGCAGCAGAACGACGATGGCAGCTGGGGCAAATCGGAACAAGAAAAAGTCGGTGCCACGGGTCTCATCCTGACTGGCTTGCTCCAAAGCGGCAAGGTTGGTCCTGACGATCCGATGGTAGACAAAGGATTGAAATATGTCGAATCGCTCATCAATCCGCGCGAGAAGCACATCGCCGGCAAAGACCCACGTGTGCAGTTGAAGAACTACGTCACCTGTATCAATGTACTGGCCCTCGTCAGCGCCAAGCGCGACAGCTACAAAGCGGTCATCGCCGACGCCGCCCAATTTTTGCGCCAGCTGCAATGGGACGAAGGCGAAGGCAAAGATAAAACGGACGATTTCTATGGCGGGGCCGGCTACGACAGTAAATCCCGCCCGGACCTATCGAACACACAATTTTTCCTCGACGCTTTGACAGCGGCTGGCATACCCAAAGACGATCCGGCCTTTCAGAAAGCGGCCACCTTCGTCAGCCGCTGCCAAAATCTCAAAGGCGAATATAACGATCGCAAATGGGCGGATAAGATTAACGACGGCAGCTTCATCTACAGCGCCGCAGGCGGCGGACAGACCAAGACGCAAGAGCAACCCAACGCCGACGGTGGTTTACCCGGCTATGGCAGTATGACCTATGCCGGGATCAAAAGCCTCATTTACTGTGGCGTCTCCAAAGACGATCCACGCATCAAAAAGGCGTTGGAGTGGATTCAAAAGAACTATACGCTGGACGCCAACCCTGGCATGCCGGAACCGCGCAAGAAGTGGGGCCTGTACTATTACTACCACACGATGGCCAAATGCTTAGACGCTCTGGGGCTGGACAAAGTGCAAGACGCCAACGGCACAGAACACGATTGGCGCGCCGATCTCACCGCCGCCCTGGCCAAACGCCAACGAGAGGACGGCAGCTGGCGCAATGACAATCCGCACTGGATGGAAGGCGATCCGCTCATCGTCACCGGCTATGCACTTATGGCCCTGAGCTATTGCAAGCCAAAATAGCAATGACCCAGCGAGCAGGGGACGTAAGCCCTCTGGTACGAAGAACAGGAGACTTACGCCCCCCTCGCCGAGTCGGCAAGCGTCATAACCGATCTACCACGGCAAATCATCCAGGTTGACATTGCCGCCGCTGAGGACGACGCCGATGCGTTGCAATCCCTCCAGCGCTCGCAACGGGTCGCCCAGCACGGCTGCGACAGCAACAGCGGCGCTAGGCTCGATGAGGAGTTTGCCGCGTTCCCAGGTCAGCCGCATGGCAGCGATGATCTCTTCTTCCGTCACGGTAAGGACGCACTCGACCAAATCGCGGAGGACCGGCCAGGTCAAGTCCCCCAGGCTGGCGCGAAGTCCATCGGCAATGGTACGTGGATCGGTTTGCGGGAGCAGTACACCAGCCGCTTTGGAACGTGCCGCATCATCCGCACCTGCCGGTTCGGCGGCAAAGACGCGCACGTGCGGCGCCATCGCCTTGACGGCAAGAGTGACTCCTGCCATCAGTCCGCCGCCGCCTATGGGCACGACCACGGCATCCAGTTGCGGCACTTGTTCGAGCAATTCCAGGGCGATTGTTCCCTGCCCAGCGATCACGTCGGGATGATTGTAGGGGGGCACCAGTGTGGCCCCCGTCTCGGCCAACACTGCCGCCGCCGTCGTCTCCCGAGCCGCCAGCGTCGGTTCACATTCGATCACCCGGCCGCCATATTTCTCGACGGCGCGGCGTTTGACCGGCGAGGCGTTTCTAGGCATGACGAGGTGCGCGGGGATGCCACGCAGCGCGGCAGCCAGGGCCAGGGCTTGAGCGTGGTTGCCGGAGCTATGCGTCACCACGCCGCGCGCCGCTGTTTCCGGGGGAAGTCGCAGCACGGCGTTGCAGGCCCCCCGGAACTTAAACGCGCCCGCTTTTTGGAACTGCTCGCATTTGAAAAACAGCGCGCGCCCGGCCATGCGATCGAGCGTGGTGCATGTCATCACCGGCGTGCGATGAGCGCGTCCAGCCAGACGTTGCCTGGCCTGCTGAATGTCCGCAATATCAACGGCGAATGGCGGCATAGAAAAACCTCGTGGGTTGGGACTCATTTTCTAAACTATGGGAAAGCGCCCTTGGGGACCGCAACAAATGACCCGCAAATACCTGCACCGGACGCTGATCGTGCTGGCAGGATTGCTTCCTGTCGGCTGCGCAGCCGACCAAGCCGCGCCGGCACGGCCGGTGATCGGTCTATCGGTGCTGACCCTCACCAATCCGTTTTTCCAGGAAATTGCCGACAACATGCAGAAAGAAGCGGCGAAGTACGGCTACGATGTCGTCGTGGTCAGCGGCGAATTCGACCCGGCCCGGCAGCAGAACCAGGTCAAGGATTTCATCGTGCAAAAAGTCGCCGCCATCGTCCTGTGTCCCTGCGAATCCAAGGCCATCGGGCCGGCCATTCGGGAGGCCCACGACGCTGGCATCGCCGTGTTCACCTGCGACATTGCCTGCTTGGCGTCCGAGGCCCAATTTGTCGTCACTCATGTTGCCACAGATAACTACGCCGGCGGCAAACAGGCTGCTCATGCGCTTCTCGAAGCGCTCGGCGACGCTGGCGGCAAAATTGCTATTCTTCATTACCCAGCAGCGGAATCGTGCTTGCTGCGCGTCGCCGGCTTCAAGGAAGTGATCGAGGCGCACAATCGCGGCGGCGGCGCCGCCGTGACGATCGTCGATGAATTGCCATGCGGCGGCGTTAAAGACCAAGGCTACAAGGCAGCCGAAGATCTGGTACAGGCCCATCCCGACTTGGCCGGCATCTTCGCCATTAACGATCCATCGGCACTCGGCGCCCGCGCCGCCTTGGAGAAAGCCGATAAAGACGATCAGGTGAAAATCGTCGGCTTCGACGGCCAGCCGGAAGGCAAACAAGCCATCAAACAAGGCAAGATCTACGCCGACCCGGTGCAATATCCCGATCGCATTGGCCGCGAGACGGCCCGCATCATCGCCCGCTATTTCGAGGGCGAGAAAGTGCCGGCGCAGGTTCTCATCCCAACAGGATTGTATCGGCGTGCTGATGCCTTGAAAGAGCAGGAAAGAAAATGACTCCTGAAGCATTCAACGGACCACCGCTGTTGTCGATGCGTGGGATCGCCAAATCGTTTCCCGGTGTGCGGGCGCTGCGCGACGTGGATCTCGATTTACACGGCGGCGAAGTGCTGGCCCTGGTAGGCGAAAATGGGGCTGGCAAAAGCACCCTCATTAAAGTGCTGGCCGGAGCACATCTGCCGGACGCCGGCAGTATTCACCTTCACGGCCATGCCGTTCGCTTGACAAGCCCGCTGGAAGCCCGCAAGGCCGGCATCGCCGTTATCTATCAAGAATTCAACCTGGCGCCGTCGCTGACGGCTATCGAGAATATTTTTCTCGGTCGAGAACCGGCCTGCGCCGGTTTCGTCCGCCGCAGCGAAGAACGGCGTCGGGCTGCCGAACTGTTTACACGGCTGGGAGTCGCTGTGGGTCTCGACGTCCCCTGCCGTGAGTTGACGGTGGCCCAGCAACAGCTTGTCGAAATCGCCCGCGCGCTGGCCTTGGAAGCCCACATTGTTGTTATGGACGAACCGACTGCCACGCTGACGCCGCAGGAAGTCGAGCGCCTGTTCGGCATCATCCGCGATTTACGGACAAGAGGCATCGGTATTCTCTACGTTAGCCACCGTCTGGAGGAAGTCTTCGCCATCGCTGATCGCGTCCTGGTGTTGCGCGATGGCGAGGCGGTCGCCTGTCGGTCTATCGGTGCGACCACGCGCGAGGAACTGATCCGCCTGATGGTCGGCCGGCGGTTGGAAGAGGAGTTCCCGAAACGCCAAGTACCCATCGGGCCGCCCCGCCTGGTGGTGCGCGGTCTGCGGTGCGGCCGCAAAGTACGCGGGGTTTCCTTCACGATCCGCCGCGGTGAAGTGGTCGGCCTGACGGGATTGGTTGGTGCAGGACGGACGGAAACAGCGCGGTTGATCTTCGGCGCCGATCGCAAGGAAGCGGGTACGATCGAGCTGGATGGCCGAAGCCTCGCCATCCATTCGCCGCGCGACGCCATCCGCGCCGGCATCGCGCTATTGAGCGAAGACCGCAAAGGGCAGGGATTGGTACTGACGCAATCGGTGCGCGATAACTTCGCCCTGCCCAATCTGCAACACTTCTCCTTTTTGGGTTTTGTGCGCCGTGGCGCCGAGCGGCAAGCATTGGCTCGCCACATCCAGGAATTGCACATCCGCCTGGCCAGTCCAGAGCAGCCGGTTCGCCATCTTTCCGGCGGCAATCAGCAGAAGGTCGTCTTGGCCAAGTGGCTGGAGCGCCACTGCGAAGTTCTGCTCTTCGATGAGCCAACGCGCGGTATCGATGTGGGAGCGAAAGTCGA
>JAJPIY010000024.1 GCA_021324515.1 Planctomycetota bacterium
ATTCGAACGGATGCCAACCTTTGGGATCTTGCCAGAGCACCTTGATTCCATAACGGGGCGCCACGCGGATGATCGTGTCCACGTGTTGCCGAACGATCACAATGTCCACGTCGTGTGTTAATCGCTCGAATCCGTACTGGATGGCCGTCAGGCCCCCAATGATGGCGATGGGGATTCCTTCTTTGCACGACAGAAAAAAAGGTCTCGCCTCCAAGCGAACCGTGGAGACGAGACCCGTTGTTTGCACAGAAACGATGGCGACGCCACGACGGCGCTTACCAGTCGGCACCCAAGACCAGCTGATCGTTGGGGATCATGGCCAAGGTGAAGGTGCCGGCACTTATGCCCTGGTTGATGACTTTCACACTCCCATCGCCCAGACCGACGAGAATGCAGCCTGTGTGGCTGCTGGAAGGTAACATGTAACTACAGCCAGCCGGGCCAGCGACGTTATATTGAGGAATTATCACGTTTGTAGAAGAAGCCGGCGCGAGCATTGTACCAGAGGGCGGTGTGAGAGGCAAAAAGGTTGGTAAAAGACCTGCATCTGCCCACATCGACCCGGCGCCTGGAGGCGTCGTTACTCCTGCGAGACAATAAGATAGTTTTTCAGTCCAAAAAATCGTGTTGGAAGTGCCATCAGGAATATCGGCTGGTATCTTGGTGCCTCCAGTCAAGGCACCGAGTGTGGACTGGACTCCTGGACTACCCTGGTTTTGGGTGAGGATCGTTCCGAAGACCATAGCATTGGAGGCATAGGAAAACAAATAACCTTCAGCATAGGCGGAAGACCCCAATTTGATCGTAGTGTCGCTTGGGCACTCAAAAATCTTGACAACAGGAGGGATAGTAGTGGTGCCTAGCGTATTGTACGCTGCGATGTTGTTGTACAAGGCTTGCTGCTCCATGTTGGGGAGCAGCCAAACGACGGTTGGTTGGCCGGCGGGTGCGACAGTTGGTATTATGCCGTTCGCAGATCGCTTCGGATACGTTCCGAGGGCAGGCGGCAGCTCCTGATTATACTGAGATGCAGTATTTATAGTAGCCATCCCCAGCTGCCGAAGGTTATTTTGGCATTGGGCGCGGTTGGCGGCTTCGCGGACTTTTTGCACGGCTGGCAACAGCAAGCCGACCAGTACGGCGATGATGGCGATCACCACCAATAGCTCAACCAAGGTGAAGGCGGGGCGCACACGGGAGCAGGATTGTATCGGTTTCATGTGTCAATCTCCTCAGGCCCAATCAGACCGGCGCGAAAAAGGGGAATACCGTCGGGACGTTCCAGGACCACGCGACTCGATTCAAGCAAAAGCGCTTGGATCTGTTTTCATCTGTTGAGGTTAAGGCCCTTGGCCGATCTTGTCAAGGGGCGCTCGCACTTTTTTCTCATTTTTGGGAGGCGCCGGCCGCCGGCCCTCTGGACTATTTCTGAAGGCGCTTGATCCGGGCGGTCCCGTCTTCCAGCTCGAAGCGGTAGCCGTCCGGGAAGGCTTCGGCGAACTCCTCCTGATGCGAGACCAAAAGGATACAGCGCATGTGATTGCGGAGGTTTTGTAATTCCTGAATCATGACCTGCCGTCCCTGGCTGTCGAGGCAACCGAATCCTTCGTCGATAATGACCGATTCAATGGGCCGATGCTGGCGGCTGGCGTACTGGCCGATGCCGAGGGCAAGACTGACCGCGACGCGGAATTTCTGACTGCCGCTGAGGAAAGCGACGTTGATCGGCCTTTCGCCGGTGACGCGGTTGTACGCCTCCAGCTCTAGTGCTTTGCCGCTATTGCCTTCACCCTCAGCCTCACCGCGCAGCTTTAAATACAGCTGGCCGCCGGACAGACGGTCGAGCACGGCATTGGCGTAC
This sequence comes from Planctomycetota bacterium, assembly GCA_021324515.1. Classification (GTDB taxonomy): domain Bacteria; phylum Planctomycetota; class Planctomycetia; order Gemmatales; family Gemmataceae; genus JAJPHU01. The sequence goes on from JAJPIY010000024.1 coordinate 1,862, forward strand.
TCGACCACCTGCTTCTCCGCCTGCCGCACCAGATACAATTGCAAGCGGTCCTTGCCCAGCAGTTCGGCCAACGTTTTATACTGCAAATGTTCTTCTTCCAGACGGAGCATGTCCGCACCGATCTGCTCGCGTTGTCGGCGATAGCTCTCCAGCTGCGCAAGCTGTTGCCGCGCTTCGCTTAGCTCTTTCTCACGTTGTTTTTCCGTATTCCTGGCTTGTTCCAACTCCGCTTTGATGTCTGCCGGAGCCCGGCGGACCTCGGCAGAAAACCTCTGTTGCTGGCCCTCGAGTTCTTCGACATGGTGGCGAAACACATCGCGGTTGATACGGGCTTGTTGAAGTTCCTGCACGCGTTGTTCAATGTCGCTCGCTTCCAGGTCGGTGCATTCCTTGTCCCACTGGCTGTATTCGGCGGTGCCAACGGTTTCCGCAACCGTCTGCCACGAAGCCGGCAACGCTTTTTGGTTAGCGATGATCGCCTGTACCGCGTAGTGTCGTTCCCGCTCCTTGTCTTTCAACTGCAAATCGATGTTTTTCACTTGGTCCTTCGCCTGGTCCCATTCGCGGGTCAGGCGGTCGATGTCCCTATCGGCGTCTTTGAGCTGACTGCGCTGGGTCCGCAACTCTTTTTCAAGCGTCTCCAGCCGTAAGCTGAAATCGGTGTACCTTCGGCGTACCGTTTCGCGCTCGGCCGGCAGAGCGCTTTGCAACCGCTCCAAGGTGGCAAGTTTTTC
>JAJPIY010000327.1 GCA_021324515.1 Planctomycetota bacterium
ACCTTGCCGATGAGACCACCAGCGGCCGCTTCCACTTTCTTCATTACGCGCGTCAGCACCCGCGTCCCGTCGCCCAGCAGGCTGCTGTCGGTCGGATAGTGGATATTTGGTCTCGACCACGGTGGTATCCACCCGCATGCGCTTACCACTCACGACCTTGTTTTCCACCGCAACCTCGCGTGACGGATCAATCTTCCGATTCGGTCATTTCTCCGGCACCATTCGGCTGTGGAGAAACGATCACGACGCCGGCGGCCGCTGAACTGCGAGTTCGGTCTCCGGGCCGGCTGGAAAAACGGGGCGGTTTGTGGCTGCATTGCTCGATTTGCGGCCGGTCAGGCCACTTCGTCGATCCTTTCCCCCCACATTCCACGACGAAGGTGAGCTGGGATGATTCCTCCCGAAACCCGCGTACAGATTCGCCGCTATTTTTACGCCGAGCATTGGAAGATCGGCACGATTGCACAAGCCTTGAACGTCCATCCCGACACGGTGCGTCGCGCCATTGAAGTGGAGCGCTTCCAGCATGCTGAGCCGCTGCGGCCGTCCATTGTGGATCCGTATCTACCGTTTTTGCGCGAAACGCTCGAGCAGCATCCCCGGTTGCGCGCCACGCGCCTCTACCGCATGATCCGCGATCGGGGCTACGCCGGCAGCGTGGAGCAGTTGCGGCGCGTGGTGGCGCGGTTGCGCCCGCAGCCTCGGGAAGCCTTCCTGCGGTTACAGGTTTTTCCGGCCGAGCAGGGGCAAGTGGACTGGGCATACTTCGGATCGGTCCTGGTCGGCCGGGCTCGCCGCCAGTTGTCCTGCTTCGTGATGACCTTGTCCTGGTCGCGGGCACTGTACCTGGAGTTCTTCTTCAATCAAACGATGAAGAACTTTCTGCGGGGCCATGTGCGCGCCTTTGCCGCCTGGTCGGGTGCGCCCAGGATCATTCTCTACGATAACCTACGCAGTGCCGTGTTGGAACGTCGCGGCGACTTGGTGCGCTTCAACCCGCGACCGCTGGAGTTGGCCGCCCACTATCACTTCGCCCCGCGGCCTTGTCAGATCCGCGCGGGAAATCAGAAGGGCCGCGTGGAGAGGGCTATTCGTTTCGTGCGCGATTCGTTCTGGGCCGGCCGGACCTTCACCACGCTGGAGGAATGCAACCGCCAGGCGCTCCTGTGGCGGGATGAAGTAGCGCACCAGCGCCGCTGGCCGGACGACAACTCGCGTACCGTCGCGCAGGCCTTCACCGAGGAGCAGCCGCGCTTGCTGCCGCTTCCCCTTCATCCATTCAATACGGATCGGATCGTGGAGGTCCAGTCCCGCAAGACCATCTACGTCCGGTTCGATCTCAACGACTATTCCATCCCGCCGAAGGTCGTGGGGCGGCCCGTGACCCTGGCCGCCTCCGATACGCATGTGCGCATCCTGGATGGTCCGGTGGAGATTGCCTATCACCGCCGCTCTTACGACCGGCAGCGCGTGGTCGCTGACCCGGCGCATGAAGAAGCTCTGCTGCGCACCAAACGCAAGGCGCTCCACGCCACGCGTGGCGGTCGGCTGACGGTCGCTGTTCCGGAAAGTGAGTCGCTGCTGGAGCGCGCTTTCGCCGCTGGCGAATCAGCGGGCAGCCAGACCGCGCAACTGCTTCGGCTGCTGGATCTGTACGGCGCCGGCGCTTTGCGCCGGGCCGTGAAGGAAGCTTTGGAACGCGATACGCCGCGCGCTGCATCGGTCGCCTTCCTGCTGCGGCGACACCATCGCTCCGCGCCGTTGCCGGCCGTCGATCTCAGCCGCCATCCCGAAGCCCAGGCGCTGGATGTTCGCCCCCACGATTTGGAGACCTACGATGAGCTCGCCCGTACGCACGATGACGATGCCGAGTCATAGCCTGCCCGCGCAACTGGAGCAGATCGGCTTGCGCGCCGTTCCCGGGGAGTTGGATGACTTTCTGGCGCGGGCCGCCAAACTGCGCTGGTCTCCGCGTCAGATCCTGGAGCAGTTGGCGCAGACCGAGGCCGCCGAACGCGCTCATCGCAGCCTCGAACGGCGGCTGCGGGTGGCGGAAATCAAGAAGTTCAAGCCCATGGCCGACTTCGACTGGTCCTGGCCCAAGAAGATGGAGCGAGACGTCGTTGAACGTGCTCTGACCTTGGACTTCCTGGCCGACGGCCGCAATCTGATTCTGGTCGGTACGAATGGCTTGGGCAAGACAATGATTGCTCAAAACCTCTGCCATGCCGCTGTGCTGGCGGGCCACTCGGTCCTGTTCCGCTCGGCGGCGTCTTTGCTGGAGGAACTCCATCGCCAGAGCCCTGAAGGCCGCCAGCGCAAGCTGCGCACCTACGCCAACGTGGGACTCCTGTGCGTGGACGAGGTAGGGTATCTATCCTTCGATGACAAGTCGGCCGATTTGCTTTACGAGGTGATCAACCGTCGCTACGAACGAAAGTCCGTGGTTCTGACAACCAATCGACCCTTCAAAGAATGGAACGAAGTCTTTCCCAATGCCGCGTGCATCGTGATGCTGCTGGACCGACTGCTGCACCACGCCGAGGTAACCAAAATCGAAGGCGACAGCTACCGGGTCCGTGAAAGCGAACAGGAAACGGCGGCCCGGCGGAGAAAGAAATGAGCGGTGCTGCCGACCCGGCCGTCTACATCGCCGCTGTGCTGACGCTGTACGTCGATCTTCCGCACACACCGTTGCGCGCCAGCGCTTCCGACCAATGGCTCGCTCGCCGCTTTCACGATGACGGCGTTCCGTTGCACGAAGTCGAAGCGGCGCTCTTGCTTGGGTCGCTACGCCGCCTGATCCGCCCTGCGGGAGCCCCACGACTCTCGCCCATCCGATCCTTAGCCTACTTCCGCCCGGTCGTTGAGGAACTCCAGTCGCATCCCGTGCCCGCTGGATATCTCGACTACCTTCGCCTCAAACTGCGCCAAGCCGCCACAGCTTTGCCGGCGCATGCATGTCTTCTGATGGCCGTTAACACGCAGTATGCGGAACGCCGCTCCCAGACGATAACGAGATGCTTGCACATTCCCAACAATCATAGAGAGGGAAGCGTAATCTGGCGTCACGCTATTCAGCTTCCCCCGCGAATCAACAAAATGCGTCTTTTTGTAAATCGTACTTGACACGCGTGCGGGCTGCCGGCTATATTACGGTTGTCAGCTAAACTTTACACAAAGACAAATCTTGAGTACATCATGGATCAACTCAAAGCACGAGAGACGAGCTATCAGTCGCGGAGCCGGACGAACGTTAAACGGCTCTTCGCCTGGAACGGCGCGTGGGGGGCGGCCACGGCGCTGATGGCATTCGGGCCGAAATTTCTCTGGAATAACGCATTGGTCTTCACGCTGTTGGCGGTCAGTTTAGACGTCGCCGTGGGCATCGGCATGATCCTGGCCAACAAAAAGTACCTCGCGGAACTGGATGAGCTCCAGCGCAAGGTTCAGCTAAATTCCATGGCAATTACGTTGGGAGTCGGCCTGATCGCAGGCGTCCCGTTTTCGGTGATGGATTCCTACCACGTACTTCCCTTTCATGCGAACATCGCGTCTCTGCTGATTCTCATGAGTCTGACGTTTGTAGCGGCCAACCTGTACGGAAGGTGGCGCTACCGATGAAGAACCGACTCAAGGTGCTGCGCGCCGAGCGCGATTGGACGCAGGCCCAGTTGGCGGACGCGCTCGATGTGTCCCGGCAGACCATCAACGCCATCGAGACGGGCAAATTCGATCCCAGCCTGCCACTCGCCTTCCGGGCCGCCCGGCTCTTCGGAATGCGCATTGAAGAGATTTTCTATGACCCCGCGCTGGACCAGAATTCCCCTGATGTTGCGGCGGAACTCAAAGCCGGGCGTTGAGGTTGAGTAGTACTTACCAAATAAACAAATCGATGGCGAGGAGATGCTCGATGAACAGGAGATGGGGAGTGCTGCGCTTAAGCACAGCGCTGGTTGTGACAATGGTCCCTGCGGCGATGATGGTGACAGCGCAGACGGCGCCGGCTTCTATCACCGGTGAGTGGGACGGAACGATCAACAAACTGCGGCTGGTGTTTGTGCTTGGGCAAACGCCAGAGGGCAGATTGACGTTGACGCTGACCAGTCCCGACCAGGGGAACGCGGTAGTTCCAGTGGACAGTGTTGCGTTTGATGGCGGCAAGCTGCATGTGGAGATGAAGGCCATTGGAGCGAGCTACGTGGCGGCGTTGAGCGCGGCAGGCGACTCGTTCGTCGGAACCTGGGCGCAGGGAGCGGCCACTCTACCGCTCACTTTGCATCGTCCTGGTGCGCAGTCTGTGGCGTTTACGCTGAAGCCGCGAACCATTGGTACGGTTCCACTCGAGCCTTGCCGAATCATGGACGGCAATATCGAGGGCTTGTGCGGGACGGTTACCGTCTGGGAAAACCGGACGCTGAAGCGCGGGCGAAAACTTGCACTGAAGGTGATGGTCTTGCCGGCGCTCCAAGGTGGCGCCTCAGACGCATTTTTTCCTCTGGCGGGTGGCCCTGGACAGAGTGCTATCGAGACATATCCGGCCACAGGGTATACGAACGCGATCCGCCGAGACCGCGATGTTGTGCTGGTAGACCAGCGCGGGACCGGTGGCTCCGCGCCGCTGAAATGCGAGCTGCGGGATATCACGAATGCGCAGCAGGTACTGGGAGAAGAGATTCCACTGGGCCGGTTGCGAGTCTGCCGTGAACAACTGGCGCAAACGGCCGACCTGACGCAGTACACAACGTCGATTTTTGTGGACGATCTGGATGACGTGCGGGCGGCCTTGGGATACGAGAAGATCGATGTCTTTGGAACATCGTATGGCACGCGCGTAGCCCTGGTTTATCTGCGTCAGCATGGGAGCCATGTACGGACGCTTGGGCTCGAGGGAGTTGTCTCGCCGCAATACAGAATTCCGCTCTCGTTTTCCCGCTCCTTGCAGAGTTCCATCGATCACATCATCGAGCGGTGTGAAGCGGCGACAGCTTGTCGGCAGAGCTACCCGGAGTTGCGTAAGGAGTTCGATGCCTTGTTAGTGCGGCTGGACAACGCTCCGGCGAAGGCGGAAGTGACAGTCGGCCAATCCAGAAAGACGATAACGATCTCGAAAGGAGTGTTTGTATCCGCACTGAGGCCAGCGCTCTACATGCCAGAGGTTATCAGGGCATTTCCATTGATGATTCACAAAGCCTACGAAGGGAATTGGAGCGTATACGCTTCGGTTGCATTACAGGTTCGGACCGCGATCGACAAGGTGATCAATCGGGATCTGACTCTATCGGTGGTCTGTTCGGAGGATATTCCCGGAATGACGGAGGCCATGATACGTAACGAAACGGCTGGAACCTATCTTGGGGATTATCAGGTAAGGCAGTATCTAAATTACTGCAAGGAGTGGCCGCAGGGCCGTGCGCCGAAAAATTTTCGTGCGGCAGTTCACTCAGATGTCCCTGCACTGCTAATCTCAGGGGCGCTGGATCCAGTGACTTCGCTTGCCGTATCGCGAACGACGGCTCGCGATCTGGTCAAGAGTCAGACAGTGTTGCTCAACGACGGTACGCATGGGACTGGATCTTCCTGCGTAGATGGAATCGTCGCGAACTTCGTCGCGGCTGCTGGAAAAGTCGACGCTTCTTGTACGGATGACATGAAGCTTAGGCCGTTCCTGACGGAGGCACAGTAACGACCGGGCCGACTACATCGCCGCCGTGCTTACGGAGTACGTCGATCTTGCAGATATACCGTTTCCGACCAATG
>JAJPIY010000214.1 GCA_021324515.1 Planctomycetota bacterium
GACAAGATGCTCGCCGACATAGCCAAGGCATACCCGCCGCCCTCAAAATGATTGCGACCATTTCTCTTCTCACAAGGGAACTCGCAGCGCCCAGCCCGCAGCGCAAGCAAGGGAACGAGCTTGCGCTACGAGCTGGCCCCAAGCTCGCCAAGCTCGCAGCGCAAGTAAGGGAACTCTTGCTTGCGCTGCGAGCTTGCAAGCCCGCAGCGCAAGCAAGGGAGCCCGCAGCGCAAGCAAGGGAACGAGCTTGCGCTACGAGCTGTACATAGTGTACTTCTGAACATCAACTGGCCTGTGTTTCGAGGGCCAAGATTGCTACAATCCTGAGAGAATGGATGGTCTGTTTGGATCGTGAGGAAGTTTCATGGCGGAAACCATTGAGCCGGTTTCGTTGCGCGTAGAGACGGAGGAGCGTTACCTCAACTACGCAATGTCGGTCATCATGTCGCGTGCCCTGCCGGATGTGCGGGATGGGCTGAAGCCAGTCCAGCGGCGTATTTTGTACACCATGTATCACGACTTGCGGTTGACCTTCGACGGTCGGCCGGCCAAGTGTGTCAAGATCACAGGCGCCGTCACCGGCAATTATCATCCGCACGGCGACATCGCCTGTTACGAGGCGCTGGTGCGCCTGGCCCAGAATTGGGTCATGCGCTTGCCGCTGGTGCATGGGCAGGGCAACTTCGGCTCTGTAGAAGGCGATCCGCCGGCGGCCTATCGCTATACCGAAGCGAAGCTGGCTGCCGTGTCCGAACATTTGTTGGCCGAGCTGCGCCAGCGCACCGTGCCGATGCGGCCCAACTTCGACAATACTACCGAGGAGCCGGTGGTGCTGCCGGCCCAGTTCCCCAATCTGTTGGTCAACGGCGCCTCCGGTATCGCCGTCGGCCTGGCCACCAACATCCCCCCGCACAATTTCAGCGAAGTCATCAAGGGCTGTATCCATCTCATCGAAAATCCCGAAGCGACGACGGCCCAGCTGCTCGACAAGATCAAGGGGCCTGACTTCCCCCTCGGCGGCAAAATCGTCACCGACCGGGCCACGCTGCGCAAGATTTACGAAGAGGGCAGCGGCACCCTCAAAGTGCAGGGCGAATGGAAGGTCGAAGAAGTCGGCAGGCGCCAACAAATTGTCATTACGTCGATCCCTTATGGGGTCGATCAGGGCAAACTGGAGTCCGATATCGGCGCCATCATCGCTTCACGCAAGCTGCCGCAACTGCTCAATCTCGTCAACGAATCCAACGAAAAAGAGGGCCTGCGCATCGTCCTGGAAATGAAGTCGGGGAGCGATCCCAACTTGATCATGGCCTATCTGTACAAGCACACGCAGTTGCAGGAGAACTTCGCCTGCAATCTGACTTGCCTGGTGCCCGTGCCCGACGAAGAGGGCAAAGAGCGAACGCGGCCGGAACGTTTGGGCCTCAAAGCGATCTTGCGTCACTTCCTGGATTTTCGGCTGGCCACGGTGCGCCGCCGCTTCGAGTACGACCTGGAACAGCTGCGCCGCCGCATCCACGTTCTGGAAGGCTTCCGCATTATCTTCAACGCGCTGGACAAGGCCATCAAGATCATCCGCGACAGCGACGGCAAGGCCGACGCCGCCGAACGCTTGAAAAAAACGTTCCAGCTCGATGACGAGCAAGCCGCCGCCATCCTAGAGGTGCAGCTCTACAAGATCGCGCAATTGGAGATCAAGAAAATCCTCGATGAGCTGAAGGAAAAGACGGCGCAGGCCCAGAAGATCGAAGGCATCCTGCGTTCCGAGAAAAAGCTGTGGAACGTCATCAAGGACGAGCTGAACGAATTGGGCGAGAAGTACGGCAACAAGGACCGCCGCCGTACACGCATGGGTTCGGCGGAAGACTTGCCGGAGTTCGATCCAGAAGCCTACATCGTCCGCGAGAACACCAACGTGGTACTGACGCGCGACGGCTGGATCAAGCGCGTCGGCCGTCTGGCCTCAGTAGAGGGCACGCGCGTTCGAGAGGGCGACGAAGTGCTGGCTGTCGTCCCCGGCAGCACGCTCGATCACGTCATTTTCTTCGCCGACGACGGCACCTCCTACACCATGCGAATCAGCGAGGTTCCCGCTTCATCCGGCTACGGGGAACCGATCGGCAAATTTTTCCGCTTGGCCGATCAGGTGCGCATCGTCGGCGCGGCGACGACGGACGAGCGCTTCACACCGCTGGAACAACCGCCCGCCAACGGCGAACCGGCCGGTCCTTATCTGTTGGTAGTGACGGCCCAGGGACAGGTGCTGCGCACGCCGTTGGCCCCGTTCCGCACCGCCTCCACCAAAGTCGGCCGCCGCTATGTGCGGCTGGCCGAGGGTGACAAAGTAGTGATGGCGACGGTGTTAAAGCCGGAGCATCGCAGTCTGTTTTTGGCCTCCGCGAACGGACACGTCTTGCATTTCCCCATCGACGAAGTCAACATCCTCTCCGGCGTCGGCAAGGGCGTCATCGGCATCAAGCTGGAAAAGGGCGATACGTGCCTGGGCGGTGCCTTGGTGCGCAATCAGAACGATGCGCTGGTTGTCGAAACCAGCGGCGGCAAGCAGATGGAGTTTTACGGCAGCCGCGAAATCACCAGCCGCGGCGGCAAAGGCTTCGAAGCGGTCAAACGCACCTCGTTCGTCCGCATCGTACCGCCGCCGATTGAGTTGGTCGATTGGGACAAAGTGGAGGGCAAGGCCGAGGAAAGCAACGGCAAGGTCGAGACGAACGGGGAGCAGAAATCGTTGTTTGAATGAGAGAGGTGAATCATGACTACGGCGACGCAACGGGCAACGCTGGACGACTTGTATCGCTTCCCCGGCAAGGCCGAACTAATCAATGGGAGGATTGTGCCACTGATGGCCACAGGACGTCGACCAAACCGCGTGGCGTTCCGTATCGTCCGCAGCCTGGACGATTATGCTCAAGCTCGCGGTGTCGGAGAGGCGTACACGGACAACATGGGCTTCGCCATTCCCATGCTGCCGTCGGGACGGGAATCGTTTTCTCCCGATGCCTCTTACTATAACGGTCCTTTCCCAGCCGATGCCATGCGTTTTATCAAAGGACCACCAACCTTCGCTGTCGAGGTTCGCAGCGAAAACGATTACGGCGACGCTGCTGAGGCCGAGATGGCTGCGAAGCGCGAGGATTATTTCGCCGCTGGAACGCTTGTCGTCTGGGACGTTGATCCCGTCAACGATACGATCCTTTGCTATCGAGCTGCGAATCCAACGCAACCAACGGTGTTCCGCCGAGGTGATGTTGCCGATGCGGAGCCGGCTGTGCCTGGTTGGCGGATGGACGTGGACAAGATATTCGCGTGATTTCTTCTCTCTAGCGCGGATGAGGAATACCAGATTTCTGTTTACGGATTTGTGATGAGTACCGCTACTTACACCGCCAAAGACATTGGCGTTCTCGAAGGGCTGGAACCCGTGCGCAAACGGCCGTCGATGTATATCGGCGGCGTGGACGCCAAGGGGTTACACCATCTCGTTTGGGAGATCGTCGATAACGCCGTCGATGAATATTTGAACGGCTTTGCCGATGCCATTACAGTGACACTGCACAAAAATGGCGATGCCGTTACGGTCAGCGACAATGGCCGCGGCATCCCGGTCGATCTGCACCCCAAGTACAAGCGCCCGGCCCTGGAACTGATCCTGACCACGCTGCACTCCGGCGCTAAATTCGGCGACGGCGAGGTGTATTTTCATTCCGGCGGATTGCATGGCGTCGGCTCGTCCGTGGTCAATGCCCTGTCGCGCAAGCTAATCGCCACCATTCACCGTGATGGCTTTGAGTGGCAGCAGACGTTTCGTCGCGGCAAGCCGGTCACCGAGTTGGAAAAACGCGGCCCCTTCCGCGGTCACGGCACAACCATTTACTTTGAGCCGGACCCCGATATCTTCAAGACGACGCAATTTGATTCTAAGTGGATACGCGAACACTTAGAAAGCATGTCGTACATCCATAGCGGTTTGAAGATCACCTTCAAGGACGAGATCGCCAAGGAGACCTACGACCTGACCCATGCCGGCGGCATTCCGGAATTCTTGCAGCGCCTCATCGCTGAGGGCCAAAAGCCGGCGGTGACGGAGACGCCGTTCACCCTGGTGCGCAACAACGGCGAGAAGATGGAAGTCGCCTTGCAGTGGACCGAATCCACCGACGAGGTCATTCGCTCTTACGTCAACGGCATCCGTACTTCGGCGGGCGGCACCCATGAAGCCGGCCTGAAAAGCGGCATCGCCAAAGCCATCCGCAACTACATGGAGACGCACGAGGTCAAGGTCAAGGGCTTGACTATCACCGCCGAGGACATCCGCGAAGGCCTTGTCGCCATCTTATCGGTGTTCGTGCGCGAGCCGATGTTTCAGGGACAAACCAAGGAGAAATTGAACAATCCGGAGATGACGGCGGCCGTCGATGGCTGGATTCGCCCGGCCCTGGAATCGTGGCTCAATGCCAATAGGACGGCGGCGGACCAGATCGTCGGCCGCATCGTCCTGGCCGCCAAGGCCCGGCTGGCTTCACGCGAAGCAGCCAGCGAAGTCAAGCGCAAGTCAGCGACGCAGCGGCGCCTCAATCTGCCCGGCAAGCTCGCTGATTGTAAATCCACCAGCCTGGATGAATCGGAGTTGTTCCTCGTCGAAGGCGATTCCGCCGGCGGCTCCGCCAAACAGGGCCGCAATAACAAGACCCAAGCGGTGCTGCCGCTGCGTGGCAAAATCCTCAACGCCGAGGGGCTGGCGCTGAACAAGGTGCTGGCCAACGCGGAGTTAAACGATCTGGTATCGGCGATCGGCACCGGCGCCGGCGAAAAGTTCGACATCAACGGTCTGCGCTATGGCAAGATCATCCTCCTCATGGATGCCGACGCCGACGGCCATCACATCACTACGCTACTGTTGGCGTTCTTCTTCCGCCACATGACGGAGTTGATCCGCAAAGGCCGCGTCTATTTGGCCCAGCCGCCTTTGTATCGCATCGATGTCGGCAAGGAGACGTACTGGGCCCGCGACGATGCCCATAAGGAGGAAATCCTCGCCGGCCTCCGCGCCAACGCCAAGCCGGAAGTATCGCGCTTCAAAGGACTGGGCGAAATGGATCCGAAAGTCCTCGCCGAAACGACGCTCGATCCTCGCAACCGCACCCTGTTGCAGGTGCAAATCGACTCGTACTTGGAGACGGACAAGACCTTTGTCGAACTGCTCGGCAAAGATCCGTCGCAGCGCTACCGCTTCATCATGGACAAAGCGGCGCGAGCGGTAGCGGAAGAATTGGACGTGTGATTGTCCTTCACCAGCCCGCAGCGTCAGTAAGGGTGTTCCTTGCTGGCGCTGCGGGCTGGTGAGGATGCCTCACTCGTCCCTATCTATCCTATCTATCCCTTATATCCACCTACAGGCCAGCCAGCGGCGGGTTGTTTTCAGCGCTTCGCCGGTTTCCGGGAGGCTCTTGAAGCTGAGAAAGGAAAAGGATACAGCATACATTTGCGATTAGTAAAGATTAAAAGTACGCTGTCCCCTTGTCCCTTTTTCTTCACAATTTTTTATTGACAAACTCTTTAGGCGCGTCCTAAATTCGCCATTATCCCTATTCCTTCACTCTTCAAAGCAGCATGGGAGAGAGCCATGATTCGCCGACATGCCGCCTTTACCCTCATCGAGCTGTTGGTGGTGATTGCTATCATCGCCATCCTGATCGGCCTGCTTCTGCCGGCCGTGCAAAAGGCGCGCGAGGCCGCCGCCCGCGCCCAGTGCCAGAACAACCTCAAACAACTAGGTCTGGCCACGCACAACAGCAACGACACCATCGGGAGATTGCCGCCTGCTCTCGGTCCCTATCCGGGGACGTTAAACTATCAACCCGGAAATGGCTTCGGCGTCTTTCACTTCCACCTTCTGCCCTATATCGAGCAGCAGAACCTCTACAATAGCTCTCTGGGGACCGTTTTGGGCATACCCAACGTGTATTTCCCCGACAACAATCTCGTCTATACCATGCCGATTAAGACCTTCACCTGTCCGTCTGACCCCAGTCACAGTAACGGCACGGTACCGGACCCTGGCGGCAGGGGTTTTTCCTGGGGCGTCGGCAATTATTCCTTCAACGCCCTGATTGCCAGTCGAGTGAACGGCATCACTCAAACCACACCGCCGGTTGCGACGGGCCAGAGTTACGATCCCAATGGATCGGCACGCCTTCCCGCCTCCATACCCGACGGCTTGTCGAACACGATCTTGGCGACCGAACGGTATGCAATCTGCACCAACAGCCTCAGCCAAAGCATCTTCGGTCCCTTCGGCGGCAGTTTCTGGGCCTACAGCGCCTTGTCCAGTCCTACTTTTCCCGCGCCGATGTCGTCTCCCCTGCCGGTCTATCCAGGTTTCCAGATTCCTTTCTTCCAGGCGGTTTCGGCGAACACAGCTGTGGGGCCGGCGTCTCTATTTCAGATCATGCCCAATCCCTACAAAGGCAACTGCAATCCCTATGTCGCCAGTTCGCCCCATACGGGAGTGATTATCGCTCTGCTGTGCGACGGCAGCGTCCGCAATATCGCCCAGGGGATCAGCCCCAATACGTGGTGGTGGGCTTGTACGCCTGCCGGCGGCGAAGTGCTTGGCCCCGATTGGTGAGACGTTCGCTTCGCATTTAAGGAGCTGTCATGATTCCACGACATGCCCGCGTGATGGCCTTGCTTGTGGTGTTACTCTTGCTAGCCGGTTGCGGCCGCAGCTGGGGAAAGGTATCCGGTACGGTGCGCTACCAAGGCAAACCGCTGCCCAAGGGATCGATCACCTTCTACGACGAGGCCAACCAAGCGGTTACCAGCCCCATTGATGCCGACGGCAAATACACGATACCCAAGGTCGCCGTTGGCAAGGTCAAGATCACGGTTGCACTGCCCCTGTTTATTCCCATGGCGGGCGACGCGGAAGGCGCTGCCAAAATGCGTGCCGAGCAACGGACGCTGCCGAATTTACCTCTGCGTTATGCGGATGCGGAAAAATCTGGCCTTGTCCGCGAGGTGAAAGCGGGGAGCCAAACCATGGACTTTGATCTCGAATGAACTGTCGCCTTATCCGTTTCCCCTCGGAGGAACTGTTATGAAAACGAGTTTGTGGCTGACGAGCGTCCTTTCTCTGATAGCAGCCTTGGCGCTCCCAACGGTTCGCGCAGATTTGCCGGAGTACCTTCGCAAGTCGGAACCGGCTTTCTCCTGGAAGTTGAGTGAGAAGGTCGAACGCGATGGTGACACGATTTACAACCTCCAATTAGTATCGCAAACCTGGCAGGGTATTACCTGGAAACATGCCCTCCAGGTGTGCCAGCCCAAGGGTGTGCGTCCGACGTCGGTACTGTTGTTAAGGAACCAGGGCGGCCAACCGAACGCGGCAACCACGGCCCTGGACCTGGAGCTTGCCCGCCGAGCGCAAGCGCCGTGTGCCTGCCTTTACGGCATTCCCAATCAACCGCTCCTGGGAGGCAAGACCGAGGACGCCCTTGTCGCCGAAACCTTCGTCCGCTATCTGGAGAGCAAGGACGAAAACTGGCCGCTGCTTTTTCCGATGGTCAAAAGCGTGGTCAAGGCCATGGACGCCCTCCAGGCGTTTGCTCGCCAGGAATGGCAAATGCCGCTTGAGGGCTTCGTCGTCACAGGCGCTTCCAAGCGTGGCTGGACAACCTGGCTGACGGGCGCGTCCGATCCGCGTGTCAAGGCCATCGCGCCCATGGTCATTGACACGCTCAACATGCGCAAGCAGATGGACCATCAGCTCGAAACCCTGGGCGCTTACAGCGCGCAGATCCATGACTACACCGAACGCGGCCTGGTGCCGCTCCCGAAGACCGCGACCGCCGAACGCCTGTGGAAGATGGTCGATCCGTATTCCTACCGCGACCAGCTGACGATGCCGAAGCTGCTTATCAACGGCAATAACGATCCGTATTGGGCTACCGATGCACTCAATCTCTATTGGGACGGTCTCAGGGGCGATAAATGGGTGCTGTATGTACCCAATGCCGGCCACAATCTGGAACAGAAAGGCGCGGACGGCAAACCCGATCATTCGCGGGCCATCAACGGCCTAGCGGCGTTCGCCCGCCATATCATCCACAATAACCCTATGCCGCAATTGACGTGGACACACGACGATGCGGATGGCCAGGCGCACTTGAGGATACACTCCACGCCGCCGGCCACGGGCGGACGCTTGTGGCTGGCCGAAGCGCCGACGCGCGATTTTCGCAAGGCCAAGTGGGTTTCCCGGCCGCTGGACGACAAATCTGCCACGGCGGCAGTCGCCCTACCGTCCAAGGGGTTCATCGCTTTTTATGCCGAGTTGGATTACACTATCGGCGATCTGCCATATCATCTTTCGACAACGCTACGCGTCTTGGGCAAGTGATAGGTACTGTCTCTCCGAGAAAATCCGAGAAAACGGCGTGGCCTTTTGGACCGTGTTGCCTTCAGCCAGCAACTTTTTCTCGTGAAGAAGACATTCGATGCATCCGACGTGTGAACGTGTTTGAAGTTGCCGGACAATATTCCCTCTCCCCTCTTGGGGGGGAGGGAAAAGTCCGCTAGCCCTTAACCAATCTACACGGGCCGTTCACCGGACACATGTACTTCGTGAGCCACGATGGGCAGTTTGACAGTGAATGTCGAGCCTTTGCCGACCAGGCTCTCGACGCGGATACGGCCTTGATGCTGTTCGATGATTTGCCGACACACGCTTAGCCCCAGGCCGGTGCCGCCTCGGCCGGTGGCGTCGGGTTCTTTGGTCGTGTAGAACGGCTCGAAGATTAGGCGCAAACGGTCAGGCGGAATGCCCACGCCGCTATCGGTGATACTCAATTCAACCATCTGTGTGCGGGGGTTCTCGCGGACCTCGATGCGCAACTGTCCGCCGCGCGGCATGGCTTGACGGGCGTTGATGAGCAGATTGAGTAGCACTTGTTCGATTTGCGCCGGCACGACCTCGGCTTGGGGCCGACCGTGATATTTCTTCTCGACTTGGATGCGATGCTTGCTCAGATCTTTATCGGTCAACACGAGCACTTCCTCGACCAGGGCGACGATGTCGGTCATCTCGCGCTGCGTCGAAGTGTTACGGGCGAAACCGAGCATACTGTTGATGATGGTGGCAGCGCGCTGGCTGCCCTTGAGGATCTTCTCCAGAGCTTGGGTCCGCGTCGCCTCATCCTGCTGGCGCAAGGCCAGGCGAGCGTAGTTGATGATGGTGGTCAAGATGTTGTTGAATTCGTGGGCCACGCTGCTGGCCAACGCCCCGACGCTACTAAGTTTCTGGGCCTGAAGTAATTGCTGGCGGAGCTGCTCTGCTTCGCTGAGGGGAACCATCACGTCCTCGCCGATCATTTTGGGTCGCCTCCCACAGAACCTCGAATCCTCTGGTGAGCCGCGCCTGGGCTTCACAATGAGTATCGGCTGGTTGCCGACATCTCTTCATCGGAAGTCCTTGTATGACACGCGATTCGGTCAAGAAACTAGGCCGCCGTCGTAGGCTGCGTGAGGACGGCGACATCTGGGTAATGGTCAGAGAAATAAGAGTAGAGGAGATGGAGAAGGGGCTCTTTGCACCGCCTCGGGCGTGCCGTCCTAAACTATCCCCGCACGTCGTACCGCTTCACACGACTGCTTAGGGCGGAGGTGGTACAGCGGAGTCTCGCTTTCTTGAAGCATCGCCGAGTACACGGAGCGGCAGCAGCAACGGCAGCATTTTCAGCAACGAAGGAACAGTGAAAATGGCCGGCAGCGGCACGGCGACGTTAACCGTCCCTGTAAATCTGAGGGTGGGGGAAAGTGTTTAGCCTGCTGACGCTTTACCCCCCACCCCAGCCCCTTGCAAGAGCACGGTGCATAATCCAGGTTACACAACCCCGCTCGCCCAGATCCAGCGGCAGATGCTCTTGTACGTATAGTTACCAGCTTGAATCGAATACCAAGCCATCTGCCGGGTTGAGGGCGAGGTTCCAGCTGTACTGGCTGATGCCGGAAGTGACCGGCCGGACACTGCCGTCCATCAAACCGACCAGGATGAGACCAGTATGCATGCTCTGCATCTTGGAGGGATCGGACAACAGGGGAGTGACGCCGCACTGCGGCATTGGGTAATTCGCCCCATAGTAAAGTCCACCGGGCAGATAGGCGGGATCAGGGCCATAAGGACCATTGGTACCTTGGCTGGAGAGTGGGTTAAGGGGCCAAGCCCAGACGTTATACGGTTCCGAACCGCCGTAATTACTGGCGCCATAGTAGCCCGGATAACCCCCTGTCTGTTCGCCAACGCCGATGGTGTTGGAGGCCCCATCAGGAATGTTGCCGATTTTATAGGGAGGCGGAAGGTTAAAAGTAGCGGAGGCTTGGTAGGAACCGACCCACATCACCGTGTTGAGCGGATAACAACAAAGCCCCCATTTACCAGCCATCGTACCGCCGTTGGCCAGACCATTATTCTGTGTCGAGTCGGAGGGGCAAGCAAAGATTTTGAGGGGTACATTGGCGGCGCCTCCACCCTGGGACGCCAACGCACCGCCGTAGCCTGCATCCGGACGCGCAGCAGTGTACAGATTGAAAACGTTGCCTTGCTCCAGGTAGGGCAACAAAGCATAGTAAGCCGAGCCTTGGGCCGTATATTGGCCGACCACCTGGGCGAAGTTGGCGGGAGGTAGACTTCCATTGAAGGTGCTAGCGTAATTCTGGAGGGCCAGGCCGAGTTGCTTGATATTGTTGCTGCACTGGGCGCGGGCCGCCGATTCGCGGACTTTTTGCACAGCCGGCAACAATAATCCGATCAGGATGGCGATGATGGCGATCACCACCAACAATTCGATCAGGGTAAAGGCGGAGCGAAAGTTTTTGATCGACATGGTACACCTCCTAGGGTTAGGGTGGAGTAAGTTGGGCTGAAATCTTAGAGCAAGGGACGTGCCATCGAAAGGATGCCGGAGGAAGAACGAAGGATGAGCGAGAAAACGCCTTGTTTTTCGTTCGTTTTTTCTTGCCTCACCCTTCCAATGGTCCTGCCTGTCCCGGCAATTTGCAGGATCTATTCGTGGGCCCTCCGGCAAATTGCCTTCATGGATTTGGTCCTTGCGGCAATCGACGGATGGGATAGGCTAGAAGGATCGGAGTAATCGAACTGGGATAAAACGCTAAAGTTACGAAGGATGACAAGGAATGGGAATATCATGCACCACATTCCCGTTCCTGGCGCAAACGTTGAATGAGAGCCAAAACGCGCTTCGCTAAAGTCCTTTCTTTCTGCCGTCGAATTTAGTAAGCGCCGCGGGTTTCCCGCTCTTTGCCAGAACACCCTTGCCGCCCGCGCTGCCGATTTTGCCGGCGAGACGGCTTGCATGATGGATTGCACACCAAGCCAAGATAGCATAATGGAGCCGACCGCAATCACTATGACGCTGCAAACGTTTCCGCTGGAAGATCCCGTACTCCTTCCCCACGTTGACCAAATTGACCTATCGCTATCGGTGGAAGTACACGCGCTGTCGCGTTTTGAGCGGCCGCTGGAAGTAAATGTGCGACAGGCGGTGCTCTTGAACCATCCGCCCTGGGTGCGATCGCTGGGCAAACTCACTCTGGACGTGACAACGCAAGGCTGGCGCTTCCCGACACCGCCCGACCAAACTGTAGTTGCAGGCAATAGGCGAGCGGGGGGTGTCAACCCCCCGGTAACAAGCAATGGGCGAGCGGGGGATGTCAACCCCCCGGTAACAAGCAATGGGCGAGCGGGGGGTGTCAACCCCTCGGTAACTCCCACCGGGGGGTTGACACCCCCCGCTCGCCGTACGAAATTGCGTCCGCCGCGCGAGACAGTGCAGTTCAAGGACCGTTTGCTCTATCTGCTGCAACCGCCTTTGGAAGATATCTTCGCCAACAAACAGGTATCGCTACCGTTTGAGCCGTATGATTATCAGCTGCGCGGCATCGCCTTCCTGATGCCGCGCGACGCTGCTCTGCTCGCCGATGAGATGGGGTTGGGCAAGACCATGCAAACGATCATTGCCTTGCGTTTACTCTTCCACGCCGGGTTGATCCACAACGCTCTGGTCGTTTGCCCCAAGCCGTTGGTCATCAACTGGACGCGCGAGCTGCGTCTGTGGGCGCCGGACGTGCCTTTCGAAGTCATCACCGGCGACACGGAAACGCGCCGGGCCATCTGGCACGTCTCCAATTGTCCGTTGAAGCTCATCAACTACGAGTTACTGACGCGCGACGCCGAAGAAGTAGACGACGAAAAAGTGCATTTCGACGTGGTGGTTCTCGATGAAGCGCAGCGGATCAAAAATAAGGACTCGAAGACGGCGCAAGTCGTGCGCCGCCTGCACCGCCGTCGCAGCTGGGCCATGACCGGCACCCCGGTCGAAAACCGCACCGACGACCTGGTTAATATTTTCGCCTTTGTCGATCCGGATCGGATTCCTCCGGAGACGCCGGCCCGTCAGTTGCCGGCCTTGACCAGCGATTGCATCCTGCGGCGGACCAAGGAAGAAGTGGCCGGCGACATGCCGCCGCGCATCATCCGCGATACCGAAGTGGAGCTGACGCCGGCGCAGCGGGTGGCCTACGACCGGGCCGAGAAGGAAGGCGTCATCCATCTCAACGCCCTGGGCGATACCATTACGGTGCAGCATGTCTTTGAGTTGGTCATGCGGCTCAAACAGATCTGCAATTTCGATCCGCTGACCAAGCAGAGCGCCAAACTCGAACGGCTGCTGGCGGACATGGCCGAGGTGGCCGAGAGCGGCCGCAAGGCCATCGTCTTCTCCCAGTGGGTCGAACCGCTGGAATTTTTGGCCGCGGCGTTGCAGGAGTTCGGCCCGTTGCTGTATCACGGCCAGGTGCCACACAAAGAGCGGCAAGGCATTCTCGATCGCTTCCAGAACGATCCAGCCAAGCATGTCCTGCTGATGAGCTACGGCACCGGCAGCGTGGGACTGAATCTGCAATTCGCCAATTACGTATTTCTGTTCGATCGCTGGTGGAACCCCGCCGTCGAGGACCAGGCCATCAATCGCGCCCATCGTCTGGGTCAAAAATCGCCAGTGTTCGTGACGCGCTTCCTCAGCCAAGGAACCATCGAAGGGCGCATTCATGAGGTCCTGGAAAAGAAACGGCAGCTGTTCAATGAGCTGATCGAGCAAAATGGCCCACCGCCGTCGCTGGGCTTGACGGAAGAAGACGTGTTCGGTTTGTTCGACATCCAACCCCGCCCGCGCCGCGCTGCCGCGTGAGACACAGTAAACTACAAAGAATTTAGTTGTGGGTCGTAGGCAAGCACGGGACTGCCCTGCGCTTGCCTACGGCCCACAACGAAACGAGTTGGGAGAAGCACCGTTGCGTCTGGTTGTACAAAAATTCGGCGGCAGTAGTGTAGCGAATGCTCAGCGGATCATGGCGGCGGCGCGGCGCGCCATCCGCGCCAAACAGGAAGGCAATCAAGTCATCGTTGTGGTCAGCGCCCGCGGCGATACCACCGATGAATTGATCGAGCTGGCCAAGGAAATTACCGAACAGCCGCCGGCCCGCGAGATGGACATGCTCTTGTCCACCGGCGAACAGATTTCCATCGCCTTGATGGCCATGGCCATCCAGGCCCTCGGCGAACGCGCCATCAGCTTCACGGGCGCTCAAGTCGGCATCGTCACCGACAGCACGCACACCAAGGCGCGTATCAAAAGCATCTCGACGGCCCGTATGCGCCAAGCCTTGGCCGAGGGACAAATCGTCATCGTTGCCGGCTTTCAGGGCATCGATGAAAACTGGAACATCACGACACTGGGCCGCGGCGGCTCCGACACGACAGCGGTCGCCTTGGCCGCCGTCATGAAGCACGATGCTGGCGAGCCAGGAGTGTCAACCCCCGGATACAGCGACGTGGGCTGCGAAATTTACACCGATGTGGACGGCGTTTACACCACCGATCCGCGCATCGTACCCGAAGCGCGGAAGATGGACTTCATCAGCTATGACGAAATGCTGGAACTGGCTAGCGTCGGCGCCGGCGTCATGCACTCGCGCAGCATTGAGTTCGGCAAAAAATTCGATGTGCCCATTCACGTTCGCTCGTCGTTCAGTGACGCCGAAGGGACCTGGATCGTCCCAGAGGCGGAGTGGATGCGCGACGTGGTGGTCTGCGGCGCCGCCCTGGGCCGCGATGAGGCGCGGATTTCGCTCAACGGCGTGCCGGACCAACCGGGCGTCAGTCATCGCGTCTTCGCGGCGATGGCCGATCATCATATCGTCGTGGACATGATCGCGCAGAACGTCGGCGAGGGCGGCAAAGCGGCGATCGGCTTCACGGTGCTGGGCAACGAGCTGCCCGAAGCGCTGAGAGTGTTGCGGCCCTTGGCCGCCGAACTGGGTGCGTCCATCGAATTTGACGAACAGGTCAGCAAGGTCTCGATCGTCGGCACCGGCATGCGCACGCACAGCGGCGTCGCCGAGCGTATGTTCGCAGCGTTGGCGGCCGAGAACGTCAACATGAAAATGATTACCACGGCCGACATCAAGATTTCCGTCTTGGTCAGCCGCAAGGAAGGCGTCAAGGCGCTGCGGGCGGTGCATCAGGCGTTTGGCCTGGGGCAACCGCGGCCGGGCGCCGGCCAGCCGGGCGGCAAGGGTAATCATCAATTCCAACGCCGCCCAGTCGGCGCTGTCTCGCCGAAGACCAACCGCGACCTTGCCGCCCTGACGCAGCAATTGGCCAGCATGGAAGACATTGTTGTCAGCGACGTGCTCCTGGACACCGATCAGGGACGCATCACCATCTTTGGCCTGCCCGACAAACCCGGTTGTTGTTCGCGGGTCTTCCAGGCGGTGGCCTCGGCAGGCATCATCGTAGACATGATTGTGCAGAACCTATCGCTCGGCCGCACCGAACTCTCCTTTAGCGTGCCGCAGGCCGATCTCGATCGCGCTCTGAAGGTGACGCGCGAAGTAGTCGCTGTGCTCGACCCAACGACGCGCGTGGCCGCCGACGCCGACATCGCCCGGCTGTTCGTGCATGGCGTCGGGATGCGCACGCATACCGGCGTTGCGCGTCGCATGTTCGGCGCCTTGGCCGAACGCGGCATCAACATCAGCATGATTAACACCAGCGAGGTGCGCATTAGCGTGGTCGTCGATCGGGCGCGCGGCGAAGAAGCCCTGGTGTGCCTCAAGGAAGCGTTCAACCTTGTGTAATGCTTGGGTTACTCCTTCTTCAACGCAAAGCGATGCACCCCAGGTTGCACTTCCTTGTAGATCGCTTGCTGACGTGCTTGAATCTCTTCCATGAGCTTCTTCAACTCCTTTGGCTTGCGTTCTTCGTAGACATCCGCCAACCAGTACACCTTCGGGGCCATTATCACTTGCCGAAAGCGCTTGTGGACGATGGCGTTCTTGTCGGTAATCATCTGGAACACTTTCTGCCCTTGCTCCCAGAGCGGCCCTGTCTCGAGATTGCCGAGGTTGACGCCCTTGCTCAGTTCCTCTGCCGTATATTCGCCGACCTTTTTGCCGTCGATGCTCAGGGCGTATTTGCCTCCGCTCAAACCCGTCACTTTTAGGCCGTAGTAATTGAGGTCTTTTAAGTTGTTGATATAAGGAAGAATCGGCCGCCAATCCGCCAGGATTGGCATGGGCAACGCCTTGTCCTTGCGCTGGAACGAAACGCCGTCGCTGGTGACGCTCAACTCCTCGACCGTACAATCGGTGGGCGTGGCCTTTTTTTCGGTAGCATCGATTTCGACGGCGCTGACGAGAGCAGGGGCTTTCAGGCCGGTGAGAATGGTATGGGCCATGAGCAACCCGCCGGGCCCGTTGGTATGAATGCCGTCTGGGAAAGGATGGACGTTGGCGTTGTCCGCTGCGAGCTTGTCCAATATCTTACGTGTCACCGTGTATTGATCGACGAACGGCGTCTTGTACTTTTCGGCCAACTCCTTGAGGGGCGCGTAGAACCGCTGCTGCGTCTCCAGGTAGATCTTCAGTTGTGGGCGTGTGCGGACCTCAACTGCGTTGGGGGAGATGAGGGCGACGCGAATGCCGGCCTTCTGAGCGGCCTTGAGCATCTCTTCGGTCTTGTCGAGGTACTGCTTGGCCCGAACAGCATCGAAGGCGCCATAGCCGCCGTCATTCATGCCGAAATCGATGGTCAGGGCCGTCGGCTTCTCGGCCAGGACGTGCTCGGCGAAGCGGCGGGCGCCGCCGGCAGCTGTATCGCCGCCGATGCCGGCGTTGAGGAACGTCATGTCGCCGTCCGGGAAGCGCGTCGTCAGGTACAGTTCGATGTCGGTGGAGTACTGATACTGCTCGGTGATACTATCGCCGAGAAAGACGATGCGATCGCCTTTGCGGAAGAAGAAATTGTTGGCATCGTCCGCGGCGGCCAGCGGGACCGATGAGAGGACGAGGACGAGAAAGCTCAGAGACGGTTTGAAGCAAGTCATGGGTAGTTTCTCCGGTGGATTGATCCAGTCCCGTTGTAAGGGATGCCCGGCCTTGCGGCAAGCGGTGTAAAATGTCGGAAGAATGTTTCCTTGTGCGCGTAAGCAACGGGACAGTGAGAAAAACGAGCCGGAAGCGTAAGCAACGGGACAGTGAGAAAAACGAGCCGGAAGCGTAAGCAACGGGACAGTGAGAAAAACGAGCCGGAAGCGTAAGCAACGGGACGAACCCCGTCGCTTACGCTTCCGACGCGGAAGAAAAAGTGTAAGATAAATTTCGAGTGATTTTACCGTCAGGCAGGATACCATCGTGCATATCACGGCTTCATGTCCATTCTGTCGGTCGGCCTACCAGGTGCAGGAGACGTTGCGCGGCCAGCTGGTGCGCTGTCCCAACGCTGCTTGCCGCAAGGTCTTCTCGGTGCCGTTGGCGCCGCCGGAGTCGCCGGATACGCCTGCTGCTTCTACTCCGCCGCGGCCCAGTCCCCCGCCAGGCGGCAGCCAGTGCTCCGGCTCGGTTGGCGAATTGATACCGATCCTCCCGGCTGAGCAAGCGGATCCGCCACAAGGGAACAGCGCCCTTTCCAAGCATGTTGCCGAGATATTGCCAGCAGCACCGGGGCAAGAAGAGCAACCTTCCGAACGGAATTGGTGGCAAACAGCCCAGCCGTCAACGCCTCCCTCGCCAGGGCCCCCTACGGATGCGGTGTGGTGGCGTGAGGCCCCGCCTGTGCGCAAACCCCAGGCGCTGCTCAAGACCGACGGGCCGCTGGTTCCGCCCCCCTCTCCCGTGCCGCCGACGAAACGCCTTCGCCGACCCGCTTGTCCGCCGGCAGAAACGCAGACGATGCCTGCCCGTTCGCCAGCGGAAACGCAACCTATGTCCGCCCTCCCGCCGGAGAAGCCTGGGCAACCGCGTCCGTTGCCGCCCGGCATGTGGGAGCCGCCGCCCGTACGCCGTGCTCCAGAAGACGTAGAACAGACCGTTCAGTCCGTAGAAGAAGAGACGCATCCTCAAGCAGAACTTGATGAGGAGCCACAACCGCGCCTGAGCAAACGCCGCGCCTGGTTTATCATCACAAGCCTGTTTGTGCTGATTTTTGTCGTGTTTGGGATTGCCGGGTCGTGGGCCTGGCAGAAGCTCCACCTTAATGAAGAAGCGCTTGCCGCCAAAGCCCAGGACGACTACAAGCAGGGTTCCTTCGGCAGCGCTGAGAGCGCTTTCCGCCAACTCCTGCAACGGTTTCCCAGCAGCGCCCACGCCGAGGAATACCGCTTCCTGGCCGATTGGTGTGCGGTGTGCAGCGCGGTCTCCGATCCCGACGCCGAATTGCTCACCGCTGTCACTCAACTCGATCATTTTGTCAAAGCTCATAAAAAAGACCCTCTTATGGTGCAATATAGCCGCGATGCTGGCTTACGTTTGCTCCACCTGGCCAAGGCGCTTGCCGCTCGTTACGCCAACCCAACCGATAATTCGCCTTTGGCAGTCGCCGAGCGCATTGAACAGCTGCGGCATACAATGAAGGCCCTTTATGCAGAGTCGCTGACCAAGGAAGAGTTTGGACAGATCAATGCCGACCTGGGCCAGGTCCGCCGAGCCGTGGAATTGGCATCCAAGCGTCGCAACGTACTTTCCCAGCTGCACAAACGGGACAAGGAACTGCCGATGGAAGCCATCAAGCGCGCTCGTTCTCTGTTGGCACAGATGGAGCGGGAATTGCCTGGCATCAGCGAGGATAGCGAGGCGAAAGCCGCATTGGCTCAACTCGAAGAGACGCACCTGGCCAGCGTCGTTTATTATCCAGCGACGGATGCCCCGGTCCCGCCGCCTCCCTTCGCTGGAGACGATGCCGAAGTGCTGTTATTTGCTCCGCTCTTGCCGTCCGCCGCTCCCGGCCCAGCGCCGCCGAACGATCCGATTGTGCCGGTCCTGGTCCGTGGCGTACTCTACGCCCTCAAACAGTCCAACGGCGAGTTGAAATGGGCGACGCGTGTCGGCATCGATACTACCGTGTTGCCCCTGCGCGTGCCGGCATCGGCGTTCAGCCCCGAATTGCTCCTGGTGCTCTCCACCGATACGCAAACGCTGTCGGCGCTGAATGTCGAAGGCCAGCCGGTGTGGGAATATCCTATCGGCCATCCCGTGCTGGGCCGGCCCATCCTTATCGAGCACCGCGCTTATCTGGCTGACTACAACGGTTGGATTCATGAAATTGAGTTGTCCGGCGGTCAATTGCTTGGCCGCTGGTTTCTCGGTCAACCGCTGACATGCGGCGGCGCCCGCGAAGGAGATACCAGCCGTATCTATTTTCCTGCCGATGATTCCTGCATCTATGTTTTGGACGTGGCCCCCCATGCACGCCGCTGTGTGACCATTCTTTATGACGGCCATCCCAGCGGTTCGCTGCGCAGTGAGCCGGTCATTATCCCTCCCGAAGGCGACGCCGCGCCTGGCTATCTCATTCTCACTCAGGCGAGCGGGCTTGATGCCATGCAGCTGCGGGTCTTCGAGCTGCCGCTCCAGGACCGCCATGCGCCGCCGCTGGAACTGAAGCCGCCGGCTCGCTTCAGCGGCTGGACCTGGTTCGAGCCCAAACAGGATGGGGAAAAGCTAGCTGTTCTCAGCGATGCCGGCATTCTCGGCCTATTCGGCATCCGTCAACTGGGCAACCGCGATCCCGCGCTGTTTCCGTTGCTTCAGCCGGGAGGACTCGACTTGTCCTCCTTCCTCTCCTCCTCCGAGGTGCCGGCGAGGAAACGAAAATTAGCACATGAGCGCGGGCGCGCTCAGGTGGTCCACATGCAGGGCGATGATCTATGGGTGCTGGCTCACGGTCAGCTTCAGCAATTGCAGCTGGATATCGACTGGCAGAAGGGACCGCAGGCCCGCCCCAGATGGAAAACGCCGCTGCCGCTCGGCTCGCCGCTGCACGAGCCGCAACGTCTCGAAGGCCCCAACGGCCGCTCTACCTTTGTCCTGGTGACACAAGCTCTCAAGCAGCAGACATGCCTGGCCACAGCCGTAGAGGAACAAGGACACATCGTATGGCAGCGACAGCTCGGCCTGGTCTGCCAGGGCCAGCCGCTCGCCTTAACGCCGCCCGGAGGCGGCCCCCCGCTGCTTTTGGTGCTGGACCAGGGCGGCGGATTGTTCGTCCTGGACCCCTTGCAGCCGTATAAACCGCGTTTCCTCCGCAATGCGCCCGCTCTGATGGAAAACCCGTTTGTGCCGCCACAGTTGCTGCCAGCGGCAGACGGCCGCTCCGCCTACGAGATCGCTTTTCCAGATACGGGCCAAGAACTGCTTGTCCGTCACATCGACTGGGTGGGCAACGAGCGGGAGCTGCGCGTTCAAGAGAGCAAAGTCAAACTACCGGCGAGGGCAGACAGGACGCCCCTGATGCCCGCCGGCCCACCGGCCGTGACGAGTTCCCAGCTGCTGATACCGATGAGCGATGGCAGAATCCGAGGACTGCCTCTAAGCGAATTATGGATCGAGGAAACCCCTCGCCTCGAAATCGGTCCCCCTTGGCGCGAGATGCGGACCCCCGTCGTCGCTCCTTGCACGGTGTTACCTCTGGGAGGCGATCGTTTTCTCACCACCAATGGTAACCGCAGACTGTCTGTGTTCGAGTGGCCGCCGGAAAAGGACAAAGATTGGCAGCCCTTGCCAAAGGAAGGCCAGGGTGAGCCGCTCAAACCGCTGGAATATCTGATAGCGGCCCCGCCGGTGTTGCTGCCTGCTAGTGAGAAGCAGCCGCCGCGCATTGTCGTCGCCGATTCCTCCGGCCTGCTGCGCCTTTTTACTGTGGCCCAGAACGGCATGCTCCAACCAGGGGCCGCCTGGCCCTTCAAAGGCAATCTTAGCGCCGGACCTTTCGTGCAAGCAGTCCCTGAAGGCGGTTGGCGCATCGGCTGTGTGCTCGATCGACGCCGCCTGCTCTGGATTGATCCGGACAAGCCGCAACCGCTATGGACTTACTCCACCGATGGCCCAGCTATCCTCGGCCCACCTCAGCGCATCGAGGACATGCTGGTCTTGGCCTTGCAGTCGGGACGTTACGTGGGCATCGATCCAAACACCGGTCAGCAGAAGGGGCCTGGCTACACACTACGCACCAGTGCCATGCCGGCGGCCACGCCGATGCCTTTCGGACCCAACCGCATGTTCGCACCGCTGAGTGACGGTACCGCCTTGCTGCTGTCTGTGGAACTGCTGAAAAAAAACATCCCCGGAGACAACAAAGAGAACGCCGACAAAAAAGCCCAGAAATAAGTTGTGACCCTTCTACGGCCCTTGCCTTGCTGGCCTCGGTAGGTATACCGGCCCCGCAACCTTGCGAAAAATTCATGATTTTCGCCCTTGACAGAGGGCGAAGAGGCGAATAGTTTCGCTCTCAAAGAGATTCTCTTCTCATCTTCTTTGCCCGCGCTTGGCCAGCAGGCCATCCGGC
>JAJPIY010000412.1 GCA_021324515.1 Planctomycetota bacterium
CCGTCGGAGAAAAAGTAATGGGGGGCCTTGCTGGCGCTGCGGACTGACAACTGGGGAGGGGCGCTGCGTGCTGGCAACTTGACGCGGCGGGGCTGGCAAATCCCTGCCCTTCGCGGTAAAAGAGAGGCATGGCGTCTCTGGTGACGATCAAAGGTCCCAATCCCGGCCAGCGCTTCGCGCTGACGGGCGATAGTCTGCTTATCGGCCGCCAAGAAGATGCCGCCATCGTTCTGGAATCGCTGGCGGTAAGCCGTCAGCACGCCCGCATCCTCTGCCACGGCGGTGAATACTTTGTTGAAGATGTCGGCAGCAGCAACGGCACCTTCGTCAACGGGCGGCGCATCAACGGCCCGACGCGTTTGACCGAGGGCGACGCCTTGCAAATCGGCCCGTATGTCTTGAACCTGCGTGCCGATCCGCCTGCACCGCCCGATCCCCTGCCGTTGCCCGATCAGATCATCCGCGCTCAGATCAGCGCTGCACCGTCCAGCGCCACGCTCTTGAGTCAAAACCCGGCCTACAAATTGCAAGTGGTTTTGGAGATCGCCCAGCACCTGGGCCGTACTTTGGAGATGGGGCCGCTCCTGGGCCGCTTGCTTGACCATTTACTGCGGCTGTTCCCGCAGGCCGACCGCGGCATGGTCCTTTTATGCGAAGGCGAACGCTTGAAGGTACGCGCCCAGCGCAGCCGGCACCAGAGCGAGGGGCAGGGCGATTTTCCCTATAGCCGAACCATCGTTCGCCGCGCTTTGGAAGAAGGCGTCGGTTTGCTCAGCGTGGACGTGAGCGATGATCCCAACCTGGTGCTGTCGGCCACGCTGGTTTCGCTGCATCTGCGTTCGTTTCTATGCGTGCCCCTTTTAGGTTGGGAGAATCGCCGCCTGGGTGTGATCCAGCTCGATTGCCTACGGCCTGGTCATGCCTTCAGCGCCGACGACCTGGAACTGCTAACCACGTTGGCCATCCAGGTATCGACGGTGCTGGAAAACGCTGCCTTGCACGCCGAACGGCTGCGGGAAGAACGGCTGCGCCAGGAATTGCGGCTGGCGCGTGACATCCAACAAGCGTTTCTGCCCACCGACTTCGAACTATTCGCGGACGGCGATCCAGAGTTGTTTGCGCGCGTCCACCCAGCCCGCGAGGTGAGCGGCGATCTGTACGATTTCTTCCGTTTGCCCGATGGCCGCTTGGCATTTTTCCTCGGCGATGTTTCCGGCAAAGGGATGCCCGCCGCCTTGTTCATGATCGCTGTGCGGACCTTGATCCGCCATCTGACGCCGTCGGCGAGCAGCCCGGCGGACCTGCTGCAACGCCTCAGCCGCGCCTTGGCTGACGACAATCCAGCCTCCATGTTCGTCACGATGTTGCACGGCGTTTACGATCGCCGCGATGGTTCGGTGCTGCTGGCGTGCGGCGGTCATCCGCCGCCCTTGCTCCGCCGCCGCGATGGCCGCGTTGAGGAAGTGGCTGTGGCCCCCGGCATGTTGCTCGGCTCCGTCGTCGAACCGCACATCCGTGACACGAGCTTGTCCCTCGAACGCGGCGAGACGCTGATCCTTTATACCGACGGTTTCACCGAAGCATTCGCGCCAGATCGCAAGGAGATGTTCGGCAAGGAGCAGTTGTGTGAGGTGCTGGGCGGGCCGCGCACCTCGTTGTCGTTGGAAGCATGCGCCGATGAAGTCAGCGCCGCCGTGCAGCGTTTCACCGGCCAGACCGAATTGCAAGATGATCAAACGCTGTTCCTGCTGCGCCGCCGGGGCTGATTCATGCTCTTCGTTTTCTCTCTCTGGGACGCTCGGGGAGGTCCTTCTGTTTAGTGTCGCCTCGTCGAGTGAACTCTAGAGTAACGATGTTGCTTCGCCATGATCGTTCTCTCTTCCTATCTTCTTGTGGATGTGGGATGGCTTCTCCCATTGTACGTGCGTTCACTTGGCCCAGTCCAGGCGCGGCAATTTGGTACTTCTTTTGCTATTGGTTCAATATAGAGGACCGGGGCGTACAGGCAGACAACCTCCCCCGGCCCTTGCACGAGTGCAACTGTGGAGGAGAATTCCGATGCGCAAGCTCATGTTGACGTTGGTGATGTTTGGTGTGGCCCTCGCTGCGGTGGTGGCAATGCCGTCGCAGGCGAACGCCTGGTGGGGCCGATGGGGTGCGGCGTATTACGCCTATTATCCGGCGTATTACTATCCGGCATATAGTTATTATTACAGCTACCCAGTGTATTATTACACACCCGCCTACTACTACACACCGGTCTACAGCCACTATTACACGCCGGTCTATTACTACACGCCGGTTTACGCCAGCTACTACTATGGAGGCGTGTATCCCGGGGTGTATCTCTGGCCGTAAGGTGCTCCAACGAACCGAGCCGGAAGCGCAAGCGAAAGACGCTTCCTTCTCGCTCACACTTCCGGCTCGGCATCCGTTTTCTTGCGTTTGCGCGCGGGCTCTACCAACTCCTCCGCTTGCGGCAAATCGCGGAGGCTTCGCAAGCCAAACGCCTGCAGAAACTTCTTGGTCGTCCCGTAGAGCACGGGCCGCCCCAGTGAGTCATCACGCCCAGCGATGCGGACCAAGCCTTTTTCCATGAGCTGATGCAGCATATCAGCGGATTGCACACCGCGGATCGCCTCAATATCGGCACGGGTGATCGGCTGACGATAAGCAACAATAGCCAAGGTCTCGCGGGCAGCGGCGGAGAGACGCATTTCATTGCCGGCACGGCGCAAACGCACCAGCCAGGGATGATATTCCGGCCGCGTCAATAATTGGAATCCGCCTGCCAACTCCTCGACCTGGAAGGCCGTGCCGTCTTGATCGTACAACGCCTGCAAGCGCTGCACGAGCCGGCGCACTTCGGAATTGTCAGTTAATCCGACGACGGCGGCCAAACGACGTAACGTCAACGGCTCATCCGCCATTAACAAAGCCGCTTCCACCAGGGCCAAGCGAGCATCTCGCGCCAGCTCGCCGACTGCCGTTTCTTCCCGATCGTCCAGGAAGAAGCGATGCAGCGCCGGCGGCCGATGATTGCCCGGCAGCTGCTTGGCCACCGTTGTTGTGGGGGGATAGCGGACGGCGGCTAGCGGATGACGATTCAAAACCAGCCTCCTGTGATCGGCAAGGTTTGTCCTGTGATGTAGCTGCTCTCCTCACAAGCAAAGAACAACACAGCATGGGCGACTTCCTCGGGCCGGCCGACACGGCCAATGGGGATTTGCTTGACGTATTCGGCGAGCGTTTCTGGCTTGAGGCCGGCCAGCATCGGCGTTTGAATAACGCCGGGGGCCACAGCATTGACAGTGATGCCGCGGCGGGCCAGCTCTTTGGCCAACACTTTCGTGAAAGCGATCACGCCGGCTTTGGCCGCCGCATAGTTAGCTTGGCCGTGGAAGCCGGCCACGCCGGAAATCGAGGCGACGTTGATGATCCGGCCGCCGTCGCGCAAGATCTCGGCGCCCAGCTTCGAACAATAGAACACCCCGTCGAGGTTGGTTTGTAGCACACTCCGCCATTCATCCGGCGTCATTTTCTTGACCGTGCGATCGCGGACAATACCAGCGTTGTTGACCAGGATGTCTAGGCCGCCGCACGTATCGGCGATCTGTTTCATCATTGCGGCGACTGAATCATACTGGCTTACATCGGCTTCGAAAACGTGGACCGGGACGCCGTAGCGACGCAGGCGTTCGGCGGTCTCGTCGGCATCGCGGCGATTGTGCCCATCGGCGTCGGCGAAGTAATTGACAATGCAGACGGCCCCGGCAGCAGCAAAACCCTCCAGGATGGCCGCCCCTATGCCGCGCGAGCTACCCGTGACCAGTACGACTTTGTTGGCAAAACTGTAGCGGACCATTGCTGCTCCTTTCAGATTCCGCGCCCGTAATTGTATCTCCCCTTTCGCCGTGAGCGAGAGGCTTGATTCTGCTCGCCGTCAATGCTTCGGGCTGGTTTGGAAATTACTTGGCCATTTTGCTATGTTGGAGAAGGGTTTCCGTTACTGGAGGATCTCCTTGTGATGCCAGCATCCGCCTCGACTTGTGTTCGCCGGTTTGGCCTGGTCCTGCTGCTGTTGGCCGTGCCCGCCTGTGGTCTGTCTGACTACGAAGCGCTGATGCGCGATGCGCAAGAGCGGGAAGCGCGCTTCCGTGAAGAGCAGAAATATCTGGACAAGCCGGTACAGGTTCCGACTCAGAGGGACGAGAAGGGCGTTGACCTGCCGGTGGCCAACGTCTACTTTCGCCCGCCCAAGGGGATCCTTCCAAAGCCGCAGGCACGTGGCGAACTGATGTGGCGCTATGCCGCAGATCCGCGCAACAGCGATTTCCATTATGTGGACATGGCTTTCGCCGCTGTCGACGACAAGGAGTTCGCCGCCCGAGTCTTGGCCCACTACGGAATGTCCGGCCAGACGGCCACCCGCATAGAAATCAAACCTCCCTGGCAAACAGCTTCCCTGACGTTTGACAGGTGGGAATCCGGCACTATTTCGATTAACATCATTCAGGGCGTCTCGAAGCCGATCGCTATTGTCTACAGTTCTAACAAAATACAGCAGGAAAGCGTTCGTAAAGCCATCACCCTGTCGTTGCAGTCGCTGGGGGTCGATCCCAAGGCCGCTGCCGCGCGCCAGTACTTCGAGCGGACTTCGCCCTGGAAATTGGAAGTACAGCCGGGGCCATAGTCCATAGCCGAAGAGTGGCTCTCTTTGTGGCTCTCTTTGCTAACAGATCACGGCTTATTTATTGGGATAGGGCTTTTGCCAGAAATTCTCGCCCCAGAGGTTGAATTCCGGCGTTGTTTGTACGGTGCAATCGCCGTTCACTTGGACCTGACAAGCCAGCCGCATCTCGTCTTCGTGACCGATGCGAGCAAAGATGGTTGTCGGGTGTAGGTTGAGGTTGAGCCGCTCGATAAACGTCTTGGGGTTGAGATTTTCCATCCCTTTTTTGATCAGCACTTTGCAGGTGCCGCAGAGGCCGAAGCCGCGACAATTGAGATAACGATCTAGGCCCTTGTATACGGAGATGCCGGCCTTGCGAGCTGCTTCACGAAGATTGGCCCCCGGTTCAACTTCGATCTCTTTTTTCTCGTTGATAAACGTGACTTTCGGCATGAAACTCCTACTCCTGCGAAAGGACGATACCCCGCTTGGCCCCTCCCCGCCATGAGGAGGTTGCCGCAATTGTAGCGATCCAAGGAACGAGAAAACAGGGGCTGAAAACATTCGAGTTGGA
>JAJPIY010000363.1 GCA_021324515.1 Planctomycetota bacterium
CTCAGCCCCCGTGCCGAAGGTCCGTATGTCCGCGTTAACTGCTGCGCCTTGGCCGAGAGCTTGTTGGAGAGCGAACTATTCGGCCACGTCAAAGGCGCCTTCACCGGGGCCATCGATAACAAGACCGGCCGTTTTGAGGCGGCGCACGGCGGCACTATTTTTCTCGATGAAATCTCCAGCATGAGTCCGAAGCTGCAAGTCAAACTGTTGCGGGTCTTGCAGGAGAAGGAGTTCGAGCGCGTCGGCGAGAGCCGTACCATCCACGTCGATACCCGCGTCATCGCCGCTACCAATCAATACCTGGAAGACGAGATCGTCGCCGGCCGCTTCCGTGATGATCTGTACTACCGCCTCAACGTGGTATCCCTGGAGCTGCCGCCGCTGCGCGAACGTCGCGAAGACATTCCGGCGTTGGCTCGTTTTTTCCTCGCACGTCATGCCGAAGAGCATCGCCGCGATCCGCCGGAGCTGACGCCAGCGGTCATTAAGCTGTTGCTCGATTACGATTGGCCGGGCAACGTCCGCGAGTTGGAGAACTACATGGAACGTGCTGTCGTATTGGCGGGAGGCGGCCCGCTGACTCCGGACCTGCTGACGCCGCCGGGCCAGGGCGCGAAACGATGGCGTGCCGCCCGCAGCCGCAGCGGCACCGACTTGCAAAGCCAGATCCAGCAGCTGGTCCGCACCGGCATCCAGACCTTGCCCGACGGCACGCTCAACGAGCGCATCGTCGGTGCCGTCGAACGCGAACTGATCGAGCAGGTGATGATCGCCTGCAACCGAGTGCAAGTGACGGCGGCCAAGCGCCTGGGCATCAACCGCAATACCTTGCACAAAAAGATCAGCGATTACGAGCGCATGGCCGGCGGTACGTCCATGAGTGCTCAACCGCCTGCTGGGGCCGGTGAGAAATGAGGAGAAAGAAGGGGTTTCTTTCTCCTCACTCCTCACTAAAGAGCAGCTCGGAAAGCATCAGGAGTCTCGGATGTACGCCCTTGCCAAAAACGAGCCGCGCGTGGCGGCACGGTTTCTGGAGCAAGCCTTGCTTGTCAACCTGGGCGTTCACCTTGTCGCCGTAGTCGCCACACCGTTGTTGCTGGCGCCGGGGCTGCCCGGCGGCGGCTCGGCCAGCGATGCCGAACGCATCAGCTACCTGGCCGCCCATCCCTGGCTGTGGCGGCTGGGTTGGCTGCCCTGGCAGGCGGCTGCCCTGATGAATGTGCTGACCAGCCTGGCCCTTTGGCGAACCTCCTGGGTGCCGCGCCTGCCGGCCATCGCTGCGTTGTGGTCTACCCTGCTGGCCGTGGCGCCCGATCAGGCCGGACAAATTCTGTGGACGACGCGCGGCCTCGACCTCGCCGCCGAAGCGGAACACAGCGGCGAGCCGGCCTCTTATCGGATGTTGGAAGACCAAGCCTATCAGGCCGTCGTGGTCTGGGGGGGAGCGCTGTATCTGGGCATGGCCTTGAGCTGGACGTGGTGTTTCTCTGCGGCCGGCACATGGACCAAAGGCTTGACCGTTTTGTCCCTGCTCACCTGGGGCCTGTTAGCAATCGGCAGTATCGGCTTGCTTATGCCAGCGGGATGGCAGCCGACCCCGGCCGTGGTTGGCGTCAGCACCGCGGGCGGTTTCGCCCTCTTGTTGTTCTGGTTGGCCCAGGTTGCCGAGCAGGTGTTGCGGCGCGCGCGGCCGGATGAAAAACACGGCCGGATGGCACCGTGGCGTCATCCGGGACGCGGTTTGGCCGCGCGCGCCCTGGAAGTGCTGGCCAACAGTCGGCTGCTCCGCGCCTACTGTGAATGGCTGCCGCCGCTCGCCTTCTTGAGTGATATCACCGATGTCCTTTACGTCAATTATCTCATCGAAGCGGATCGGCTGAGGCCTTTTGTGCCGGCAGGTTTAGAACTGCAACGCCTCGGCCCCACTGGCCGCTATGCCCTCTTCACGCACCTGACCTTTCGTCATGGCCATTTTGGGCCGCGCCTGCTCGGCCCTTTGCGCCGCTTCCTGCCCTCGCCCGTGCATAGCAATTGGCGCATTTACGTCGTCGATCCTCATACAGGGTTGTGCGGCGTCTACTTCGTCACCAACGCCATTGCCAGTACGCCCTATGCCTTGGCCGCCCGACTTTTGTCCGAAGGCATGCCCATGCACCTCTTCCAAAGCGCTCAAGTACACGTCGGCGACGATCGTTCCTGCCGCGTCCGGCTTGATCCGGGGCAGGGCAGCGCACCGGATCTGGAAGCGGTGCTGCGACCCGGCGACCCCGCGCTGCCGGGACTGCCGTGGAACGAATGTTTCGCTAGCTACGCCGCTCTGTTGGCTTACTGTGTATCCCAACACCGCGCCTTCTCCGTGCAGCCGTGGTATGGACGGATCACACGGCAAGAAATCACTTTGCACATCCCGCTGGACTGCTGCGAGCCACTGGTTGGCGAAGTGCATTCGCACGTTGCTGCCGCTTATGTCGGCGAAGCCGCACCGCTCTGTTTCCGCGTCGGCCAGGCCACTCTCTGCTTCGAGCGCGAAGAGCACGATCAGCGCATGCATGAAGACGTCACTCTCCGCCTCGGCGTGGCCCAGGCGTGCCTGACTTCGCCGCCGGCACGGCGCACGGTTCGCCTGACCGACCTCGGCCTTTCGTGAAGAAATCGCCGGGTCGCCAAAAAACGTACTTTCCGTATGAGGCTGCGGCGAGAAGAGGAAAAGCGCGAGCAAACTTCTTGACTAAGTTTCTTTTTCTTCTATATTCCTTTTAAGTTTCGC
>JAJPIY010000111.1 GCA_021324515.1 Planctomycetota bacterium
GCGGCTGTCGCGCCAGCCATTTGCCAAACACGACCTTCTGTTGATTGCCGCCCGACAGCAGGCCGACCGGTTGGTTCAGGCGCGGCGTCCGTACGCGCAGCCGTTGGCACAATTGCTGGGCCATGTCCCTTTCACGGCGGCGCAAAACCATTCCGAGACGGCTGTTGCGATCAAGGTTCGGCAGTCCGAGATTGTGCTGGACGCTTTCTTCGAGGACCAGGCCGTATTGTCGGCGATCTTCGGGGGCCAGAAACAGCCCCGCGGCGATGGCGTCGCGGGGCGAATGCAGGGCAAGGGGCCGACCGTCCAATCGCACTTCGCCGCGGACCAGCGGGCGCACTCCAAACAGGGCCTCGGCCAATTCGGTGCGGCCGGCACCGACCAGGCCGGCCATGCCGACGATCTCGCCGCCGCGCACGGTAAAGGAAATCGGTGTTTGTGGACCTCGTTGGTAGCACACATCGCGGACTTCGAGTCGAATGCGCCGTTCGGTTTCCGGGACGGCATGGCTGCGGCGAAAGAACTGCTTCAAGTCGCGGCCAACCATTAGCTCGACCATGCGGCGAGGGGTGATTTCGTCGCGCGTCAATTCGCCAGAATTGCGGCCGTCGCGCAGGACGACAACGCGATCGGCGACGGCCTGTACTTCCTGGAGCCGGTGCGAGATGTAGACGACAGCCACGCCGGAACGCTTCAACTCGGCCATGACGGCGAACAGGCGTTCCGTCTCGCGTGGCGTCAAGCTAGAGGTAGGTTCGTCCATGATGAGGACGCGGGCCTTCCGCGACAAAGCCCGCGCGATCTCGACCATTTGCCGCTGCCCCAACGACAGGTCGGCGACCAGGCGATTCGGCGCCACTTCCAGGCCGACACGTTCCAGCAGCTGCCGTGCGCGGCTGGTCATCCTGCGACGATCCAGCCAACCCAGCCAGCCGCCGCGAACCTCTTCGTTCCCAAGAAACAGATTGGCCGTTACCGAGAGATTGTCCGCCAGGTTCAATTCCTGGTGGATCAGAACAATGCCGCGCGCCATGGCCTGGGCAACGTTGCGGAAGCATACGGGTTCGGTGTCGAGGAGCAATTCACCGGCATCGGGTGCATAGATGCCGGCCAGGATTTTCATGAGCGTCGATTTGCCGGCGCCGTTCTCGCCGATCACCGCCAGCACCTCGCCAGCCGAAACAGATAGCGACACACCATCCAGCGCTTGCACGCCCGGGAATGCTTTGCAGATGCCACGTGCTTGCAACATAAAATACCGTTGTCGGTGGGCGACACTTCGTAGAGGCGTCGTACCTTCCCGACGCTTCGTCGCAGCGTCGCTAACCACCTAATAATTCGCGTATTTCCTTCTGGAACACCGCAGCGGGGATGCGGCCCTCGCCGCCGTCCTTGGTGATGACGCGGTGAGGGAAGTACAAGACGCCGTCTTTGGGCAGCACAGAGCGATCGCCCTTGGCCAACGCCGCCATGATGCGCACAGCATGGTAACCGAAAGCAAAGGGGTTTTGTACCACCGTGCCGTAAATGTGGCCATCGAGGATGCCTTGTAGGGTGGCCTCGTTCTCGTCGAAGCCGACGATCTTGACTTGGCCGAGTTTGCCTTTGTCTCGGACCGCCGACAGGATGGCCGGCGGATTGTAGGCCCATAGACCAACGAAGCACAAATTGTTCTCGTCGGCCAAATCTGTCAAGGCGTCACTGGCGTTCTCGGTGGCTTTTTGACTGCCGATGGGCTGATCGGTATAGGTGCGATAAAGCCGATATTTGCCGTACATTTGCCCATCAGGTCCGTAATCGATGTCGTTGATGTCTTTCGGTTCCGGCTTGCCGGCCAGCTCATCGAGCATACCTTGGCGGCGTTGGCGTGCGTTGAGCGGCTCGGTTTGGCCGACAAAGACAGCCACCACACCGCCTTCGGGCAGCACTTCCTTGACCAGTTGGCCGACGGCGCGGCCGGCCTGGTAGTTGTTCGTACCGAGGTAGCAAACCCGACCGCAATCTGGCGCGTCGTTGTCCTGCGTGAGAAGCGGGACTTGGGCCGCCACTTCCTGCAAATGGGCGAACTGGCCCTGAGGATTGATGACGCTGACGGCAAGCGCCTTGATGTCTTGATTGACCAGGTCGTCGATAAGCATGGTCTGGTAGGCAGCGTCGCCGTCGGGCTTGCGGAAGACGACTTCGACATCGAAGTCCTTCTCGGCCTTGGCGCAACCTTTTTCCGCAAAGGTCCAGAAAGTTTCTGGGTTGTTGGTCACGAAGGCGACGCGGGGACGTGCTGGGGCTTGCTGACAACCGCTTGTCATTACCAGCAATAGGCCGGCCGCCAGCCTGCCGAGAGGAAGGAGAGACTTCATAGTGCCGTATCTTTTCTACAAGGACGAGGAACCTGTGCAGAATTCAGCATGCGGAATGCAAAGAAAAAGACAAGAGCGCCTTTTCAAGTCGCAGGTGTAATAACAGGATTCGGCCCTGAGCGGAGGTTTGGGCCTCAAATCTACAGGTACACCCTCTTTCCGATTGGTTAGGCCGGCAGGCAAAACTTCCGCCCCTACAAGGAGGAGAAAGGGAGTTTTGTCCGCCGGCCCTTGCGCGGTCGCGCGCGCCGGAGATTTCGGAGTACTCACGTCAGCCTGCCCTGAAGTTCCGATAGGCTTCTAGCGGCGGCCCAGACGCGAGGAAGGTTCGGCCGGCAGAGGTTGGGCCCCGTTGGGGACCGGATTCAAACGTCCTGGATCAGCCGGCGTTCCCAGCGGCGCCCCCAAACTGGGTGGCAACGGGGCCGGTGTCGCTGCTCCTGTCGGCGGCGGCGGCAGGGCCGACAGCGGCGGGCCTGGCGGCTCCAAGATCGGGCCGTCGCCCCAACCCTCGGAACAGGCGGTCCCGACGATGGGAACGCCGCCTCCACAACTGCTACAGCATTCGCACGGGCAGGCACACGCCCGCCGCGCACGGAACATGCTCACACGGTGAAAAAGGCCATCCCGGCAGCCGCCACAGGGGCTTGCGCACCCTGTCGCCAACAGAACGCCAACCAACATCGTCGAAGTCGCTAAACGAAACCGATTCATGTGCGGTCCCCTTGTCGCAATCCATCCCAGAACGGGAGTAAATGACGGGTGTTGTCGAGACAGCCTCATGCCGCGAGGTTTTGCCGAGGCATTGCAACGTTTCGGCAAAACCTCGCTACACGAGTAAATGCAGCTGTCCGCGAACCAATCATGCGCCAGCAAGGGTGCCTCGGCAACCGGACTTAAAGCAAAAAGAGGGCCGGAGAGACTTACTCCCTAGGCCCTCTAAGCGTTACTGGATTTGTCGGTCTACACCTACCAGCCGGCAACGCCGCTCCGGAAATCACTTCCTGGCCGTCTGGATCTGGCTGCGCAGGTACTTGAGAGCGGCGTCGAGCTGTTTATCTTCGAACTTTTTGACCTCTGCCGGTTTGTCCTTGCGCTGGATGATCTCCGTGTCACGCAGGTGCTCAAAAAGCTCATCGTGTTCGCGGGCCGTCAGTTTGATGACTTTGTTCGGCACGACCCCCCAGTCCTCTTCCTCTTTGCCGGAGGTGCTGGACTTGTTGAGGTTCTTCTTGCTGGGCCGCCAGAAAGTGGCCGTGGTCAGCTTGATTTCGCCGCCGTCAAACTCGAGGATGTGCTGGACGCTGCCTTTGCCGTAGCTACGTTCGCCAATAATGTAGGCGCGATCGTGGTCTTGCAAACAAGCCGCCACGATCTCGCTGCCGCTGGCGCTGGAGCCGTTCACCAGACACACCATCGGGAAGTCCAGCAGGCTGCCGCGCGAATGGCCGGTAAGCTCTTTTTCCGGCTGATTGCGTTCACGGATGCTAACGACCACGCCGTCGTCGATGAATAAATCGGAAATATCGTAGGCAACGTCGAGCAGGCCGCCGGGATTGAAACGCAGGTCGAGGATGAAGCCCTTGATGCCGGATTCTTTCAAGTCTTGCATGACCCGATGCATGTCGCGGTAGCTGTTGCGTGCGAACTGGGTCAAGCGGACGTAGGCGATCTTGTTCTGCGGATCGATCATATAGTCCCAGCTATCGTCGGGCTTGCGTTTGAAACCGAGGACCGACTCCACATCGACATAGCCGCGCGTCAGATTGAATTCGAGCGGTTTGTCTGCGCCTTCGCGCTGGACGGTCAAACGGACCTTGGTGCCGGGTTTGCCAGTGATCTTCTCGACGGCTTCGTTCAGTTCCATTCCCTTGGTAGGGAGGACTTCCGGTGGATTAAGCGGTTCGCCTTCGCTATCGACCTCGCGGGTGACCGTGGTGATCAGATCGCCGGCCTGGATGCCAGCCTTGTAAGCGGGACTGCCTTTGATCGGCGTGACCACAAGAAGCTGATCGGTGGCGCTGTCCTTACGGATCTGGATGCCGACGCCGGGGAAACGGCCGCCGATCTCGCGCTTCATCCGCTCCTTTTCCTCTTTATCGACGTAGGTGGTGTACGGATCGGTGTGCCGGTGGAGCATCCGCTTGAGCGTCCAATCGATGTCCTTGTGTTTGTCGAGATCCTCGCGTTTGCCGACTGCCTGGCGGGCATCGGCCAATAACGTGATCAGTTGTTCTTCATTCATGTCGGCGACATCTTTGAGCTTGGCCGCGATCTCGTCGGGGATTTTGTTGGGATACAGCACAGGCGTGGTGCCGGTCACGTCCACTTGGCGATACAGGCCCTTGATGGCCCACACCACCATGTCGTGCGGATCGAGCTTTTTGACGTAGCCACGCGTGATGATGCGGATGGCGTCCATGATCTTCTCGGCGAACTCAACTGCTTCGGCCCGCGGCAGTTTGGTGCTTTCGACAAGGGCCTTGCGGTGATCGAGAAATTGTTCGAGGTTGATTTTGCCGTCCAGGAGCGCCTGATACTCCTTGCGGAGTTTGCGCTGCGCCTCCAAGCGCGGCATACGGGCCAGCAGGGTCTTGCCCTCTTCGGCGAAATCCTTGAGTGCCTTGTCGCTTTTAACCAACTGGGCGAACTTCTCTTGCTGCGCCTGGACTTTTTGGGCCACGGCGGGATTGTGCGTCAACACATAGTGATTGCCGCGGCCGCCCAGGGCCACGAAAAACAGGTTGCTCTCCTCTTTGTTTTTGGCGTGCGTGCGGATCTGTTCGCGTCCCTCTTTGGTGAGATATTCCCGCAGCTCATCCACCGTAATCAGGCCGTCGGGCTCGTAGCCGTCCTTGTCAGCCGCGCCTTGCAGACCGTGCAAGACAGCGTCGGCAAAGATGCCGTGGTCTTTGAGGTCCAAGGGCCGCGCCAGGCCGCGGCTGGACAGGAGGCTGAAGAGGACACGGCCGGGTTTGGCCAACTCTTCTTCGCTGTCCTTCTCTTCACCGCCCAGAAATTCTGGGTAGAGAGTGGTCCCCAGGGACGGCTCGGCAATTTTCTTATCGGTGGTGAGGAAGCCTTTGAAGTCTACATCGAGCAGAATACAGAAATGTTGACTCTTGAGATCTTTGAGGACTTCGCCGATCTCCGAAGCGGCCAGAGCATCCTTTTCACGCCCCGCAAAGGTCGAATCGGCAGCGAAATAGCAGCGGTGCGTTCCGGTATTGCCCAGAGGACCACCTTCGCCGAAGAAGCCGAAGATGACCAGGTCGCCGACCTTGGCATTGTCGGCGACCCAGTGCAGGGCCTTAAGGATGTTGGCGCGTGTGGCGGGTTGGCTGCCAGGAACCTTGGCCGAATCTCCCAAGAGCAACCGGCTATGCGCGGCGTCAGCGCCGAGATACTTTTTGTCGGTAAACAGATCGAAGAGCGCCTTGGCGTCTTCCTCC
This sequence comes from Planctomycetota bacterium, assembly GCA_021324515.1. GTDB lineage: Bacteria > Planctomycetota > Planctomycetia > Gemmatales > Gemmataceae > JAJPHU01. Next base: position 5,810 of record JAJPIY010000111.1, read on the forward strand.
GCATGGGGACGCGGTTTGATTTGCTTGTCCGCGTAGTTGCTGATGCCCACCAGTACTACATAGGGCTGCGAGGGGTTATCTTGTTCCGCTTGAGGTCGTTCCGCACGCAGAGGAAGGGCCAGCAGTCCGAGCGCCAGCACGGTCTCCAGCCAACGAGCCAACATCGCCTGGGTCATGTAGATCGGTCCTTTCGCTTTTCCATCTTTCGAAGAGTGTAATCTGCCCATTCCTTTATTGTGACCAACCTTGCAAACCAGTCAACCCAAACTGGCCTGTTCTCATCACGTGTTCTCATCCTTCAGGGCGTGAGGGGGGAGCCTCCGAGGCGAAGTCTGGGAGAGCTGCCGTCCCCCGCTCCGAGGTTTTTCGCTATAATGATTGAGACAACGAGTAGGACAACGTTGACCCCTCGAAGGCCCGGCAGGATCAATGTGTCCGGGACCACGCGGCTGGCCTAGGGACTTCCTGGATACTATGCTATCGCTCCTCCTCGGCAGGTGTGAGGTGATACGATGCGTCGAATCGTGCTGAGTGCCGCGCTGCTGATGGGCGTAGGAGTGCAGGCCGGGGCCCTCCAGGCCGGCGTTTACCATCTCGATCCGCCGCCCAAGTATCCCAGCGATTATGCTCAGGTCAATGCCCTGGATCCGATTTGGCGCGTGCTCATGCATTTGGGGGAATTGCGCGCGGTCCACGATGCCGCGAAGGCCCCTCCCCAAGCCGATTCGCTCCGCGCAGCTTACGAAAAGCAGTTGGCGGCCTTGGAAGCGCGGCAGCGCCACGGCGCCCTCACGCCCCTGGAGCGCGTCAATCTGGGCGCCTGTTTGATCCGTATGGGGCGCTATCCCAAGGCTCGCACAATCTTGGAGGAGTCACTGCGCGTAGTGCCGCCGGATCATTCGGTTTACTTTTTGCTGCTGCTTAACTTGGCCAGCGCTTATCAGGAAGAGGACGCCCTGTTGCAGCGCGCCATCGACTTGCAAACGCAAGCGCTGCGGAGTTGGCCGACGCACTTTCTCAAATGGGATCGCTGGGAGTCCAACTGGTATCGTCATGCCGAGCATTACGCCCTGACGCTGATGCGGCTGCGCCAGCGCGAGCAGATTCGCAACCAAGGCCGGGCCGTCAGCGAATTGCCTCCCCTGGACGAATTGTTCGGCCCTATTCGTTTCGTCGGTCCCAGTGGGCGATACGAAGCGGGCGGCATCGTTTTCGAGCAGGGGGACCGACTGCCCGCGGACGCCGAGCGGATCGTCCTGCAACTGCTACTCTGGCGGCCGCATGATCTGCGTCTGAATTGGCTTTACGGCGAGCTGCTGAATATGCGGGGTCAGGTAGATTGGGCCTTCTCGGTACTGGACTTTTGCAAACAGCTGGCCTCCAACCGCGAGCTGCGCCAGCATCATCAGATCCTCCGCGAAGCGGTCCCGGTGTACAAAGAGTTGTTCGGAGATGGCACAGGTTCGGGTGCGGATCGCCGCAAGCAAGCATTGCTATTCTGGTCGCTGGCGCCGCGCGGGGCGCTGTTGGCGCCTGCAATCGGTGCGGCGGCCAACGAAAGCGGCGGCGTAGCAGCCTCCACAGATTTCTCTCTGCTCAGCGAGGAGCGCGAGCCTCTTCCGGAAAGGCCCCCTCCGGGGACAGAGGCGCTGCGCTCCGGGGCCGCCTTGCCGGATTGGCGACAACTGACCGTCAGTTTTCTCACAGGGGTAGTGGTGACGATACTCGGCATGTTGCAATGGCGGCAATGGCGGCGGCATCGCCGCATGGATTCGCCCGCGCCCTCCCCTACCCCGGAACATTTCGTGTCCAAATAAAAGGGAGATTGCCGACATGCTGGAACCATTGGCACACGCACCCCTCGCCGCCGCGGCCAACCGTCCGCTGGTACCGATCGGGTGGAAGGAGCACTTGCAGTTCACCGAGTGGAACCTGCGGCGCATCTGCGTCAAGATCGATACGGGCGCGCGCACCTCGGCGCTGGACGTGGTCCGCTACGAACTGACGGAAACGGCCGGCAACGGATTGATGGCGACGTTGTATCTGGCCCTGGATCGCCGCCATCCCGGCCACTTCACCCGCATCTCCACCCCGGTATTACGGATGGTCCGGGTCAAGAACAGTGGCGGCGTGCGTGAAGAACGACCGCTTGTGGAAACAGCGGTACGCCTCGGGCCGATCCACAAGCGCATCCGCATCACCATTACCAATCGCTCTCGCATGCGCTACCGTATGATCTTGGGCCGTGAAGCGTTGGCCAACGATTTTGTTGTTGATGTCAGCCGCAAGTATCTGCTGAAAAACGAGCCGACGGAATAGAAGAGGAAGCTCCCATGCGCCTGGTCATTTTGTCGCGGCGCGAAGAGTTGTATAGCACGCGGGCATTGGTGGAAGCCGCCCGTGAGCGGGGCCATGACGTGCGCGTACTCGACACCTTACAGTTCGACATCTTGGTCAGCCGCCGCAACCCCGAACTGCTCTACCAGGGACGGCCGGTTGGACCGGTGGACGCGGTCATTCCGCGCATCGGCGCTTCGATCACGTATTTTGGTACGGCTGTTGTTCGCCAATTCGAGATGCTGGGCGTTTATTGCCTCAACGAATCGCAAGCCATCGCCCGTTCGCGCGACAAGCTGCGTTGTTTGCAATTGTTGAGCCGGCATGACATCGGTTTGCCGCCCACGGTGTACACGCGGCAGGCGGAACACGTGCCCAGCTGCATCGAGCAAGTCGAAGGCCCGCCGGTGGTGGTCAAGCTGCTGCAAGGGACCCAGGGCATTGGCGTGGTGTTGGCGGAAACGGCGATGGCGGCCCATTCCGTCATCGAGGCGTTTCACGGATTGGAGCAAAACATTCTGATTCAAAAATATATCAAGGAGGCCGGCGGTTCGGACATCCGCGCCCTGGTGGTCGGCCACAAGGTCGTAGCAGCGATGCGGCGACAGGCGGTGGCGGGCGAATTTCGCTCGAATATCCATCGCGGCGGCACGGCCAAGAAGGTCCGTTTGCCAGCGGAATATCGCCGCACCGCTTTGGCCGCTGCACGCTGCCTGGGCCTGACCGTGGCGGGCGTCGATTTGATCGAATCCCACGAAGGACCGATGGTCATGGAAGTCAACTCTTCGCCCGGCCTGGAAGGCATTCAAAAGACCACCGGTGTGAATGTGGCAGCAGCGATTATCGAACACATCGAAAATGAGCTGCGCAAGAAACTGGAACCGCC
>JAJPIY010000144.1 GCA_021324515.1 Planctomycetota bacterium
ACTAGAGTAGCGAAGTGGAGAATTCTAAACAGATCGGCATCCGTTACCGATCGCGTTCCAGAACAAAGGGAACCAAGGCCAGCAAAAGCTCGGCAGCGGCCCCCAAGGGTTTCAAGTATTCGCCCGCCTCTCGGCCAAACCGTTCGGCGCGATGCCGGCTCTCTGTGACGCCGAGCAAGCCGGGATAAGTCAATTTGCCGCGGGCTGCATCTTTGCCGACCCGCTTACCTGTCTGCGTGGCGTCGCCTTCGACGTCGAGCAGGTCATCGATAATCTGAAAGGCCAGGCCAAGGCAGCGACCGTAGCCGTCCAGGCATTCCAGCAACTGCGCCGGCGGCGGATGGAGGCGAGGAGCGTAAGCCGCCAAGGCCCCCAAACGCAAACTGGCGCGGATTAACGCTCCGGTCTTACGCAGGTGGAGCTGTTCCAATTCGTCTAAACTGGGTTTGCCTCCTTGTTCCCAGGCCAGGTCATCGACTTGACCGCCGACCATGCCTGCGGCCCCTGCCGCTCGCGCCAACTCTCGGCAACAGGCAGCGGCCGTGTGGGGGGGATACCCTTCAGCCAGTACCTGAAAAGCCATCGTCAGCAAGGCGTCGCCCGCAAGGATGGCCAATGCTTCGCCGAATTTTTTGTGGCAGGTCGGTTGGCCGCGACGCATATCGTCGTCATCCATCGCGGGCAAGTCGTCGTGGATGAGCGAATAGGCGTGGATCATCTCGACAGCACAGGCCGCCGGCCAGGGATCGCCGGTCAGACCGGCTTCTTGCCGGTCGGTCCAGCCACATGCCTCAGCCGCCATGATTACCAGGATAGGCCGCAGACGCTTGCCGGGCGCGAGCAGACTGTAGCGCATCGCTTCCAGCAACGACGTCGGTAGGCCCACCTGCGGACACAACCTCTCCGCCAGGCGCCTCTCCACTTCGGCACGCTTGTCGCGCAGATAATCGTGCAGTCGTTCCAACTCTACTCACCTGCCCTCGCGTCCTGCCAGGGAGGTCCGCCATCGGACCTGCGCGGCCTGTCCTGGCCTGTTGCTTCATATATAGAAACCGTGGGAAGATGATACCAATAACGCCTGGTTTCAGGCAATGGCAGGGAGGGGCAGCTGTTATGGACATTCTAACGGCGCTACAGGTATATAAGGAACTTGCCGATTGGTATGACCAGCAGGGACAGGCGGCGATGCGCGATCGCTTCCTCATCCTGGCGGCGGAAGCGGCGCTAACGTCGGGTGATGCCGAAGGAGCGGAGCGCCTGCGCCAGCGGCTGCTGCAAAGCAATCCCCATCACATGCTCAAGCCGTTCAGTTCATTCGCGCAGGCGCTGCAATCCACCAACATTCAGATTTACATCCGCGATTTGCAGGTCAATTATCCACCGGAAACAGCGGAAGCGTTGTTGCACGACCTGCGCAGCGGCGCCTCTTCTACTCCACCAGCCCGTGAACGAGACGCCCTAGGAGGGCCGCAACCCGGGCCCTCCTCCAGCATGGAAATCAGCGATGAATCAACTCGGCCGCAGGAGCCTGCGACAGGACCGCTTAAGGTCTATCCCCTACGCGAGGAACCTCCGGCCCAAACGGCGCCGCCGAACCGTCCCGCCGCACGTTCTGCCCTTCCCCCTCCGGAGAGAGGGGCCAGGAGAGAAGCGCCACTGCGTCCGCGCGTGCAGCCGCGGCCGCTGCACGCGGCTACGCCGGCGTCGGCTCCGCTGCCACCTCCTGAAAACACCTCGCCCCCCGGTGCTTGGCTGTCCCTCCTCCTGTGCGGCATGGTGGTGACGGCTGGCATCGCCCTGGCCGCCTACACGCTGGCCCGACCATTCTTAGCTGCACCGTAGTCGGCGGCAGAAGCCGTGACCCGAAAGGGGGCGGGAACGCGTTTCCCTTTCAGCTCGCAGCTAACCATGAAACGCTCTAGGGGGTATTGGCCATCGCCTTGGCTTGTACCGTGCGGCCGTTGCTCACCGGCAGCGGCGGCGGTGTAGGGTCTAGAGCAGGTTTGACGATAGTGGCAGCAGCTGGATCGATGGCCGGTGCTTCTTTGCGATAAAAGAACACCGCTACTATAATCACCAAACTCACACCGACAACCATTCCGAATTTGGCATCCTTGGGCATGAGAGCAACTCCAAAGACCGAGCAACGCGGGAGCTACTCTACTATCCTCCCTAATCGCCGTGGATGCCGAAAGAACTACCCCCAGAGGGGCCCACGACCTCGGAAAGAAAAACGCAGAGAAGAAAAAGACAAAAAACAACAAAAAACATCGAGATCCGTGATTTCCGGATGATCCTTTTTGATCCTCTTTCTTCTCTTTTTTTCTTTTCTGCGTCCGCAGTGTTTCTGCGGTGCGTTCTTACTTCTTGACAGGTTCTTCACGTCGCACCATCGGCCCGCCACAGCATTCGCAAGGGTTCTTCTCGTTGCGGCGAATGGAGCAGACATCGCACCAATAGTAGATCTCGTGCAATTGGCCCTTGATGTAGCTATGGGCGGCCGTGACCTGCAAGAACGAGCTCCTGGGCAGCAGCCGACCCGTCAGCCGCATGGGCCGGTTGAGCAACTCGGGGTCCAGAAAAAACAGGCGTGAGCCGCTGTCTTTGACGAGCGGATAGATTTTGCCGTCTTCGCCGACCAGGGCCAACCAGTACGGCGCCGCATCGGCGTCGAGCGAGACGCCCTCTTTGGCCAGCAGTTTGGCCAACGGCACGACTTGGCCTTTGAAATACTCGACCTTGGCCTTGTCGTCGGCTGCACGACTCGCCAGCCCCCAGCGCCAGCAAGGAACCAGAGCAACCATGCCGGCGAGGACCACCAGCCCGCAGCGCCCTCCAAGGAAGCGAGATAAGGAGGTCATGATTAGATGTCCTTCCACAGTTCCGATTGTTGTCGTTTCTCCGCACGGCCGGTTTCCGTAGCGGAGAGGGCGGGGATTTCTTCCACCGAAGGCTGGTCGGCGCGCTGGCGGCGACGCAGGTACAGCCGGATCGGCACATCATTAAAGTGCAGCTGATCGCGGATCGTCTTGAGCAGATAACGCTGATAGGTGTTGTCGAACAGCTCCGGTCCGTTGGTGAACAAGACCAGAGTGGGCGGAGCGACGCTGACCTGGGTGGCGTAGTAGACCTTAGGCCGGCGATTTTGCCGCAAAGGCGGCGGCGCGGCTTGCAACGCCTGCCGGAGCACGCGATTGAGATCGCCGGTGCTGACGCGGGCATTGGTTTGTTTGTGCAGGTGTTGCGCCAGGTTCAACACGGCATGAACGTTCTTGCCTGACTTGGCCGTGATGAAAGCGATCGGCACAAAATCCAGGCTCGGAAACGTCGCGCGGATGTAATCGCCCATCTTACCTGTCGGCATCGGCGTCATCAGGTCCCACTTGTTGACGACGAAGATGGCCGGCTTGTACTGCTCCAGGATGTACTCGGCCAACTGCTTGTCCACCTTGCTGATGCGCTGCGTAGCGTCGAGAAACAGCAATACCACATCAGCGCGGCGGATGGAGCGCTCGGCGCGAGCCAGGCTGTAAAACTCAATGGCGTTTTGCAGGCTTTTCTTCTTGCGGACACCAGCTGTATCGATCGCCAAGAAGGTCAGGCCGTCGCGCTCAAAGCGGACATCGATGCTGTCGCGTGTAGTACCGGGCACCTCGCTGACAATGACGCGCTCGCTCTGGGCCAGGCTGTTGATGAACGTACTTTTGCCGGTGTTGCGTCGGCCCACAACAGCCAGCTTTATTTGCGGGGCAGGGGGCGAGGAACCAGGGGCGAGAGAAGACGCCGCTTCTTGTCCGTCTCTGGCCCCTGGCCTCTGGCCCCCTAATAAATGGTCCTGGATAAGGCGCATCAACTCGGCCCGATTGCGGTTTTGCTGGGCGCTGACACAGACGACTTTGCCGAAACCGAGCTTGTAAAACTCGGCTGCCTGCGGATCGAGCGCCTCGGTATCGCACTTATTGGCCACACAGAGGACCGGCTTGGGAATGTGGCGCAACCGCTCGGCTACTTCCTCATCCAATCCCATGACGCCGGCCCGACCATCAACGACAAAGAGAATAACGTGGGCCTGATCGAGAGCCAACTGGATCTGCCGCTCGATCTGTTCGGTTAGGTTATCCACGTCAGCGACGCCGATGCCGCCGGTGTCCACCAGTTCGATGTAGTGGGAATGGATGGGCACCAGCGTGGAAATACGGTCGCGGGTCACTCCGGCTGTCGGATCGACAATGGCGATGCGCCGACCCGCCAGCCAGTTGAACAACGACGACTTGCCCACGTTCGGGCGGCCAACAATCGCAACAACGGGTACGGTCACGGCCCTCTCCGCTGGGGGCAGGGGATGGCGTGGTTAACCCCCTAACCACTCGAATCCTGCGACGAATTAGCGGCCTCGGCCAAGGGCGCCACCAGATTGAGGATGGTGCCCAGCTGCGCCAGGCGCATGCCGAAACGATCGAGGAATTCCTGTAAGGCGAAGTCGTTATCCAGCCCGTGCTCGTCCTCGTCGTTGAGTTTATCGGTCAATTCACGGAGGAGCTGCCCATAGCAGCGTTCCAGATGCGGCAGGGCCTTACGGCAATTGTCGGCAAGGTCCGGGAAGTCTGACTGCCAGCGCGTCAGAAAAGCCCGCCAGCGTGCAGTGATATCATGGGCGGCGGCGGTGGCACGCTGACAGGCCAACTGTTCGCGTTGCACCTCCAAGAGCTGCCGCAGCAAATCCGCAATTTCCGGTATGTCGCCGGACTTGGCGGGAGGCTCAGCGGGAGGACAAGGTAGGGCGGAGGAAACGTCAATTTGAAAATTCATGGCTCGTTCTGGTGGTATAGCAAAAGCTCCCGATCCCCCGATCGGAAGGATGTCAGGATATTCTAGCAGCGCCCATATGCCGACCGCCAGCCCGCCGCCCCAGCAAGGAACGCCCTTATTTGGCACGACGGGTTGGCAAACAGGCTCACACATCGCACAGCGTCACCGCTTCCTCCAAACCCTTGGCCGGATCGCGCGTGGGAATGAATTCCTGACCGACGTAGCCCGTGTACTTCACTTCCACCAAGGCCCGCATGATCGGGGGATAATTGATCTCCTGGGTGTCGTCCAGCTCACCTCGCCCCGGATTGCCCGCCGTATGAACATGGCCAATGTGCTCGGCATATTGGCGAATGCGGCGGATAACGTCGCCGTCCATGATCTGCACATGATAGATGTCGAACAACAGCTTGAGCCGTGGCGAGCCGACCTGTTTGATGATCTCCATGCAGTAGTCGGTGTGATCGCCCTGATAGCCAGGATGCCCCTTCATGGTCTCGTTGACGCGACTGTTGAGCATTTCCAGACACAGGGTTATTTTTTTCTTCTCCGCATAGCCAACGATCTTCTTGTAGCCGGCCACACAGTTCTTAAGACCCACGTCATCGGGGACGTCTTCCCGGAAGCCGGTAAAGGTGATGACATTGGGAAAACCGGCCTCGGCGCAAGCGTCGATGGCCGTGCGCATCTTGTCAAGACACATCTCTTGATATTTGGGATTGTTCATACCTTTCTCGAAGCCGTGGCTGCGGGCAATGGCGCAGACGAGGCCATACTTTTTCAGGAC
>JAJPIY010000121.1 GCA_021324515.1 Planctomycetota bacterium
AGACCGTTGATGGCCTGCTCGACCGGGAAAGTAATCTGCCGCTCGACCTCTTCGGGCGCCAGTCCGGGTGCGATGGTGTTGATCTGGACCTGTACCGGCGTGGTATCGGGGAACGCATCGATGCCTAGCTGCGACAACGACCAACCGCCCAAGGTTATGAAAACCACGGTGCCGGTGAGGACAACGAAGCGATTGTGCAGCGACCAATCGATGATGGCGTTAAGCATAATATCTCCCCGGTCGGTTAATCTTCGCCCGCGATGCGTTCCTTAAACATTTCCGACAAGAGCACGTGGCTGCCGGAGACAGCGATGGTTTGGCCCGCTTCGACGCCGCTGAGGACGACGGTGAATTCTTGATGGCGAGGGCCGAGTTGGACCGGGCGTGGTTGGAATTCGGTCGGCGAATGGCCTTGCACAAAAACAAGATAGGAGGCGCCGTCGAATTGTAAGGCCTCATTGGGCACAATGAGACGTTTCTGCCGGCCCACAAGGATGCGCGCGTCGCCGAAAGTGTTCGGCCGTAAGCGTCCCTGGGGATTGTCTACCTCGGCACGGACGGCGACAGTCCGCGTCTTCTCATCCACCTCGGCGCTGATCCAGCTGATCTTGGTCGGCGGTGCGTCTTCGTTGGGGCCGTCGAGATGGAAGGCGATTTCCTGCCCTTCCCGTAATCGCCCGACGTCCTCCAAACGGACGTGTAAGCAGATCCATAAGCGCCGCAAGTCAGCCAGGTGAAACTGCGGCGCCGCTGGCGTGACCATTTCGCCGATGACGATGTCACGCTTGATGACCACGCCGTCAAAAGGGGCGTACATCGGCAGCAGGTTGTTGCCGGTGACGGCATTGGGATCCAGCCGTTGCAGCAGCGAATCAGGGATGCCCAAGGTGCGCAGCCGCACAGCGGTTTGTTCGTCGTTTAATGGAGACAGTTCGTCGAGCGAGACGTGCAAGCCCAGGTTCTGAAGCGACTGCTGCGTTTTCGAGAGGGCGACGCGGGCCTCGCGCAGGGCGAATTCGCTGCTTTCCAAGTCTTTGGCGGGAGTCGAAGTCCCTGCGTTCCGCAGACGCTGGTAGTAACGCTCGCGCAACTTCACCATCAGGAGCGTTTGCTGAAGATCAAATTTCAGCTGGGCCAACTCAGGACAGGCGATAAGGGCAAGTACATCGCCTTTCTTGATCTCATCCCCGGCTTGCTTGAAGACGCGCCAAGCTGTGCCGCTGGCACGTGTGGCCAGATGGGCATAATGGTTCTGATCGAAATCAATATGACCGTGGGCCGTAACATACTCGTCTATCAGCTTCTCTTCGATGGGTCTTGTCCGGATGCCCGCTTCTTCTATCGCTGCTTGGGAACGCAGTTGGATAGGCGGAAGCTCCTTTTCTTTTGCTTGCTCAGCGGGCTGGGTCTTCTTCTCGTCTCTTTGCTCGGCTGGAGAAGGTGCAGAGGCATTCAGCAATTCGGGCAAGGTCGGCACCTTCCAATCCCACCTGTATCCCCACCAGGCGATGCCGCCGAGGAGGCCAAGCGTAAGCACGGTCGGCAGCTGGCCTACCAACATCGCCAACCATTTTTGTAATCCGGCAAACATGCGCACCTCCTCATAGACCTTTTCTCTTCGTCCCTACACTCTGCGTAGGAACGCACGTTAGAAACGAGGGACCGGAACCAACGTTACCGGAGTAGTGCGCGGAGGGTCAGATACAAAGGGGAAGATAGTACGTAAAAAGGAGGGGGAACGATCGGTCCCATTGAAACGGGACCGAACAGAGGGGCCGTTTGCGGCAGCAAAGCCAGATCAAACGCCAGCGCCGGAGGCAGAAGCGGTTCGCAAGAAGGCACAATACCCATGCCGACGGCCAAGGGCGATGCCGGACAGCCGGGATCGTGATCGTCGTCGGCATCGCGCTGCGGAGCCGTTGGGATTTGCCGGTCGCTTTGGGTCAGCGCGATCAACAAGCGGGCGGCGGGCGAACTCCATTGGCACGCACAGATCCCCGGCGGCATCAGAAGCCGCAACCCCACCAGGACCATCAGCAGTGCGCGCAAACGAAATAACATCACATGAAGTCCCTTCGCTTGTCAGCTTTATTAGCCTAGAGTTGAAAGGCCGGGAAGTCAATACTCTCCCCTTTACTCAAACCAAGCCGCAGCCGCAGGCTTGGACCTGCGGCTGCAATGGCAACTCGGCCTACATGAGAGTGCAGTCGCCGGAGGTCTCCGGGAAAAAGCCAGTCACCAGGAAATCCAAGGCCCCTGCCTCAATGGCCGAAGCGCCCAAGCGCACCGTGCTGATGAATTGCGGGCCAGGGACGAAAGGAAAATTGTTGTAGCCCTGGAAGACTAAAGTAATGCCGTTGACGACGAGGGCATTATCGATCTGAAGTCGATCGGGGACCACGAAATTGCGAGCGCCAAATTGGAGGAGGAACAAGTCGTTACTAACGGTAGCAAGGTTGGTGTTGACAGAACTGACGTTTACTGGTCTGGCTGTCAAGCTTGTTACCAGGTTGTTCACGTCGGTGGGCAGGGCGTCGAAGGCCGCACTTGTTTGAGCACAAGAAGGCACTTCCCGCCTCTCTAGCGATTCGAGCATAGGCCGGAAAGTTGGGCGTTCTGGGCGGCTTTGCTTATGGGAACGAAACAGTTTGCCAATCATCGCAGCATCCCCCAAAAAAAGAAAATCACTAATGCTCCCTTTCTCCGATAAGAAATTTATAGCATATTTTGATTGCTCTGTTTCCTTCACCCGACTCGCTTTGTTGGGCGGCGGCCCATGATGAGATACTGGCGCGTCCACAAACGCCTCGCCCACCCAGCAGTTGTCAAGCACATAAGTTCACGCCACCAGCTGCGGCGGTAGCGATGGCCGATATGCACAATCTCCAGGTCAGCCTGGGCGAAAAGAGTATGTATGCTGTGTAAGGTGAAGAAACGCAGATGGCCGATGTCCAAGATTCCTCGTTCGCGGTAGTCCCAGCGGCCGCACAGTAGACGCCGCAGTACGTCGATGTTCTGCACGTTGGGGATGCTGGCTACGACCACGCCGCCCTCAGCTAACACGTCCACGGCCTGACGCAACACGCGCCACGGATCGACCAGATGTTCCAACACGTCGGCGAAGACAAGAGCATCAAACGACGCAGGCGGAAACGGAAAGCCGTCTTGTTCGACATCGGCCGTCACCACACAATCGAGCCAACGGCGTGCGTGTTCGGCTGCTTCGGGAACCAGCTCGATGCCGGTGACGTGATGGCCGCGGCCACGCAGCAGCCGGCCCAGCTCGCCGCAACCGCAGCCAACTTCCAACACCCGGCGGCAGCGTGGCGGCACCAGCGCCGCCACGTCGGGACGCGCCTGGTTGTAGTAATCGTCCGGCCGGCCGCCAATCGCCTGCACCATTGCTCCGGAGCGCGGGAGTGCCGAATGCGGAGTTTTCATGGCTGCTTAGCTTAGCGTCTTCTCTCCGTTGTATCCAGATTAAGGGGGCCTCCAGACTTCCCTTTCCTGTTTCGCCACGAGCCGTAGGCGCGCGGGAATGTCCCGCGCGCCTACGGCTCGCGGTGAAACGGAGTTCTTCCTGGACAACTGCTAAGGCAGGCGCTCTTGTGAGCACGCTAGCTTGTATACTTGCAACGTGAGCCGCACGCAAAGCCATAAGTGGCCGAAGATGAGGTTTTGCCGATGAGCAACGAACTGGAACAGATGGTGGAGGCCCTCCAGCGCGAAGAGGAGCAAATTCGTCAGGGCGGCGGGCAGCGCGCCATCGAACGACAGCATGCTAAAGGACGGCTTACGGCCCGCGAACGCATCGCGCGCCTTCTTGATCCCGGCACGACGTTGTTCGAGCTGGGCTTGTGGGCGGCGTGGGGAATGTACCGCGAATGGGGCGGAGCGCCGGCAGCGGGCGTAATCACGGGTATCGGTCAGGTTTGCGGCCGGCAAATCATGATCATTGCCAATGATGCCACGGTCAAGGCCGGCGCTTTCTTCCCCATGACGTGCAAGAAAGTGCTGCGTGCCCAGCGCATTGCGATGGAGAACCGGTTGCCGCTGGTCTATCTCGTGGACAGTGCCGGCGTCTTTCTGCCGTTGCAAGACGAAGTGTTTCCCGATGAAGACGATTTCGGCCGCATTTTCCGCAACAACGCCGTCATCTCGGCGTTGGGTATTCCGCAGTTCGCCGCCATTCTTGGCAACTGCGTGGCCGGCGGCGGCTATCTGCCGGTCTTGTGTGATAAGTTACTCATGACGGAGGGCAGTGGGTTATATCTGGCGGGTCCGGCCTTAGTGAAGGCCGCCATCGGCCAGAACGTCACCAGCGAAGAATTGGGCGGCGCAGCCATGCATGCCCGCATTTCCGGCACCATCGATTTCCGCGAAAAAGACGATATTTCTTGCCTCGAGCGCCTTCGCCGTCTTCTGGACATGCTGCCGCCGGATCCTTGTCGAGTGGCTCTGGACAAGGCGCCAGGTAGGCCGACAGCAGATCTGCTGCAACTGTTTCCCGCGAACCCTCGGCAAGAATACGAGGTGCGCGACCTGCTGCCGTGCCTGCTCGATGCCGGGCCATTCGAGGAATACAAGGCGGAGTATGGACAAACGTTGGTATGCGGCTATGGCCGGCTTGGGGGCGTGGCAGTGGGCGTGGTGGCCAATCAGCACAAGCGCTGCCGGCCGGCCGAGGGCCCGTTGCAGTACGGCGGCGTCCTCTATGTCGATAGCGCCGATAAGGGAGCACGCTTCATCATGGACTGCAATCAGAGTCGCTTGCCCATTCTGTTTTTCCAGGATGTGAACGGCTTCATGGTAGGACGCGATGCGGAACAGGCGGGCATCATCCGCGCCGGGGCCAAGCTGGTCAACGTCATCGCCAATAGCGTGGTGCCCAAAATCACGTTGATTCTGGGCGGCTCGTTTGGGGCCGGCAATTACGCTCTGTGCGGCAAGGCGTTCGATCCGCGTTTCATCCTGGCCTGGCCGACGGCCCGCTACGCGGTCATGGGCGCCGACCAGGCGGCCAGCACACTGCTGGACATTTCCATCAACGCCCTGCGCCGCGCGGGCCACGAGCCGGACGCAGAAGAATTGGAGGACCTGCGCCGCACCATCGAGGCCAGCTATCAGGAGCAGACAGACGTGCGCTACGCGGCGGCCCGGCTGTGGGTGGATGGCATTCTTTCTCCCGCCCAATCGCGGCAAGCGCTGCTGACGGCCCTGGCGATAGCGACCCGGTACGATGAAGGCCGGCCGTTCCGCACCGGCGTCTTACAGGTGTAATGCTCTTGACCTACAGGGGGGAGTTGGTTATGAGGGCACGCTGACCAATTATCCCCATCCTCCAGCTTACCAGCCTATAGCGCCCGCAAGGCTGGGGGAGGAGCAAGGAGAGCAAAGGGATGGCAGGCATAGTCCGCTGGTCCGTAGTAGCAGCTCTGATTGGGTTCCTCATCATCGCTCCTCTCGTCTATTTTCGCTGCGTCTATGACACGTACAAACGGCTGCGCGTCGTCGAGCCAGGGCGTGTCTACCGCAGCGGCCAAATGACCGCAGAAGGTTTTGTCGATGCCGTCGGACGCTACGGCTTGCGCACCATCATCAACGTTCAAGATGAATTTCCCGATCCCGACATCGCCCTCAGCTTCTGGAGTCCGCAAACCATCAAGGAGAGCGAATTGTGCCGACAACTGGGCGTACGCTACGTCCATTTAATGCCGACCCTCTTGCCGCGCCATCTCATTCCCGAACAGCACCCCCCAGCTATCGATCAACTCCTGAATGTCCTCGATGACGAGTCGAATTATCCGGTATTGATTCACTGCCACGCCGGCCTGCACCGGACCGGTATCCTGACGGCCATTTATCGCATGGAATATCAGGGCTGGACGCCGGCCCAAGCATTTCTCGACATGAAAGCTCAGGGCTTCGGTCCCTGGGTCTGCACTTCCGCCAACGATTACGTGAAACAGTATGTATTGACCTATCAGCCAAGGGCCAAGAAACCGACCGGCGACCATAAGGAAGCAAGGGATTCAGCGCCGCTCCCCTACGGCCGCAGCTCGAACTGAACCTGGTCCCGCGATGGATGCGAAACCATGATTGTCAAGCTCATCGATCGCCAGATGATCCGTGGCTATTTCAAATCCTACTTCGTTTGTCTGGCCAGCCTGCTCAGTTTGTATGTCGTCGTGGATCTGTTCACGAACCTCGACGATTTCACCCACCACAATCAGGGATTGTGGGAATCGCTGCTGCGCATCTTCACCTATTATGCCTATAAGGTAGCGCAAATTTTCGACCGGCTGTGCGAAGCGATTGTGTTGTTGGCAGCCATGTTTACGGTAGCGTGGATGCAGCGCAACAACGAACAGGTTCCTTTGTTATCCGCCGGGGTGTCGACGCGGCGCATTGTCCTGCCGGTGCTGCTGTCGGCTTTTTTCATGCTTAGCCTCACCGTCGTCAATCAGGAGTTGATTATCCCCCGCATCGCTGACAAGCTGGCACTGGACCGCGATGATCCGGGCGGTGAGAAGAGCGTGCCGGTGCGTTCGGCGTATGACGGCAACGGCATTCACATCACCGGCGACCGGGCCGTGCGTCAGAGCCTTACCGTTTTCGGTTTTTACGTCACGATTCTGGATCCGCAGGGCGGTCAACTGTTTCATCTGTCGGCCAAGGAGGCCCGTTACCTCCCGGGCCCTGGGCCGCGCCAAGGCGGCTGGGAGTTGGTCGGCGCCTGGCCGATGGAAGTGCCAACGATTCCCGGCATCCTTGAACAGCGCGACCTGGGCCGCTACTTTCTACACACCCGTGATGTCGATTTCGACGCCGTGACACGCAATCCCAATTGGTTCATCATGGCCTCGACGTCGCAACTCTACGACGAATTGCAACGTCCCGAATCGACGCGCCTGGCGCCGATGGCGGTCCTGTTCCACTCGCGGCTGACGCGGCCCATCTTGGGCATGGTATTGGTGCTCTTGGGCTTGTCGGTGATCCTGCGCGATCAGAATCGCAATGTCATCATCAGCTCCGGCATGTGCCTGGTGCTGTGTGGCATCTTTTTCGCCGCCTGCTATGCTTGCAAAATGCTCGGCGACAATGAATACCTCAATCCGGCCCTGGCGGCCTGGATGCCCGTTCTCTTTTTCGGGCCACATTCCCTGGTCCTCTTCGACGCAGTACATACCTGAAAATCATAAAATGCAAACCAGACGAACGCCCAAGGGGATGTCCCGGAGAGACGACAATGCAGATCGCCAATATGCGCGAAGAATACACTTGGAGCGACTTGTCCGAGGCGGACGTGGATGCCGACCCGTTACGCCAGTTTGCGAAGTGGTTTGAGCAGGCGCTGGCCGCCCATCTGCCGGAACCGAACGCCATGACGCTGGCGACGGCGACACCGGACGGCCAGCCGTCGGCACGCATGGTCTTGCTCAAGGCGTTCGACGCCTCCGGTTTCACGTTCTTCACCAACTACGACAGCCGCAAGGGCCGCGAACTGACCACCAATCCGCGCGCGGCGCTACTGTTTTTCTGGCCGCAATTGCAGCGGCAGGTGCGCATCGAAGGCACAGTCGAGCGCACCTCGGAGGCGGAATCCGATGCGTATTTCCGCAGCCGTCCGCTGGGCAGCCGCCTAGGCGCCTGGGCGTCGCAACAAAGCGAAGTCATCGCCGGCCGTCATGTGTTGGAGGAACGCATGCGCGAGTTGGCGCAGCGATTTGCCGACGGCGAAGTCCCTCGCCCCCCGCACTGGGGCGGCTACCGCGTCTATCCGTTGACCATCGAGTTCTGGCAGGGCCGACCCGATCGCTTGCACGACCGTCTACGCTACCAGCGCGTACAACCGACCGGCTGGCGCCTCGAACGACTCTCGCCATAAGAAGCACCTGGGAAGCAGGCGCTGGCGAGC
>JAJPIY010000095.1 GCA_021324515.1 Planctomycetota bacterium
AGGTAGTGGATGCGACCGACCCGTGGCGGTGCTCAGGCGAAGCGGAACTCCTCTTCGTCCGGCGTTAGCTGGCCGGCCGAGGAAAGCTGTTCGAGTCCTCTCAGAGTGAGCGCGAACAATTCCCGATCGTAGGCGCCTGGCAGCCGCCCTTGCTTGTCGAGTTGTTGTGCCTGGCCTTCGGCCTCCTGGATCAAGCGGCGAAGGATGAGCAGCGACATCCGGGGACTGCGGCCCAGGCAATAGTTGAGGCCCATTGGGTCGAAGGGGATACCGGTCTGATACTGCTCGGACAGCCAGACTCCGAGGTGCCAGAGGCCGAGCGTCATATTGTCGATCGCCTTATAGCAAAACTTGCGATCGCCGGCACGGTAAGCCGTCTCTAGCAGACAGAGAATGATCCAGTAGTGCAGGTCGGCCAGCCAGGCGAGCTTGCGGGCACCCGCGTTCGGGATCGTGTCGGGGCGGTGTGTGTAGGCTGTCTGCTGTGCGAACGTGTGCGCGGGATATTTCGCAGACCTAGGGTCATCCCAGATGTGGCAGTCGCCGTTGAACACCTCGCCGGTGAAAACGCTGCGAAAAAACTGGTAGTGAGCCATTTCTCCCTGGTAGAGGATCCAGTTCATGCGGTCTTCCCATTCAGCCCAGGGGAAGTTGGCGGGCAAGAACTTTGGCGGATCGTTGGCGACGCGGCGGATCTGGCAAACAATTTTGCGATAGAGGCTGCCGACGTGGTTGATCGGCTCTTTGTTCCCGGATAACTTACGATAGCGGCGCGATCCTTTCCGTAGCACCCGGCGCACCTCTCGAATGAACTTCTTCGGTTCGCTCACGTCTTTGCAGCGCAGGCTGAGACTAAGTTTGCAGTCATCGGATTCGATCCATAAGTAGGTGGCTGCTGTGTAGCGGTCCAGCGAGCGCAAGGGAATTTCAAACGGATAAAGATCGGACACAAATGGGAAGGGATGAGGGCTGACCTGCGGCGCCGCTCCCAGTTCGACCAGAAACCAGTTCACCAAGGCCAGATGTTGCATTTCTTCCAGGGCCACGTCGAGAAACGTCTCGTGTTTTTGCAACACTTCGGTGCCGCCGCGGCCAATCGGCGAATGTTCGAGGTAGGCGTACCTGGTGATGTCGCCGCGTACCTGATGGTGCTTCTTCTTCAGGGAAAAAAGGGAATACAGATAGGCGATCATCAAGGAGTGTTCCAGGCCGGCGCCTTCGAGGAGCAGACGTATTAGCTCCAGATAATTGTCGTCGTAATCGCTCGGCAGTTGGCCCGATGTCCGGTCAATGCGCAACATGTTCTCCCTCCTCTCGGGATGGAAGCCGGTCGCACATCTTGCTTGAGACGCCGTGCTCCTTGAGCACTTGGCAGCAGAAGCGCCATAATAACTCGCGGCGATACTTGGACAGATCGCGCGTCCGCGGCATGTAGTTGTAGTAATCCCACAATTGCGGATCGGTCATGCGCATTACGTAGCGCGCGGCGGTCGGCGTCTGCCAAATCGCCGGATCCTTGAGGTCCAGATATTCGCTCATGGCCGGCAGAATTAGATAATAATAGCGAAACACTTCCTCGTAAATGCGCTCCCCGGTGAGCTGCTCCGGCGTGAGATGGCTGTAATCATCGTAGGGAAGGATGCGGACATCGACGAAGAATTCCTGGAATTGCAGGACGGCTAGCGTGGCCGGATCGATGTGTTGCGGCCACAGGCCCGGCGGCACCAAACGAAACATCCGCATCCCCGCGCCTTCAGAGGGCCGTAGGCGGAGTTTTCCTGTTGCCCCATTAAGGACCACTGTTTCTGTGCCAAGAAGGATTGGATAACGGTAGACGCCGTATTGTTCAGCGAAGCCGGTGGGCGTGGTCTTCCATTGCTCCACCTGGATGGGGGTTGAACCGGTCGGCTTCTTGCCGCGGCGGCGAATGTGCAGATCAACTTCGCCGCGCAACGCCGGGGACGGCTGGTTCGCCAGTTCATCGCGCACCTCCTTGTCGTCCCACGTCTTGCCGGCCGGTAGCTCATCCAGATAGTTGCAGGTGCAGTCGGATTCAACCATGTACTCGGTCTCGGACAGCAAGACGCCGCCGAAGGAAGTGCGCAGCACCAACTCATGGGCGTCATCGTTAAGCCAAGCCTGCTGCTCCGAGGTGAGTTGCTCGTAAGAGACATCGTAGATGCCGCCCTGCTGGAGATAGGTCTCCCGGTCGTCACGCAGCGTGCCGATCGGGATGATGGCGCTGGTATTGGCGGCCGGATCTTCGCCGGCAGCTGTGGCCTTGCGGATGCCAAGCGTCACTTCGCCGAGGCTGAACTTGTGGCCTTCCGGCCCATCCTCCGGCAAGCAATTGGCCGCATCGAGTGAGACGCGCTTGTTGTTCGGATCGACTACAGCGACACACGGAGAGAGGTAGTAGGGTTTGTCTGGCCGATAGGGATTGGTAAACGGCGCGGTCGGCTTCAAGTAGCGCCCCAGGGTAATGGTGGCCGGCTCGTCCTCATACCACGGGCTGAGGGTGCCGAGCACCAAGCCGAAGGACGGGTTCATCTTGGGAATGTTTGTGGCGAAATACTGGCGGGCCAGCTCTGTATCGGAAATATGAGGATAGCAGAGATATAAATTATAGCGAAAGAGCAGTCCCTTGGCATCCGGTCGCCGGAGGGCTTTCACGAGGGCCGTCGCCGCTTTCGATTCCTCGCAAGCCAACAGCCGGTGCCGTACTACGTCGGCGTGCGCTCCTTGGTGAGGCACCGGTTCGAGGTCGCCGTGCTTAACGAGGATGCCGCACTGGAACGAGGCCGAGGCGCCGCCGGCGCCGCCGCTCGACAGCTGGCCGTCTGCTCCGGCCGGCGGCAGGCCAAACAAACCGTGATAAGAGACATTGCGATACCAATTGAGCCAGCGCGTCGTTGCCCGCGTCGGCTTGCGGCTCAGGAACACACCCGTGCCGGCCAAGGCGCCACGACTGCGGACCTCCAGGGCTTCGCAAAAAACTTGTGACGTGTGATAGCCTTCTGGGTTCGTATCGATGAGGATCGCGTTATGGAGATAGACCTGAGCGCCGATCAGCGGCTCCTGCCGTTTGTCGGTCACGAGTCGGTCAGGACCGAACTGCACCGAGCCTACCCGCACGTCGCAGAAGCGGAACGAGAAGTTGCCGAAGTAATTCCATTGGGCGCGCAGCAGGCTCGATTGATCGAGAGACATCATCCAGCGGCGGAACTGTTCATCCGTCATTCCGCGCGTGTTCGCGCGAACACGCGCGGTGTCGGAAGTAACCGTTAACTCGGCGCCAGGGCTTGCCGAGTTGTTGTTGCCGGTGCCGGCATTGACCTCTTGCGTACCCCAGAGATGAATGCGCGGAAAGTCGAACAAGCTCATACGTTCCCACTTCTCCTTCTCTTCGGCGATATAACCAATCGATTATTTATAACTTATCGGAGAAGTCTGTCAAAAAACAGGATACCCATTCTCCTATTCTCGAAAAAGTATTTTCCTCTTGCGTTGCGGGGATGCCTCTGATGGGATAGGGAGCACCCGTTGGTTTCGCCACGAGCCGTAGGCGAGCGGCAGAAACGGGAGCATGTTCGCAGGAGGACCACATGGCCAAGAAAACCATAGATCCTGTCCAGATCGTCACCGAGTGGTACGAGAAGGGAGTCATTCCCAAGGACATGAAGGTGGTGCTTGGGCACTTGCACGCCGACATCGAGTGGTGGTGTTTCGGCCCGCCGGGGTACCTCACCAATGGCTACTACCAGGGCCATGAACAAGTTGAACAGTTTTTCCGGAACCTGTCGGCCACACTCCATGCTGCCAGCTTCCAGCCGCACGAGTATCACAGGGCCGGCAACGTGGTAACGGCTGTGGGGCTGGAGCGAGGGACCATCCGGCAGTGGGGCATGCCCGAGTCCAACCAGTGTTTCTACAACTATTGGGTCCATATGTTTTATTTTGAGGATAATAAAATAAAGAAGTTCCGTGCCAACTACACGGTCATAGAACCGGATTCGGTGCCGTCTCCGGTGGCCACTCTCAAACAGTCGAGCCGGCGCTGGACATCCTGAAAATGGGCATTGGAGACATCCGAAATCTCTCACGGACCACGGACCATGGGCGAAAGGGGGACAGCATGGCACATCGCATCCTGCGCGTCGGTCTGATCGGCGCCGGCGCCAACACGCGTTTGCGCCACCTACCCGGGCTGCAAGCGCTGCCGGACGTAGAAATTGTGGCCGTGTGCAACCGTCGGCCGGCCTCGACGGTTGCCGTGGCCCGCGAGTTCAACATCCCGCATACCTACGAACGCTGGGAAGATCTGATCGCCGATCCGGACATCGACGCCGTAGTCATCGGCACCTGGCCGTATCTGCATTGTCCCATTACCTTGGCCGCTCTCGAAGCCGGCAAGCATGTCTTGACCGAGGCGCGGATGAGTATGAATGCAGCGGAGGCCCATCAGATGCTCGCCGCGGCCCGACGCCATCCACGTCTGGTCTGCCAGATCGTGCCCAGTCCCTATGGGCTTAAGGGCGACACGGTCATGCGCGAGCTGCTTCGAGAGGGTTTCCTCGGCGAGCTGCGCGAAGTCCATGTTTACAGCCGCAATGACTCCTTGGCGGACCCGGCTGCTCCGTTATCGTGGCGGCAAGACGCGGCGCTCTCAGGCCTCAACATGCTGACCCTGGGCATCGTCCACGAGACGCTGCTGCGCTGGGCGCCGCCGCCGGTGCGCGTCTTGGCTCAGGCGCATGCCTTTATTCCCGAACGCATCGATCCGGAGAGCGGCGTGCGCCGACCCGTAGGGACGCCGGACAGCGTGCAAGTGCTCAGCGTGCTAACTAACGGCGCCCGCGCCAGCTATCATCTCAGCGGCGTGACGCCGTTCGGCCAAGGGGCCGCCATCCAGCTATATGGCACCGACGGCGTCCTGTATTATGACTTGCTCAGCGACCGCATCCTCGGCATCAGCCGCACGCATGGCGCGGCGCCAGCGCCGGCGGAAGCGCTGCGGGAAATCCCCATCCCCGAAGGGAAAGCGCGCGGCTGGCAAGTGGAAGCGGATTTTGTCGATTCGATCCGCCTGGGCACGCCGGTGCAGTTGACCAACTTCGAGACAGGCGTGGCCTATATGGAATTCACCGAGGCCGTCGCTCGCAGCGCCCGCACCGGCATGGCGGTGAAGCTGCCGCTGAAGGTGGAAGAATAATGGGCGTGCGGGGAGAGTAAATCTCCTGATGCGTTGAATCCGGTGGCTTACGCCCCCTGCGCGCCAAGTTTGCCCAGGACGCGAAGCGCTTTTGGCACTAAATCGATCTCTAAGTCGCACACACCATCTGTGTCTACACAAAACATTTCGCCGTCGGCGTGGACGACCAGGGGCACTGCGGCGTGCAGGTGGACCTGACGACACCGGCCCAGCCACAGGTTCGGATAATTGGGCGGCAGTCCCCGGCCTGTGAGGAGCCTGGGCAGCAGACGCACCAACTCGCGGCGGCGCAGAGGACCGGCGTGGACGTAATCGAACAGTCCGTCATCCAGCGCCGCCTCCGGCACCAGCACGAAATTGCCCTCGCGCCGGCCCAATTCCAAGGAAAATGCCAGCGTCGGCGCCGCCCGCTCGACCTCGTCGATGCAGACAGTCATAGGGGTTAGTTGGTACTGGAACAAAACGGTGCGCAAGGCAGCGAGTCCATACAGAGGTACGCCTTTGAGCCAACGAATGTGTCGCGCTTCCTGAGCCACCTTGCCGACGAGACCCAGACCCAGGCAATTGATGAAGTAACGGCAGCGTCCTGGAGCGCGGAGGATGCCGACATCGACGGCGTGCGGCCGAATGGCGGGGTCGTCGTCCAGCCACCATCGGTCTTCCAGGCCGAGGCAGACGGCGTAGTCGTTGGCCGAGCCAGTGGGAATGACGGCCAAGACGACATCGGAGCGTTTGGCGCGGAGGAGACCGTTGGCCACTTCATGGACGGTGCCGTCGCCGCCAGCGGCGGCCACAGTGGTAAACCCCGAGTGCGCCGCTTGCAGGGCTAACTCCTCAGCCCGGCCGGGAGCATCGGTCGGCCAAAACACGGCGCGCTCTGCCCAGGTTCGGCGCAGCTCCCTCAAACGAGACGCCGACCAACCGCGCCCCGACGCTGGGTTGTAGATCACGCATATTTGCGCGGATGACATGAGTGCCTCGACCTTTGTTCCCTCCTCTCATTATTTTATTACTCGATTCCAGAAGAATTGCGCGAGAATTAACGGTTCCGTTTGCGTATACTACGAACAACGTCGCAGGCGCGCCTCAAGGCGGGGCGCGTCGACCCGGATCGAAGCGCACGGAGTCCCCACATGGCCGCAAGTGAGCAAGAACCGAAAACCCCTGTTCACGAGGTCCATTCCACAGCCGGTTCGCCTACAGAAGACTTCATAGGCAAACAGGGCGATGCATTTTCCACGACCGCCGATCTGCCGCTGCCGAGCAGCCAGGAAACGTTCGAGCCGCTCCCGCCGGGGCGAATGTTGGGGCAGTATCGTATCCTCGAACGGCTGGGCGCCGGCGGTATGGGTCAGGTTTACAAAGCCGAGCATTCCGTCATGGCGCGTGTGGTGGCCCTGAAAATCATCTCGCCGCGCTTGATGCAGGAGCCATCGGCGCGTGCGCGCTTTCAGCGCGAAGTGCGCAATGCTGCCCGTCTGATTCACCCCAACATCGTGGTGGCGCACGACGCTGCTGAAGTGGAGGGAATGTGTTTTTTGGTCATGGAGTATGTGGACGGCCAGGACGTAGCCCAGCTGCTGTCGCGGTATGGCCGGCCGCCTCTGGGATTGGCGTGCGAGATCATTCGACAGGCAGCCTTGGGCTTGCAGTACGCCCATGAGCATGGCATGGTTCACCGCGACATCAAGCCGGCCAATCTCATGGTGGCGAATGCGCGGGCGCAGCGCGACCGACAAGACATCGCATTTGCGGGCGGCAGCATGAAGCAAGGTTGGCCTGAAGCTCCTTTGGTGAAGATCCTCGATTTCGGCTTGGCCCGTCTGAGCGCGACAGAGGGCGTAAGTTCGGGGCGTGGCGAGACCCTGACGCGCGAGGGTTACATCGTGGGCACGCCGGAATTCATGTCGCCCGAGCAGGCCCGCGATAGCCGCACGGTGGACATCCGCAGCGACATCTATTCGTTGGGTTGCACCCTGTATATGCTGCTGGCCGGCCGGCCCCCTTTCAAGGCCGCCAGCTCCTTCGAGCTGGCCGTCATGCACCTTAACCAGCCGCCCGAACCGGTCGCCCGTTACAATCCCTCTCTGCCGCCGGAATTGTCCGTTCTCGTACACCGCATGTTAGCCAAGCGGCCCGAAGAGCGCATTCAAACGCCCGGCGCGGTAGCCAGCGCCTTGCAACCGTGGGCGCGTCTCAGCACTGCCCCCCTCGGTGGGGCAGGCGTGCCGCCGGCCATCGTAACGGCCGGCGGCACGCCGTTGCCTGGGGAGAGCGCTTCCGCCTCTCTTCTGGTGCCGTCGGACAGCCGTCCCGGCTCCTCGGTTGTTTCTTCTGTTTCCGCGGCCCTGTCCGCACCGCCGACACCCTCTCCGCCTGCTTTCGAGGAGAAGCCGACGATTCCCCGGAGTGTGCTAATGATGCACTTCCACGCCCTGTTGCGCACTCTTGTGCTCACTATCCTTTTCGCCGCCATCGGCATCGGCTGCCTCATCTATCTGCCCGATATCGGTAATCATCTGTACCAGCTCTGGCAGCGTATGACCCTGCAAACCCCCAAGATTACGCCGCCGCGCTGACGGAAACAACTGGAAATCTACGCGCCCAGACGATACAACACATAGGATTACTCGATTTTCCTCCTGCCGCGGTGGTGGGAACCACGAGGAGCCAGCTCATGCGCCAACTAACTCTCCTAACTCCGCTGGCTGTTTTTCTGTTCGTGCCCGCGCCGGCGCCGGGCCAAGAACACAACCGCTTTGCCGACGTAGTTATCTTGCAGGAAGCAGTCCATCAATCGATCGAACGGGCCGAGTCTTCCATCGCCTGCATCCTTGTATCGCGCAGTGACAAGTACCGCGCTTACGAAGGCGTGGGGCCTCGCGCCCCAGGCCAGCTGGGCCGGTTCGATCTGTCCCACGTCCGCCTGAGCCGAGAAGATCCCGAATTTGAAGCGCTAGCCCGTCTCAACCTCAGCGATCCCGATATCGTGCCGGAATCCTACGGCAGCGGCGTGGTCATCGATGACAAGGAAGGACTGGTCCTGACGCTGGCCCATGTCGTTCGCAATGCCACGAAAATTTACGTCCGCCTGCCGCCTTCCCCTCCCCTCCCTCGCAACGGGGGAAGGGAGGAGGCCGATCCTACCAGTCGTTCGGCCAGCCGCGGCAGTTGGGCCGACATCCACGCCTTCGATCCACGTAGCGATCTCGCGGTACTGCGCTTGATTGATCGGGTGCCGAACTTGCAAGCACTCAAGCTCGGCGACGGCAGCAAGCTGCGCAAAGGCGATTTCGTCCTGTCGCTGTCTAATCCGTTTGCTGCCGGCTTTCACGATGGCAGCCCCAGTGCCTCGTGGGGCATCGTCAGCAATCTGCGCCGCCGGGCCACAGGCGCACTTAGCGACGTTCCCAGTGTCGATCGCAACGCCAAGCTGCCGCTGTATTGTTTCAACACGCTGATCCAGACCGATACGCGAATGAACCTTGGATGTAGTGGAGGGGCTTTGCTCAATTTGCAAGGAGAATTGGTCGGCTTGACCTCGTCGTTGGCTGGTATTGCAGGCGGCGAAACACCCGGCGGCTTCGCTGTGCCGCTTGATGAGGGCATGCGCCGTATTCTCGACGTGTTGCGGCGCGGCGAAGAAGTCGAATACGGTTTCCTCGGTGTTTACTTGAAGCGACCGGAGCAGATACCACAAGGTTCGGTTCAGGTAAGCAGCTTGATTCCCGGTGGTCCCGCAGCGCGGGCGGGGATACGCGGCGCCCTCTTCCACGGCGGCTTTCCTTCCCGCGAAGACGGCGACTTCATCCTGTCCGTCAACGGCACTCCCATACATAGCAATGACGATCTGTTTCTTGCCGTCGGCATGAACCTGGCTGGCAGTACCGTTCGCGTCGAGGTTTCGGAAAGGCCGGATGGACCGCGCCGCCTCTGTTCGGTGACGCTGGCCAAGTTTCCATCGCTCGATCCCGTCATTGCCTCGAAACGGCCGCCGGCACGCGGCGGACTGCGCGTGGACTGGACCAGCGTCATACTGCCGCGCAACCGCCCCCGCCTTGGCATTCCTGAAGGCGTCCTTGTCCGCGAAGTACTGCCCGACAGTCCTGCCGACAAGGCCCATCTTCAGCCCGATATGATTATCACAAGCGTCAACCGTAAGAAAGTCACTAACCCCGCTGAGTTCTACCGCGAGATGGAAAAGGCCAACGGCCCCATTGAGTTGACCATCGGCACACTGGACCAAAACGGCGAAGACCGCGTTACCATTAACGTCAAATAACAACGATTGCACCTCCAAGCCCGCAGCGTCGGCGAAGGACGCTTCGGCCCGTCGACGCTGCGGGCTTGGAGGGGAGAACCAAGAATGCGCTACGCCATTTGCAATGAAACATTTGAAGGTTGGGACCACGAGCGCGTTTGTCGCTTTGTCGCCCAATTGGGATATCAAGGATTGGAGATAGCTCCTTTTACGCTGGCGCGCTCTATCGAGGAAGTGTCCACTCAGCGCTGCCGGGAGCTGCGCCGTCAGGCCGAAGATTACGGCTTGACCATTTTGGGCTTACACTGGCTATTGGCGAAAACGGAGGGCTTGCAGCTGACGGCGGCAGATGCAGCCGTTCGCCAGAAGACCGCCGATTATTTGGTAGCCTTGGCGCGCTGCTGTGCCGATCTTGGCGGCGAGGTGCTGGTGTTTGGCTCTCCGGCCCAGCGACGCATCCCCGTCGGGGCCAGTCGCGCTCAGGCAGTCGATTATGCTCTCGATACGTTCCGCCGGGCACAAAACGCTATCGCCGACAACGGCGTCAAGCTGTGCCTGGAACCGCTGGCACCGGCCGAGGCCGACTTCATCAATACTTGCGCCGAGGCCGTGGAGATCCTCGATCGCCTGGCGCATCCGAATTTTCTGCTCCACCTTGATGTCAAAGCGATGTCTGCTGAAGATACGCCAATCCCCGATCTGATTCGTCGCTATGCCGGGCGCACCGGCCATTTTCACGCCAACGACGCCAATCGCCGCGGACCGGGGTTCGGACAGATCGATTTTGTACCGATCTTGCGCGCTCTGCGCGACAGCGGTTATGCGGGCTGGGTATCGGTCGAGGTATTCGATTATACTCCCGATGCTCAGACGATTGCGCGTGAAAGTCTGCGTTATCTGCGGGCATGCGAAGCCAAAGCAAGTCAATGCTGACGCCACGCCTTGAGGATGCCTGCTAGCCATTCATACAGCAGCAGAAACACGAAGGAAGTGCTCCACAGAAACAGGGCCAAGCGCCAGTACCAGGGCACGCCGGCGGCCGGTGGCGGCTCGCGCCCCTCCCGGGCGCTAACACCGGCAGCTATCGGCGGCGGCGATTTTTCCGCCTGAACAACGTCGGTGCGGCGAGCAACAGATCGCGTCATTGGGACGTCTCCTTCTAGCTGCCGAACATCTTGAGGACGTAATTCTGAATGTCCTGGTAAAACACGAATAACATGAGGAAACCGATCGTGGCCAAGCCGATGTAAGTGGCGATGATTCGCGCCCTTTCGGTAGGCGGTCGGCCACGCAGCTTCTCGTAAATCAAGAATACCATGTGTCCGCCATCGAGGATGGGGATGGGCAGGAAATTGACCACTGCCAGATTGATGCTGATGATGCCCAGAAACAGCAACAGCTCGAAATTGCCGGTCTGAGCAATGAAGAAGCCCTGCATCCCAATAGCGATCGGTCCCCCTACTCCCTTGACAGACACCCGGCCAGTCGCCAAACTGCGCAGCTGCAAGTACATCAGCACGATCATGTCGCGTGTCTCACGCCCGCCCATGACCAATGCCTGGGCAAGGCTGTCGGCTTTCTGGAGTTTGTAGTCGTCCAACAAGCGAACTCCCCGCGAGAGCAACGGCCAGCTGTGTTCCTCTACCGGAACCAGGGTAATCGGTTCTTTCACCTCCTCGTCCGGGCGCTTGATCTTGACTTGTACCTCTTTGTAGTCGAACGACTGCAAGGCGGTGAACGGCATGGCCCAACGATCGTAAGCCACGGTGTCGTTGCGTTTCGATTCGAGCGTCTTCCAATCGTCCCATCCCAATTCTTTGCTGAACTCGGATAGTTTGCGCAACCGATACGCCGTGAGGGTGTCGTTTTTTTTCAGCCCGGCCTTGGCAGCCGGCGAACCGGGCTTGACCTCGACAATTTGGCTCAAGACCCAGTAGGCGACGCCCAGTTGCGGAATAGGCAAGGGGGAAGCAGCCGCGAGTGCGGCCTCTCGGTCATCCTCCCAGCGCTCCTCCCACTCAACCGGCTCGCAGGTGATGTCTTTGGCGACGCGCTCCAGTTCACGGCGTAGCGTCAGCATCACTTTCTTTTTGCCCGGTCGCTTGGCTGCTGCTTGCATCAGTTCAAAAGGCAAGCGTTCCGGATCGAGATCATCGGATGCATAGAGCGGTTCGCCGTGTTCGTCGATCAGGACGACTTTGATCAGTTCGTCGCCCTTCTGTACGCCGGCGCGAGCCGCAGGAGAATTGTCGCGGACGCCCGCCACTTTGCCCATTTTCATGCGCATGCCAAACGTGAAATGATAAGCCGGCGGCACGAACAGGTTGACCAGCGGGCCATCCTGAGCCAGCGGTTCGCGCAGCGAGCTGTTGTTCGGATTGCCGCGCCGTACCTGCACCACGATCGGCTTGTCGATTAATTGCCGCAAACGCTTGTGAAAAACGAACGGATCCCGCTGGTCGCCGCTGTTATGCCGAGGATCGCGCGGCAGTTCACGGACGCGGAAGGGATTGTACGGGCCGGCGACCTGCACTTCGGTGCAGCCGACGATGGTATCATTCCACTGAAAGCCCTCCAGCGGCACCTCGCGTTCCATCGGTTTGGCTTGGGCATCGGCTCCTTTGGGCAGCACGCGGACGACCATCTTTTTGCCTTGCAGGGCGCGGACGCGCCGGCTCAACTCCTGATAATCGAAGGCGCCGCTCTGGAGTTCATGCTTGATTTCCGTGATAGATTCCGGACTATCCGGATCGGTAGTGGCGACAATAATTTCCTCTTCCTTCACGGGGAGAGGACGGGCAGCAACGGCGGGACTGCCTTTGACTACAGGCAGCAGGCCCAGATCTTTCTCCGGTTTGGGAGGAAGACGCAGCTGCTGGACCGGTCCTACGCCGACTACGGGATTGGGATCATTAGGGTCCAAACGCGGCAGCAGGTCAACGGTCCTTTCCTCGATCACGTTGCCGTTGTCGTCGAACATGCGGAAGGTGAACGGGATCTCTTCGCCCTTGGCCGAGAGGATGACCTTGCGTTGCAGGTTCTCAAAGGTAGGATCGGTAATGCCGTCCAGTTTGGTGATGAGGGCGCCCGTGGGAATGCCTTTAGTCCACATAGCGCCGGCGGCATCGACGCGGCCAACCACAGCAGGGTGCTTCCAGACGCCGTGATAGTAATACACCACAATGAAAAGGACACAGCCGAGCAGCACGTTCATGAGGACGCCGGCCGAGATAATGAGCATACGCTGACCAACCGTCTTGTTCTTGAACGAACGGGGATAATTCTCGTCTTCCTCAGCTTCCAGTCCTTCGCCGACCATGTTGACGTAGCCACCCAACGGCAAGACAGCGAGCTTGTAAGTGGTTTCGCCGCGCTGGAAGCTGCAACCGGGCAAGGCGGGACCGAAGCCGATGCTGAAGGTCTGCACGTGAACATCGCACCACTTGGCGGCCAGGAAATGCCCCAGCTCATGGATGAAAATGACAAAGCCGATGCCGAGTACGACCTTGGCGGCAGACCAGAGGCCTTCCAGGCCGAGCTTGTACCAGATCAGGCCGATAGCCGCACCGAGGATGATGAGATAGAGGGCGTTGTTGGCCAACCAGGCAGCCGGCGTTAGCGGCGGTGCCTCGGTGGGCCGGACAGCGTCCGCGCCCGAAGGTGCAGGAACATTAGCGGCGGGTCTTAGCTGATCGGCGTGGTTCGGGTTCGAAGACTGATCCAACGGCTTACCTCCTGTCGCGCCCACCGATCGCAAGCACTCAGTTCGGCCAGCGTCGGCGTGGGGCTGTAATGATGATGATCCAAGGCCGCGCGGCAAGCACGGGAAATATCGAGAAAAGCCAAGTCGCCCCGCAGGAAGCGCTCAACGGCTGCCTCGTTAGCGGCGTTGAGCACCGCGCCGCAAGTGCCGCCGCGGCGGTCAACCTCATATCCTAATTGTAGGGCTGGGAACGTCTCGTGATCGGGCTGCTCGAAGTGCCAGGCCGACAATTCGCGCCAGTTCAGCCGTCGCGCCGGCCCGGCCACGCGCTCCGGATAGGTCAGGGCATACTGGATCGGCAAACGCATGTCCGGCGGCGACAGCTGGGCCAACACCGAGCCGTCTCGGAATTCCACGAAGGAATGAATGACCGACTCCGGATGAATGATGACCTCGATGCGTTCGGGCGGCAAGCCGAACAGCCAGCGGGCTTCGATGACCTCCAGCGCCTTGTTCATGAGCGTGGCCGAATCGACGGTGATTTTCGGTCCCATGCGCCAGGTCGGGTGGTTCAAGGCTTCCTCAACCGAGACCTGGGCCAATTCAGCCCGCGTTCGGCTACGGAAGGGACCGCCGCTGCCGGTCAGCACAATACGCTCGACCGAGTCGGGCGGACTGCCCTGCATGGCCTGGAAAATGGCGCTGTGCTCGCTATCGACGGGCAGAAGCCGACCACCGTGGCGTGCGGCGAGATCGGTAACAAGCGCTCCGGCCAGGACGAGCGTCTCCTTGTTGGCGACAGCGACGGTCTTGCCCGCTTCCAGGGCGGCCCAGGTGCCCAGCAGTCCCGCCGCGCCGACGATGGCCGTGACCACTATGTCCACATCGGGATCTTGCACCATTTCGGCGACGGCATCGGGACCGTAAAGCAGCCGGCAGCCGGGCGGCAGCTGCGACGTATCCAATTGTTTTGCCGCCTCGACATCGGTTAGCGCCACCCAGCGCGGCCGATAACGCTGGGCCTGGCGCAAGAGGGCGTCGCCGTTGGAATGAGCGCTAAGCCCATGCACCTCCAGACGGTCGCCCAGATGGTCCACGACATCGAGGCAATTGGTGCCGATCGAGCCGGTGGAACCCAGGACGACAAGACGGCGACGCGCGGACAAGACGTGGCTGACATCCGTGGACACGAGGCACCTGTTTGGGGGGCGGCGGCGACACTCCTTCTCATCTGAGGGTCCGTATGGGAGACATTGTAGTCCGCGCCGGGCCAGCCCCGCAAGGCGACTCCGGCTGTCAGGAAGCTGCCACGGCAGGGCCGTTCATTTATTCAAGCTGGGGCAAGCCGAGAAGGGCTAAGGCTTTGTTAAAGCAGTTGCTCATGGTCCGCATCGCGGCGGCCAGATTATCTGCCGTC
>JAJPIY010000162.1 GCA_021324515.1 Planctomycetota bacterium
CAGGTCGGGGCCGAGCTGCCCGTGACGGTGCGCGTCAATCTCGGACGGTTCTCGCCCGATGATGTGGAAGTGCAGATATTCCACGGCCTGGTCGATTCAATGGGCGAGATCCCGCGACCGCAAATCGTCTCCATGAGCCACAATGGCAAGCCCAAGCACGACAACGTTTGGGAGTTCCACGGCGCTATTCCTTGTCGTTCAAGCGGCCAGCACGGTTTCGCCGTGCGTGTACTGCCGCGCCACGGCGACCTGGCGAACTCTTATGAGCCGGGCCTGGTGTGCTGGGGATAATGGTTTGTTTAGCCGCGAGCCGTAGGCGAGCGTGGGACTGACACGCTCGCCTACGGCTCGCGGCTAAACGAATAGGGAATCCGGTCACGAGGAACTGCAATTGAAGGTGCTCCTGCTCTTTGTAGGCGGTGGGTTGGGAACCTGCGCCCGCTGGTGGCTGGGCCGGTGGTTTGACTCCCAAGCATGGGTGCATGGCCTGCCTTGGGGCACTTTCATCATCAACGTCAGCGGTTCTTTTCTTCTCGGCCTGGCGGCTGTGCTGATCCTCGAACGTTTGCCGCCGCAGCATCAAAACTGGTATCTGCTCGTCGGCACGGGCTTTTGCGGCGGCTACACGACTTTCTCGACTTTTGAGTGGGAAACGTTCAAACTCATCCGTGACGGCAGCTGGCTGTTTGCTTTGGCCAACGTCGTGGGCAGCGTCGTGGCCGGCTTTGCCGCGGTGCTCTTGGCCGTAACGCTACTGCACACCATCTGGCCGCCACGCTAGGCGAACGGGATTGTGTAAGCGCCCCGAGGAGGTGTCAGCCATGAAAATCGAATGCGATGCCCGGTTAGTGACAATCTACGTCAACAGTACCGATCAATGGCATGGCCGACCGCTGTACTCGGCCATCGTCGAACTGTGCCGCCAACGGAGCATCGCTGGCGCTACGGTCATTCGCTGCGCCGAGGGTTATGGCGCCGGCGGGCAGCTGCACTCCACGCGCTTGCTGGAATTGAGTGAAAACTTGCCGATCCGCATCGAGATTGTCGATATTGCCGAGCGCATTGATCCTTTGCTGGCCTCGCTGGGAGAAATGATCGGCGAAGGACTGGTGACTGTTAGCCACATCCACATTATGAAATATTTACGCGATCCGAAATAAAATCAAACATCGCGGCGGGAAAAATAGGCCAAGCCGATCAGCGCGGTAATACAGGAAACCAGGATGGCCCAGCCGGCGAACTCGGCGAGGCCGTTGAGATCGTAATGGCCTTGCAAGATGAACGGCAGCCGCTGCAGGGCGCGATCCGGCGACAGGTAGCGCGCCGGCAGAAACTGCAACAAGAAACCGGCGGCGCAAAGGATGGTCCAGAGTACGGCGATACCGAGCACGGTGCTGTTGGCGATGGCGCTGACGGTGACGCCGCAGGTAATGACGGCGCCGAGCAGGACGGCGACAGTCATTAGTGCCACCAAGCTGCCGTGCCACGATAAGTCTTCGTGCAATAAAAACCATGCACTAATCAGGATCAACGCTCCCAGAAGGAGAAAAGTGCCCAGCACCGTGGCCAGACGCGCGTGCCATTTGCCCAGGAAATATTGATGGCGGCTGATGCCGCGGCTGAGCACAGAATCGGCCATGGTGCCGCGCTCCGCGGTGATGCTGCCGGCCGTCAGCACACAAATAATGACGGCGCTGACTACCACGATCCAGTACAGTAACTTGCTGATGTGCAACGACGCCGACTGCACAATGCCGACTTCATGATAGATGCCGAAGTTGTAGAGTAAATAGCCGACTGCGGCCAACACCGTCAGCAATACCCAAAACCGATAGACCCAACTGCGCAGCGTTTGCCGCACATCCGACTGAAAGACGGCCCAATACGGCAACCACCGATTGAAGGCGACCGGCTTTTTGTCTGCGACGGCATCCATGTGACGGCCTCACACGTTTTTTCTTGGTGTTTTTCTTTTCTGTGTTCTCTGAGATTCTGGGGTTAGTTTGGTGTTATGCGGCTTCGGGCTGATAGATGCGGGCGAAGCCGCGCGATTCTTCCTTTTCGACCAGGTCGAGAAACGCTTGCTCCGTTTGTTGGCCGACGCTACGGATCGAAATCAGGGTCACTTTGTTGTCATTGAGCGTCATAAACACGTTGGCCAACGCTGCGGTATTGACGGCGTCATCCTGAAGGTACAGTTCGAGACGACGCTGTTTCAAATTAACCATGCGGAATTCCGGCAGGGCACGGATGACCTGGGCCGC
This sequence comes from Planctomycetota bacterium, assembly GCA_021324515.1. Classification (GTDB taxonomy): domain Bacteria; phylum Planctomycetota; class Planctomycetia; order Gemmatales; family Gemmataceae; genus JAJPHU01. The sequence goes on from JAJPIY010000162.1 coordinate 2,265, forward strand.
CTTGGCCAGGGCTTTTTGGTCTCCTTCCAGGTCCAGCTCGTAGTGATTGCGGCGCATACGACCCTTAAGGTCTTGCAGCGCGCCACAATAGATCATTTGCCCGTGGCTGAGCACGGCTGCATGATTGCACACTTCGTCAATGTCGCTGAGATTATGGCTGGAGACAATCAGTGTTTTTTCGCGGGCCAACGTCTTGATTAATTCCAACATACTGCGCCGCGCTTCAGGGTCCAGCCCATGCGTCGGTTCGTCCCACACGAGCAAGTCCGGCTCGTTAATAAGACTGGCGGCGATGGCCAGCCGTGCGGTCATCCCGTTGGAGAACCCGGCGATGGGATCGCCGGAGACCCGGAGCAGATCGACGGCACGAATCAACGAAGCGAGGCGGGGCTTGCGCACTTCTCGGGGCAGCCCGAAAAGCCGGGCCATATAGTCCAGATAAGTGATCGGCGTCATGCCGCGGGGAAACTGAGGATTGGTGGGGATGTAGCCAATGCGGCGGCGCAGGTCGGCGGCGTTGGGAGTCATGAATTTGCCGAACACCTTGGCCCATCCGGCGGTCGGCCGATGCAGGCCGATAAGCAGACGTAAAAAGGTCGTCTTCCCAGCGCCGTTGGAGCCGAGCAATCCCATTACGCAGCCGCGTTCCAGCCGCAGCGTCACATCGTTGAGGGCAATCTGGCGGTTCTGGTAAATCTTGGTCAGCTTAAACGTTTCCACCACCAGATCGCTGGAGTTGTTGGCCACGCCCTTCCCTCCTTGCTCCGCACGACACGCAGGCCAGAGTATACGCCGAAAGGGCCATGCCTGCATAGGCCAACTGCCTCGGTAGACCTTGGCGAGCGGGGGGGTGTGAACCCCCCGTTGTGCTACCGGAGGGTTCACACCCCCCGCTCACCCTTGGGGCGCTGACGCAACCCCGCTCGCCTAAATCTAGTTCTTACGCTCGCGGCCCAGAACGATCTTTCTGCTCCATCTTGACGGCATTGGCTTGGAGGACTACCTTGCGGGGTTAGTGCGGACTAGCGAGTCCGTTGACGCGATGGTCCGGAGTTGATGCGTACCGTGGTGTGGAGTTTGGGCATAGGGGCTGCCGTTTTGTTGGTGTTGCTGGCTGTAGGCTGGCTCTTTCCGTACCGCGCCCTGCGCTTGGCCTTATGGTTTGTGACACATTCGGTCTATTGGCTGCGCGTGAGCGGCCGGGAACATGTGCCGGCCCGCGGCGGCGCTCTGCTTGTCTGCAATCATGTACGTTATCTTGATTGGCTGTTACTGTTGGCAGCGCATGGTCGCTTCTTGCGTCTGGTGGTGATTGCGGGTTGGACCCAGCAATGGGGCGTGCGTCATCTGTTGAAGTGGGCCGGCGTTATCGCTATCGATGGCTCGGTGGGCGTGCGTGGTTTGGTCCGGGCCATGCGGCAGGCGCGCACCTGCCTGGAGCGTGGCGAATTGGTATGTCTCTTCGCCGAGGGGCTTGTACTGCCAGGCGGCTTGTCGCTGTCCTTTCCGCGCCAGTTCCAGCGCATCGCACGCAAGAGTCGGACGGTGATCATTCCCGTTTGCCTCGATCAAACGCTAGGCAGCTTATTTGTTGTCCAGGGCGGTCGCTTGCGTTGGCGCTGGCCATTGACATTGCCGTTTCCCGCTTATGTCACCTTTGGTGAGCCGTTGCCCCCAGGGACGCCGCCCGGCGAGGTGCGGCAAGCACTGCAACTGTTGTCCGCGCGTGCGGCCGTTGGGCGTTCCCAGCGGCTGAAGCCGCCGCACCGCCGCTTTGTCCGTATTGCCGCCCGGCGGCCCTTCCGTTCCTGTCTCCTTGACAGTACACGGCCGGAACGTCTCAGCTATGCACACACTCTTGCCGCTACCCTCTGCGCCGTTAAAATTTTTCGACCGTTGCTCGGCGACACTCCGATGGTCGGCGTTTGGCTGCCCTCGAGTATGGGCAGTGCTTTTGCCAATATCACCCTGGCCATGCTCGGCAAAACCGCAGTCAATCTCAATTACACTTCTTCGCCGGAAGTCATTCAGTCCGCTCTGCGCCAGTGCGGCATCCGTCATGTCCTTACTTCCCGGCGCTTCACCGAGCGCATGAAACTGGTTCCCGGTCCCGGCGTGGAGCTGATTTATTTCGAAGACTTGGCCCCGCGTTTCACTCGCTGGATGCGCTTGTCGCGCTGGTTGGCTGTGGTCTTCCTGCCGGGGTGGTTTCTGGAGTACGTCGTCCTGCGCCTGGGCCGGCACCGCCTCGACGACTTGGCCACGGTCGTCTTCTCCAGCGGCAGCACCGGCGAGCCGAAAGGAATCATGCTGAGCCATCGCAACATCGCCGCCAACATCGAATCGATGATTCAAGCGGTGTCGCTGCGGCCCAGCGATCGCGCCCTCGGCGTGCTCCCTTTTTTTCACAGCTTCGGCTACACGGTGACGCTATGGGCGCCGCTGCAAGTAGGGGCCTCGGTGCTGTATCATCCCGATCCGCGCCAGGCCAAGGAGATCGGGGAACTGTGCCGCAAGTACCGGTGCAGCCTCTATCTTTCCACGGCGACGTTCTTGCGTTTTTGCCTGCGCAAGTGCCAAGCAGACGATTTTCGTACTTTACGTATCCTTATTTGTGGGGCCGAGAAGCTGCCGGTGTCGCTGGCCCAAGAGTTTGAGCGCAAGTTCGGCGTGCTGCCGATGGAAGGTTACGGGTGTACCGAACTGTCGCCGGTGGCCTCTACCAACTTGCCGGACCTGGAAGTCCAAGGCATCCGTCAGATCTCCAATAAACTGGGTACGGTTGGCCAACCGATACCAGGCGTCGCCGCTCGGATCGTCCATCCTGAGACACGCGCGCCGCTGCCGATCGGCGCGGAAGGATTGCTGCTCATTTACGGCGGCAACGTCATGGTGGGCTATCTCAACCGACCGGAGCTGACCCGTGCGGTGATTCAGGACGGCTGGTATGTGACCGGCGACATGGGCCGTCTGGATGAAGACGGCTTCTTAACACTGACGGGCCGGCTATCGCGCTTCGCCAAGTGCGGCGGGGAAATGGTGCCCTTGGAGAAAATCGAAGAACTGCTGCACGATATCCTCGGCACCAGCGAGCGCGTCTGTGCCGTTACCTGTGTCCCTGATGAGGCGCGCGGCGAACGTTTGGTCGTCCTGTATGTGCCTCAAGAAGGCGTGCAAGTGCGGCAGTGGTGCCAGCAGTTGAGTAACCGAGGATTGCCCAACTTGTGGCTTCCTTCCGAGCGCGATTTCCACCCCGTAGCGGAGCTGCCAGTGCTAGGCAGCGGCAAGCTCAATTTGCAAGGCGTCAAAGAGATGGCCCTCGCGCTGACACAAAAAGAAGTGATTAAATGATTATACTCAGTACAGGTCGCTAGCGCCCTTGGGGCGCTGTTCGACCGGGGGGTGTTAACCCCCCGCTCGCCTTGGGACCGGGGGGTTAACACCCCCCGCTCGCCTTGGGACCGGGGGGTTAACACCCCCGCTCGCCTTGGGACCGGGGGGTTAACACCCCCCGCTCGCCTTGGGACCGGGGGGTTAACACCCCCGCTCGCCTTGGGACCGGGGGGTTAACACCCCC
>JAJPIY010000263.1 GCA_021324515.1 Planctomycetota bacterium
AACCAAATGCCCGACCCGAAGTTCGTTATCGCTATGGGCGCCTGCACCTGCGGCGGCGGGCCGTACTACAAATACGGCTACAACGTCGTCAAGGGTGTCGATCTGGTGGTGCCGGTTGATGTCTACGTGCCCGGCTGTCCGCCGCGGCCCGAAGCACTGCTCGAAGGTCTCATGCGCATCCAGGACAAGGTCCGTGCCATGAAAGACCTGACACAGGGCCAACCGCTGACGGTGCCGGTCCCGGCACGAACCGGTTACGTGCTGTTGCCGCCCGAACTGAGCGACCCCGATCCAGTTAAGGCACTGGAAAAACAAAACGCCTTCGCCAAGAAAAACAAGGAACTGGCCGCACCCGCCAAGGCATAAACGATCAATCATTCCTTTTGTTTAGCCGCGAGCCGCAGGCGAGCGCGATCGCTTTTGTTTAGCCGCGAGCCGCAGGCGAGCGCGATCGCGCTCGCCTGCGGCTCGCGGCTAAACAAAAGGAATGATTAACGTGTGGAGCGAAATACATGACTGCCGCTGACATTATCGCCCTTTTGGAACAGCAGTTTGGCTCGCGCATCCAATCGAAAAACCTAGAAGCCATTGATCCTTTTGTCGTGGTCGATGCCGCCGATCTGCTGGACGTATGCCGCTTCCTCAAAGAAGACAGCCGCTTGCATTTCGACGTGTTGAACTGCATCAGCGGCGTCGATTATCTGGAGCTGGACCCGAAAAAAGCGCCCAAGGCCGGCTTCGATCCGCACATGGAAGTTGTTTATCACCTATCGAGTTTTCGTCACCGCCATCGCTTTGTCGTCAAGGTAATGCTGCCGCGCTGGAAAGACAATAAGCCCGGCGAACTACCGGAAGTGCCTTCGGTCACGTCGCTATGGCCCACCGCCAACTGGCACGAACGCGAGGTCTATGATCTGTCCGGCATCTGGTTCACCGGCCATCCCCAATTGACACGCATCTTGCTCGCCGAGGACTGGGTGGGCCATCCCTTGCGAAAAGACTACGAATATCCGCTGGAGTATCACGGCATTCGCGGACGTTAAGGGCGGCGCGATAGGGAGGACCGATCATGAGGACAAAGACACGGGCAGGCTGTTTCACTTATGACGACTTTTGCGCCCTCATCCGTGAAGATCAGAAAGCCGACTTGATCGACGGAGTGATTTACATGGCCTCACCCGAGAACACCGATGCCAACGATCTGTTCATCTGGCTTATCATCATCCTCCGCAGCTATGCCGACAAGAAAAAATTGGGACGGGTCTTCGGCTCGCGCGTAGCCTGTCGGTTGGATGATCGTAATGCTCCAGAACCAGATATTCTCTTCGTCCGCAACGAACACCGTGAACGACTCCATCGTGGCGGTGTGGAAGGGCCTCCCGATCTAGCAATCGAGATCGTCTCGCCGGAAAGCGTCGAACGAGACTACGAAAAGAAACGCAAACAGTATCAGCGGTTCGGTGTCTCGGAATACTGGATCATCGACGACGAAGAAAAGACCATCCTTCAACTCCGTTTGAATTCGCGCGGGCAGTATACCAAAGTGCAGCCCCGTCATGGAATGTTCCACAGCGAGGTTTTGACCGGCTTCTTCCTCGATCCAAATTGGCTTTGGCAGAAGCCTCGTCCCTTTGCTCTCGATATTGCACAACAAGTGATCGCCGGCTCATCTGGCAAATGATTATTAACAGGAGAGGTTTATCATGGCCACTGTCGCAGCGCCGGAACAAAAACAAGAACCCACCGTTGTCGAGTTCGACGTTCGCACCGATGAGATGCTCGTCAACATGGGACCGCAGCACCCCAGCACGCATGGCGTACTCCGTTTGGTGTTGCGCACCGACGGCGAAGTCATCTCTGAAGTCACGCCGCACCTGGGTTATCTGCACCGCTGCGCGGAGAAGATCGGCGAGAATGTGACGCCGATTCAGTTCATCCCCTACACCGACCGTATGGATTATCTGGCGGGGATGAACATGAATTTGGGATATTCCCTGGCCGTTGAGAAACTGTGCGGCATGAAAGTGCCGGAGAAGGCCAATGTTATCCGCGTCCTCATCGCCGAGCTGAACCGCATCGCCAGTCATCTGGTTGGCATGGGCGCCTACGGACTCGATCTGGGCACGTTCAGTCCGTTTTTGTACGCCTTCCGCGAGCGCGAAATGATCCTCGACCTGTTCGAGGAAGTGTGTGGCGCCCGCTTGACGTACAGCTACATCACCATCGGCGGCGTCCACGATGATCTGCCGCCCGGCTGGGTGGAGCGCTGCCGCGAGTTTCTCAACTACCTGAAACCGCGCATCGCGGAATACCATGCCCTGTTGACGACCAATCACATCTTCGTCAAGCGCACGGCGAACATTGGTGTTTTACCCAAGGAACTCGCCCTCGCTTATGGCTGTACCGGCCCGATGCTGCGTGGTTCGCTGGACCGTCGCCAGGGCGATCCCGATTGGGACCTGCGTAAGATCGAGCCGTACTGCGGTTATGAGACCTATGATTTCAACGTAGTGGTGCCGCCCTTTGACGACCGCTGGGGTTGGCGTGCCCCAGAAGGCACGGTCCTTGGCGACGCCTGGCACCGCTTCATGGTGCGCATGTTGGAAGTCGTCGAGAGCATCCGCATCTGCGAACAAGCCTTGGATCGCTATCCCCATGCTCAGGGGGCGCATCGCATCGAGCCGCCGCGGCATTTGCCGGCCGGCGAGGCTTATCGGGAGACGGAATGCCCGCGCGGCCAGATGGGTTTTTACGTGGTTGGTGCGCCGGGCAAAGGCGCCGTACCGCTGCGCGTGCGGGCGCGGTCGTCGAGTTTTTGCAATCTCAGTGTCACCAATGAGATTTGCCGCGGCTGCCTCATCGCCGACGTGCCCGCCATCGTCGGCTCCATCGACATCGTCATGGGCGAGATAGACAGGTAGGCAAAATCGCCTCAAGTTGCCAGAAAAACAGGGACTTGTGGCGATTTCACGGGCGTCGATCTGGCAGCAGGGATGCCCTGATGGTGGACGGCCCTTGAGAGGCCAGGGGCGGTGCCCGTTGGGGCGTTGGTCTACTTTCTTGCCCGGCCCGTTCACCGAGCAGGTGGCCCGCCTGATGTTGAACAGCTTCGATCCCCTTGATCGCCAGCGAACCTCTTGCGCCCGGATCGTGTCCTTCCCTTCATGAACACGAACCTCCTCAACAGCAAGTTCGCCCGCATCGGCGCTCGCCTGAAGGTGGCCGACCACCCTTCCCGCCGCAGCCGCACGTCGGGCGTCATCTCCCTGGACGTGCAGACCGACCGCAAGGGCGAGTTCTTCGCGATTGTCCGGCAGCCGGGGGCCGAGGTCGCCGTGCTGGACGTGCAACCCGCCGACCGCCATCTGCTGCTCCTGGTGCGGGAGGGCAGGGACAAGAGCAAGTTCCTCTGCGGCTATGACGAGCGGCACTGGTTCGTCGCCGGCATCCCGGAAGCCGCCCCGGTCGGCACCGTCCGTCAGGCCAAGGAAGCCCTCAAGCCTGCCGAGGTCCAGACCGCCCAGGCCCGTTAGCGGCTCAAGGCCAAGGCCCGCAGCCGCCGCAAGAACGCCGCCTATCGTCGCCAGGGCGAGTGGTTCTTCCTGCCGGTCGCTGACCTGGCCGTGGACGAGAAGCTGGTCCTGCGGGACGAGCCGCTGACTCGGGGCAACGGCGGCAAACCGCATTGGGCCGAGTTCTGCTACCGCACGGGCGGCGAGACGGTCTACGTCTGCTCCCGCTACCCCAACGGCGTCACGGAGGCGCAATATCGGAAGATCATGGCCGGCAGCCCGAAGGCGAAGGGCTGGGGTTGGCGCACCATGCGGCGCAACCCCGGCGTCTACGTCAAGGGCCGCATCCGGCACCCCGACCACGCCACGATCACCCTGCACGGCTGGCACCGGGTCGTCATGAACACCGAAGGCCAGTCCAAGGCCATGCGCAACGTCGCCTTCCTGGATTGACGCAGGATCACGACCGGGAGATAACAGCCCTATGCGGGCGTCGTGCTAGCCTGCCCAGGTACGAAGAGTGGTCAGGGTTGGAGCCATGACGAGGAAGCTGGTTTACGTCATCCCACGGGTTCAAATCGTCGGCACAGGCTTTCGTCAGACCGAACTGCGGCTGGGGAAGGCGACCTTCCTTCCCGACACGGATGCCACCTGGCAGTCCCGAATAGCCAAACCCCTCCCTCCTTGCCTGAACGTCTACCGAGAATTCCCAAGGGATGTGGATGACGCCGACCCTACGGTAGTACGAGGCACGATCTTGACCTCTGACGACGAAGACTGGCTTCCTGAGAACATCGCTTACGTCGTGTCGGTGGCATACGTCTTGGGCATTCAGAAGAATTGGTGGGGCCACCCTGCTGAGGCATTCCAGTATTCCGACTTGTGGGTGAGTGATACCCCGCACGACCTGGTTCAATTCCATACGAAGACAGGCAGACTGATCGAAGATGTCGGCGACTTCCGCCTGTTGCCGCCGCTCGAACTTCGGGGAGTTCGGGACCAGTTCCGTATCGACACCCGGAGCGAGCAATTCTCGGAACTCAGCAAGCGTCTCGAACGTGCCCTCCCCGACCGGCTGATCGTCGGGTGCTACCACCTGTTTCGCTCTCAATTCGCCAACGGCTTCCTGGCTTCGGCTCGTCAAGACTACGCCGCCTACTGCGCCTGCCTCGAAGCGGCATTCGACACGCCGAAGAGCCAGGACGGTGGGGCCACGCTTGCCGATTTCGTGGAACGGTTCTACATGGGCTATTCCGGCCTTCGGGACTTCATCCGGGGACTGTACGAAGAGCGGTCGATCTTCAACCACGGCGTCTCAGAATCCGGGCTGGAGTCGCACCGACAAAGGTTGCTTCAGGAGTTTCGAGGGCTGCCTTTCCGTTGGGACTTGCTGCGACACATTTGCGTTGATGTCCTCATCGAGAAGGCGAGGGAAGCTGCCGGCAAGCCGAGGGGCGACATCGGCACCTTCTTCTGCAAGACATTTAAGCAGATCGAGACGTGTCTCTCCTCGAAGGATGCGTGGGAGAGCCTCTGCCGGGAACTGACCAAGAAGGGGTCGGTGAAGGCGATCTTGGGGCTTGCGCAGCCCGGAACCGACTCCGAGCAAGACGACATCAGGCTGTCGGCGTTCATCGGGCTGTGCTGCCGTTTTCTGATGGTCCACCAGTGGTCCGGCAAGGACGTGGTGACCGAGACGCAGAAGGCTTGCGCCGCTCTCAAGTGCCTGGCGGAAGTCATCCACGCAACCAGTGGGGACGCTGAAATTAAGACGGCGGCGGCGGAACTTCACGAGGCGGCGAAGGCCGGCAACCAGGAGCGGCTGGGAAGTTGGGCAGCCGAACACGCCGCCTGGACGATGCTAAGGGGATATGAAAGCCTCTGCGATGCCGCCCAGGCGGTCGCCGCCCACATCGCTCGCCTGTTTGATCGCCGTTGAGAAATAGACCAAGGTAGGTGCCGCATGGACGATCCAGAACTGACCGACGCCGAGGCTCGTCGGTTACTGCAACTCAGAATCGAAAAGGCCAGTCGCAGGGTGGCGATGGCAGCGTTCGTTCGAGGCGAGCCTCCATCCCCGAAGGGGACCGATAACAACGGATGGACGATCCAGAACTGACTGATCTGCGAGCGAGTAGCTTATGAGAGCCTGACGAGGCGTACTCAAGCTGCCTGCCTCGTTTCAGCCAATGCAGCGACTCGCCTTTTGGCGTAGCGATAAAGATGGAATCCACCTTCTCGTCTGCGTGTTCCCATCGCACGGCATGAATATAACTGCACAGCATCAGTTTATCGGGGGCGGGGCCATTCTTAGGCAAAATCTTCGCTTCGGCGCTTGCAATCCGATCTGCGAGCAAGTAGTTTATGAGAGCCTAAAACGAGGCGTACTCTAGCTGCCAGCCTCGTTCCAGCCAGCGCAGCGACTCGCCCTATAGTCGGATTTCCCGATGACCAGTGCCGCTCCCTCTCCACCCGAACAGGGCCAACTCGTCAGCGTCCGCTCCCGGCAGTGGATCGTCACCGATGTTCGCCCTAGCACTCTCCCCACTCCGGCGCTCAAGCCCACCTTCAGTGGCCCACAAAACCTGCTGACGCTCGCTTCTGTCGAGGATGACGGTCTGGGCGAAGAACTGCAAGTCATTTGGGAGATCGAGCCGGGGGCCAAGGTCATCGAGAAGGTCGCCCTGCCCGAACCGACCGGCTTCGACCCGCCCGACAAGCTGGACGCCTTCCTCGACGCCGTGCGCTGGGGTGCCGCCTCCACCGCCGACGTGAAGAACATCCAGGCCCCGTTCCGCTCAGGCATCGACATCGAGGACTACCAGCTTGACCCGGTGGTGCGGGCCATCCAGATGCCACGGGTCAACCTGCTCATCGCCGACGACGTGGGCCTGG
>JAJPIY010000019.1 GCA_021324515.1 Planctomycetota bacterium
CAAACCGCCCTACGAGAAGATCTACGCCGATGCGGTCCAAGAGCATCGCCGCGAAGGTTTCCTGCACCAGAAATTGATGGAGCCGCGCAGCTTTGACTTCGATCGCAAGCTGGCCTGGGAAGACCGCCTGCGCATGCCGCAGTTCCGCTTCGCCCGCACCACCAGGCGCGACGGCGAAAGCGAGGAAGCGTATCAGGCCCGGCAAGAGTTCGAAGAAGCCGAAGCGCGCGAGGCCGTCATGACCTTCATCCTCGGCCTGGTCGCCGAGCCGATGCCCCTGAAATATCTCAACCATCCCAACCCCGATCGCCTCGCCGAGATCAAGGGGCATCAGGTGCTCGACAAGTTCAACTGCGCCGGCTGCCATCAGGTTCGGCCTGGCGTCTATGAGTTCAAGACGACGCCGGAAGGGCTGAAAGTCCTGGAAGACAGCTATAACACGAATAGAAGTAGTCTAAAAAAGGACCATTTCTTCCCCGGCCACAGCGCCTGGGAAGGCGTGGCCCAGACAGCCGCCGACCGGCTGAGGGTATTTGGCACGCAGCCGAAAGTGAATGATACGGACTTCGAGCGTCCGATGTTGGTGGTGCGTTCCACGGACGCCCTGCGCTTCGCGGGCACAGACGGTGTGGTCCGCAATCTGCCGGCTGCTAGCAATGTCCCGATCAATCTCGATGACTTGATCGCACGGGCCGATCCTTGGGGCGGGACGTTCGTGGAGCTGATGATTCAGTACCGTAAGCCGACGGAGCCGGACGCCGACAAGGTGCGTTCCGTGGCGCCGCCGCCTCTCATCCGCGAAGGCGAGCGCGTACAGCCGAATTGGCTGTACGGCTTCCTGCTCAATCCGCCGCCGATACGGCCCACTACCTGGATGATGCTGCGCATGCCCAAATTCAACATGAGTCCGGAGGACGCTCGCGCGTTGGTCAACTATTTCAGCAGCGTCTCACGCCTGACCAATCCCGGCGCCGGCGTCCGTTCGGAATATGTCAACGTCCCCGAGCGCGAGGAGATTTACTGGCGAACGCGCACGGCCGAGTACGTGCAACGCCTCAAGGAACAGAAGAAATACGAGCAACGTGTCCAAGAAATGGAGCCTATCTGGCAAGATGCGCTCAGGCGGCGCATTGCTGAAGCCGAGGCCAGTCTGCCGGCCGCAGAAGAAGCGGTCAAGCAAGCCAAGGATGCGGACGCCAAAAAGCAGAAACAAGCGGACCTCGATGTCCTCAAAGAGCGGATCAAGTTCTGGAAAAGCGATCGCGGCAAGGAACAGCTCCGTAAGGAGTGGGAGGAAACCGGCGCCTACGCCACGGACGCCTACAAGCTCTTGACCGATCGCAACCTGTGTTTGCAATGCCACAATGTCGGCGACGTGGTCATCGCTTCGCCGCAAGGCCCGAATCTGGCCCTGACGGCCGAGCGGCTGCGGCCAGAGTGGGTCAAAGAGTGGATCGCCAATCCCGACCGCCTGTTCGGCTACAAACCGGCGATGCCGCAGAATTTCCCCAACGATACACTACAATATCAAGATCGGTTCGTCGGCAAGACCATCGATCAGGTCATTGCCGTGCGTGATATTCTGATGGATCTGTCGCGTGTCGCTGCCATGCCGGGCAATCGCTCGCGGACGGCACTTGCGGCTGGAGGAAGTAAATAATGCAGCTTTGGAGTATCCCAACGTTGGCGCTGGCCTTGGCCGGCGCGTTTGTCCTGACTGCCGCGGACGCCGTCCAGGCCGAGGGCTGGGGCACCGTCAAGGGGCAAGTGGTGTGGTACGGCAACGAGGTGCCGAAGCGCGCACCGATCAACGTCACCAAGGACCAAGAGGCTTGCGAGAAGAACGGCAAGCTCTTGGAGGACAAGCTGGTGGTCAACCCCAAGAACAAGGGCGTCCGCTGGTGCCTTGTCTACCTGATGGACGTGAGCGGCTTTAACAAGGACATTCCCATTCATCCCAAGCTCCAGACGGTCCCAAGCAAGACCGTAGAGCTGGATCAGCCGTGTTGCCAGTTTGAGCCCCATTTCCTGGCCATGCGGGAGGGGCAAACGCTGATCGTCAAGAATTCGGCGACGATTGCACACAATGTCAACTTGGTCGGCGGCGTTCGCGGTCCGAACGTCAATCAGATTGTGCCGCCCGGCGGGAAATTTCAAGTCGAGGACATCAAGGCACGGAATATTCCGATCATGGTCAAGTGCGACATCCATCCGTGGATGAGCGGCCGTATCGCTGTGCTGAAGCACCCGTATTTCGCCATTACGGACGAAGACGGCCACTTCGAGATCAAGGACGCCCCGGCCGGCGCTTTCCGTCTGGTCATCTGGCATGAGGAAAGCGGCTGGGTTGCAGGTGACGACAAACCAAGCAGAAACGGCAAGAAGATCACCATCCAGGCTGGCGCGACGACGGATCTCGGCAAGATCTCTCTGAAACCGGCCGAGTAGCCAACCTTAAGCGATCTTGGGGCGAGCGGGGTTGCGTAATGGAGGCGAGCGGGGGGTGTGACCCCCCGGCAGCACCACCGGGGGGTTCACACCCCC
>JAJPIY010000221.1 GCA_021324515.1 Planctomycetota bacterium
CTGCGCAATTACAGCAAGCACATGATTGGCCGTGACGGCCGGCTGATTCCCCTGATCGCCTGCATCGGCAATCACGAAGTTGACGGCGGCTACCATCAACCCCGCGCCAAGGCGCCTTTTTTCTACGCTCTGTTCGATGGTTTATATCCGGAAAAAGGGTTCGCCAGTCTTGATTTCGGCGACTATCTGAGCCTGATTTTACTGGACACCAACCACACCACGCCCGTTGCCGGTGAACAGACGGACTGGCTGGAGAAAACGTTGCGCGACCGCAAAGACCATCCCCATGTGTTCGTGGTCAATCACGTGCCGTCGTATCCGTCGTATCGCAATCCGGAGCCGACCAAAGGGAAAGATGGTAAAGAGAAGGCCGGCACCGGCGCGGACAGCCGCAAACATTGGGTGCCGTTGTTCGAGAAGTACCGTGTGCCGGTGGTGTTGGAACATCACGATCACACCTTTAAGCGGACCAAACCGTTGCTGAACGGCTTGGCCCACGACAACGGCGTGCTGTATCTAGGCGACGGCTCGTGGGGCCGGCTGCGCACGCCCAAAACACCGGACAAATTGTCCTATCTCGCCGTCAGCGGCCGCGATTATCACTTGTCGCTTCACCGCATCCAGGGCCGCGAGCGCTTTCACCTCGCCTTCGACGAACGGGGCCGCATCATGGACGTGTGCCGCAGCGGCCAGCGCAAAAACGGCCTGGTTCGCGGGAGTTAACCACAAAGAGAAAAGTAACCATTCAATCGATTTCTTCTATAAGGCGCAGCGGCTTGCGGTCTCGATTCCTACAATGGGGGCATGGATGCGTCTTCTTGTCCGGGATACTGTCAACGGGATGAGATCATCACACGCTTGCAACAGCAACTCGCTACGCTGACCTGAAGATTCCGTACCCTCGAAGAACAACTCGGCAAAAAGCCTCCAACTCCTCTCTGCCGCCCTCCGCCCATCCGCCCCAAGCACCCAAAAATGTTCACGCCTGCGCGGTCGATGATGGCCCGCACGGTTGTTCCCTTGAATCCCTTCTCGGCAAAGATTTCACCTGCCGCTCCCCGTAGCCGCTCGCGCGGGCTGTCCAGCGTCATGGCCCCGCCCTCTCTCATTCTATCTTCGACCGCTTTATAAACAGTTATGTGAAACAAACGTTTTAAAACCAAGACAAAAACCACCAGAGGGGAGGGAAACACTTCGGCCTCGCGCTTTACTCGGTTGGCGCAGTTTTGTGTGCCGAGAATATACCAGTGTGGCGAGACGGGGCCCCAAGCACGACAAAGTATCTCGTGAAACTTGGGAGGAGGCTTCTTACTGAAATAGATGCCCAGCTCGGAGCGGTCGGTCTCTTCCTTGCCGTCGGGATGGTAGTGGATTTGCAGCACGAGGTCACAGCCGCTGGGCAGGAGCATGGCGGTTCCCTCAGGCAGGCGTGTGGGCAGTGCAGCCAGACTCCAGCCGCCGAGGCTGCCTGCCGCAGCGAAGCCAGGACCGCCGAAACTTGGGTAGCCAGGCTGACCATCGTTCGTCTCCTTCTGCTTCTGACGGCCCCGTCCCTTGTCGTCGAGGAAGAAGCTGGCATGATGGATGACGCGCCGGTTGCCCGGATGGAATTCCACGGCGGCGACGGCTTGCTCGCCGCCGACAGGCAGCGGCAGTACGAAACAGCGATAGACGTCGGGTCCGCTTGGCGGGACCGTGAAGGAGCTGGGCATCTGTAACAGTAGATCCGGCTCTCCCAACGTCCAGCCCTGGGGAAACGTTGGCGGCTTGGGCAAGTCCTTGACGTCTCCCTCCGGAGCGCCTGCCGCCGCCCATTTCGCCAGCGTCTGGATTTCGGAGTCGCTGAGGCGGCGCTCATTGGCGAAGGGGCCGTAGCCTGGTTCAGCGCGCCAGGGGGGCATGCGCCGGAGGGCCGTCACGTCGCGGAGGAACCGCGCTCGCTTGGCGGCATCCTTGTAACTCAGCAAGGGAAACGGCGCCACCGCACCCGGGTGATGGCACTCGGCGCAATGCTTCCACAGGATTGGCGCCACATGTTTGGCGAAGGTGACAGGCTCATCGGCCCCTACAGGAGCGGCCCAGACCGCCAGCAAGGCCAAAGTGCATGTAGGTATCATCTTCATGGTGTGAACCTCCATCTTCAAAGGGTGAAACTCCAGAGGAGTTTGCTGTTACTTCGGCTTCACAGGCTGTGGCAGGGGGCAGCCGAACGCCTTTGTCTCAACGACCGCCAGCGCCTTGCCGGCCAACACTGCTTCCAGGGCCTTCTCCAGGTCGCGCCGGGTCGGCTTCTCGCGGCGGACGCCGTCCGCGCTGTAGCGGTCATCCATCCGTCCGCGATAACGAACCACGCCGTCGGGTGACAAGACGACGGCGCAGGGCACTACCGCTACGCCGGCCTGGCGCGTCACGGCCTGGGTCGGGTCGAGGAGGATCGGGAATGGCAGCCGATATTCGGCAGCGTGTTTGGCAGCAAGCGCGGCCGTCACGTCTGGATCGGGATGGATGCCGTAAAAGGCGACGCCCTTGTCGGCGAAGGTTTTCGCCACTCGAGCGTACTCCGGAGCGTAGAAGTTGCTCACGGGGCACTCGACGCCCAGGAAAAAGAGCACCACGGCTTTCTTACCTTTCCACTCATCCATGCCATGCTTCTTGCCTGCGGCATCGGTCAGGGAGAATTCTTTGATCTTTGCAGGTTCAGCCGCCAGTCCGTTCAGAGGCAGCATCAATCCCCAGGCCACAAGAAAATATTTCATCACGTACCTTTCCTTTTGATCTGGCCCAAGACACCGTTCTCCAGGGTTGGGGGGGCGAAGAGATGTCTTTCCTCGCCCTCCCCAGAGGAGCGGTTACTTCCCACCCCGGAAAGATAGCGGCAAAACCGGCTGCTCTTGAAGCGCATCGAGCAAGCAGCGATAGCCCTCCTGGGCCCGCGCGTCGGCGGCGACCCACTTGCTGCAATGCTCAAGCTTCAGGACTTCGGCGGCGGCCGGATCCTTGGGGTCCATTGATTGCATCAGCGCCGCGAATTTGGAGCCGTGACGCATCGCGCTCCGAACCGGGCGGCACCGCACTGACTATGACCTTGTAGCGTCCTGGAGGCGCCCCCGGTTTGCCTTTGGTAAACAGCGTATACCGCCCCTCTTTGTCAATCAGCCCGACCGCGCGGAAGGAGCTATCATTGCCACGCGATTTATCGGGGATAAACGTGACGGCCCCTGTCATGCCGACGAGCGGCTTACCATCAACCAGCACCGTGCCTTCGATAGGGACTCGGGGAATGCCGTCGCTGCAACTCCACGCCGGCAAAGCCAGCAGCAGAGCGACGCATGTCAGCATGCCTTTCCGGAGCCAGCAAGACAGTGGGAACATTTTCAACTCCCCGACGGAGTGTGAACGCCAAACAAAGCAAGGCCGGTACGGAGCAACAGCCTGGAATAGGCTCGGAATCGTTAATCGTGTCGATCGTAAGACACAAGCACGGACACGCCGTCCCGATCAGAAGTGTCCTCAGGTGAAACCTGGATCGTGTTGGACGGCGTTGAAGACGAAGCGAACCGTGGGAGTGGGGTAAGCGCCGCCAAATATTCACGGTATAAGAAACATGACCAACCTCATCCTAATGTAGGTTAATGAATTAAGATACGGACAGAAATGGGTTTGTCAAGGATTTTCTTGAAGAATTTTTTCGACCTTTCGACCGGGGGAATAAGCTAAGAGCCAGCGGAAAAACCCTTATGAGCCAGAAGCGTAAGCGACGGAAGCTCCGCCGTTGTTTGCGCTTCCGGCTCGTACCCCGATCGTTTTTTCCGTCAACAAATATAATGGAGGGTATGGATCTTCTGCTGATCGATGACGAGGCCAGTTTACGGCGGACGCTGCGTACCGTCTTGGAAAGCATGCAGCATAGGGTGGCGGAGGCTGCTTCCGCGGACCAAGCCCTCCATTGGTTGCGCCGGCGTCATTTCGATGCCGCTTTTCTCGATTTACGACTGAGAGGCGAAGAGGGCATGGAGCTGTTGCCGCTGCTGCTGCGCGAAGCCCCGCGTTTGGCCGTGATCGTCATCACGGCCCACGCCACCATTGCTTCGGCCGTAGAAGCGATGCGGGCCGGCGCTTTCGACTACCTGCCCAAGCCGTTCACTCCCGATCAGCTTCGTCTCGTCCTCGAACGGGGGCGGCAGATGCAGGCTTTGAAGAACCAGTTGGCCAACCTGGAAGAGCAGATGCGCACCGCGGCGCCGGAGATGGATCTGCACACGCGCGAGCCGGCCATGCAGCAGGCGCTCGATCTGGCTTTTCAGGTGGCACCCAGCGAGGCGACGGTGCTTCTGCGCGGCGAGAGCGGCACAGGCAAGGGAGTGCTGGCCCGAGCCATCCATAAACGCAGCAATCGCGCCAACGGCCCGTTTGTCACCGTGCATTGTCCCAGCCTGTCCAGCGAGCTGTTGGAAAGCGAGTTGTTTGGCCACGTTAAGGGTGCATTTACCGGGGCCGTGCGCAATACCGAAGGCAAGGTAGCGGCGGCGGAGGGCGGCACGCTGTTTTTCGACGAAATCGGCGATGTGCCTGCAACAGTACAGCCGAAACTGCTGCGCTTATTACAGGACCGTAGCTATGAGCGCGTGGGAGAAACAACTATACGGGTCGCCAATGTGCGTATTATTGCTGCGACCAACCGAGACCTGGCCGCCGCCGTAACGGCCGGACGCTTCCGGGAAGATCTGTTTTATCGCCTCAACGTCATCGACATCGAGCTGCCGCCTTTGCGCCAGCGGCCCCGCGACATCCTGCCCTTGGCCGAACATTTACTGGCCTTTTTCGCGCGGCAAACCGGCAAGGCGGTGCGTGCCTTCGCCGCGGATGCCGAGGCGGCGCTCTTGCGGCACAAATGGCCCGGCAACATCCGGGAGTTGCGCAACGCCATCGAGCGCGGCGTGATCCTGGCCGGCGGCACGGTGCTGGAGCGCGCCCACTTGCCGGGACAGCTCGGCAATCCGCCTCCCCCACGCGTTGAAGTCGGCGGGGCCGTGACCCTCGACGCCCTGGAAGCCGAGCATATCCGTTGTGTGTTGGCCAACAGCCCGTCGCTGGAAGAAGCCGCCGCTACCCTGGGCATCGATCCCAGTACGCTCTATCGCAAACGCAAACGATATGGATTGTATACTGGGCACGGGGAGATTTGACATTTTTTCTCTCCCCCCCACCCCGGTGGTGTGGTGCTACCGGGGGGTTCACACCCCCCGCTCGCCCGGTTTTACCGGAGGGTTGACACCCCCCGCTCGCCCGGTTTTACCGGAGGGTTGACACCCCC
>JAJPIY010000115.1 GCA_021324515.1 Planctomycetota bacterium
CAGCCCGCAGCGCCAGCAAGGGAAAGATCACCCTCGCTGGCGCTGCGGGCTGGTACGATTATGTCGAAATCGTACAATAGGGCCGACCTGTAGGTCTCGCGGTACTTCAGGTGCTTCAGCCGCAGACCGCTTGGGGAGAGACGCCAATGAGTTATGGTTCTGATCCTTACAACGCTTCGGAGCCGCCGCCTGGTATACAGACTTATGCCCGGCAGCGGGTGCAGGCCCCGGCCATTGCGTTAATCGTAGTGGGCATCCTGAACTTATTGCTCATGGTTTTCCAGGTAGGGAGGACGGTGCTCATAGCGATCGCGTCTCCTCAAGAATTGATACAGGAACGGGATGAAACTCTCAAGGTGCTAGAGGAAGCTGGGCTTCTGCCTAAGGAGTTTCTCGCTACCTACAAGCAACAACAACAGGGACAATCGCCTGAAGATTTTAAGAGGCAAGTCCTTCTTATAAGCGGGGCCTCTTGTGCGTTGGGTTTGCTGATAGCTTTTCTGCCTTTACTGGGGGGAATATGCATGTTGTCTCTGCGAGCCTATGCTCTTTGTCTCGCCGGCGCCATCAGTGCCGCCATCCCTTGCCTTTCCTGTGGCGGCTGCTGTTGTTTTGGCGAGATCGTCGGCATCTGGGCATTGATCGTCCTGCTAAGTACCGAGGTGCGTGCCGCGTTTCAATGACGGTTATCCATCTGGCCCACCTGCGGTCGTCTCCGTAGAAAACGCGCTCTGGAAACATCAGGCAATCTTATGAGCAAACGTTTAATCACCGTCGGCCACAGCCCCGATCCCGATGACGCCTTCATGTTCTATGCCCTGGCGCACGACAAACTGGACACCGGCGAGCTGCAATTTCGCCACGTCCTGCAAGACATCGAAACGCTCAACCGTCGTGCTCTGCGAGGCGAGCTGGAAGTGACGGCGATCAGCATTCATGCGTATGCATCGCTGTTGGATAAATACGCTCTGCTGCCCAGTGGATGCAGCATGGGCGATCGCTACGGCCCGATGGTCGTGGCGCGGCAGCCGCTGACGCTCTCACAACTCAAAAGCGCACGCATCGCCGTCCCCGGCACGCTGACCACAGCGTTTCTGACGCTGCGTCTGCTGCTGCCAGACGGTTTCACTTATGAAGTGCTGCCGTTCGATCAGATCCTGAATGCGGTGGCCGAAGGTCGGTTCGATGCCGGCCTCATCATCCACGAGGGACAGCTGACATTTCAAAACCAAGGATTGCACCTGGTCGTCGATCTCGGCGTATGGTGGCAAGAAAAGACGGGTTTACCGTTGCCGTTAGGCGGCAATGTGGTGCGCCGCGATCTTGGTCTTCCGACCATGCGCACCATCAGCCGTTTGCTCAAGGAGAGCATCCGCTATTCGCTGGAGCATCGGGACGTGGCCCTGGAATACGCACTCCAATACGCGCGCGACATGGACAAAACGTTGGCGGATCGCTTCGTGGGCATGTACGTCAACGAGTGGACGCTGGATTACGGAGAGCGGGGCCGCGAAGCGGTACGGCGCTTGCTGCAAGAAGGCCATCGCGCCGGTGTCATCCCTAATCCGGTAGATGTGGAGTTTGTGGAGTAAAATAGAATCACAATCCTTCGGCGCCTCGTACAGTGATTGCCAGGCGCTCCTGGAAATACCTTCGCGCCTCAGGAGCGACGTGGAGAGAAAACGATTGGACCCGCGGCAGCGGTTTCCCCGCATAGAGCGCTTCGAGGTCCGCCTGGTCGCGGAGGAGGGGATCGAGGAGGAAGTCGGAGCCAGCCATGCCTGGTATCAACCGATACGAATACGTTCCGCCCTCCGGGGTTTGCAGCTCCAAAAAAAGGAGCGGCGACCGAAACAGGAACGCCCGCAGCCGGCCCAACAGCGTGTTTTCCAGGTGAACGGACAAGAGTTTGGGCATGGAACCTAACTCGTCCAGCCGGACTTCTTCATCGAAAGTGATTGTTCGTTGCAACAGAACGGGATGCGTTTTCGATCCTGCGGTGTCGGCATCTGCACGACGTTTCAGCAACAGGAAACCTTTCTCACGGGACATGGGGCGATAGCGGTAGAGCAGCTCGAGGAGCAAAGGACCATCTTCCATCGCTGGGAAACGGCCGTCGATAGGAGCGAGTTGGCAGAGAACGAAGGGGGGCGCTCGCTCGCTCCGGTAGAAAGCGGCGTTACGCTCCAGGAGATCAGAAGTGTAGGCAGAGTAGCTCTGGAAGATTGGCCGAGGACGATAGGTCAACCGATTGAGCAGCAGTACGCCTTGGGCGAGGGAAATAAGGTCCGCCGGACTTTCGCCTACCCGCTGCTGGGTCTCCTGTAAGGCCCATTCGGCCGCCAATGCTTCTTGCTGCTTGTCGAGGGAGCGTTTATATCGTTCTGGCGTCAGGACGATTATTCCATTGAAGCACAAGCGCTGTAGCCAATCCGTAGGACGGGGGATAGGACCGCGACAGAGCACCCCGATAAGCACCAGCGCCGCTGCCAATCCCGCTCGGAAGCGACTCGGCGGCCCTGCTGCACTTCCCCTAAGTCCCTCGACTGCAAATGGTACAAACAATAAATAGCCGAAAAAATGATATTCATGCAGGCGATCCTGACGGATGAAGCCGTGTTTCCAAGCTAGAAACATGCTGGCGCAGAGCAAGGACACGCCCAATCGGTCCTCCCAGCGGCGGGCCTGTGTGAAAGGATAAGAGGCCAAGAGTACGAGGAACAGGATCAGCGCCGCCCCTGCTATGTAAACCGTGCGTGGGCTGCCCTCGGTGACCATTGCTTCGCCGTAACCGCGCACTATTTCCCAGGACGAGGCCAGGAAACGCGAAACGTTGTGGGGCGACTGACCGAGCAAGAGCCAGCCGATCATCCAAGCCAAAGGATAGCCGGCCGCCAGCGCGACCCGGCGCCGCCCGTTTAGGCCCGGCATTAATGTAACAACGCCCCAGACCGCCGTACCCAAAAGCAAGAACGTGAACTTGGTCAATGCCAGGACCGCCAGGAGGATGGCGACGACGGCGAGTCGCTCCGACCGTCGCCAGCGTTCGTCGCGCAACGGCAAGAGGCCCAACATTATCAAGCAGAAAAGATACAGCGCATCCACGGCCCCAAGCAGAAAAAGCAACGTCATGAGGACGAATATCGCCCGGGTCCATCCCGGCCGCAGCCGGTCTGCCCAGGCCGCTAGCAACCACGCCATCGCCAATTTGATGCTCACTTCCCAGAGATATTTCCACCAAAAGAGGTCGGGATCGTAAACGGGATGAACCAGATATCCCAGAGGTCCATAGGTCCAAACGTAATCCACGCCGCACTGGTAACGATTGGCAAGGAAATGTCCCAGACAGAGTATCCAGTTGGCGTCGATGGTCTGAATGCTGATTTCGCGTGGGAAATCCAGCAGCGACAGCCAGAGGAGGAGGAATAATAGGGCATGGGCGCAGCGCGCTTTGTGCGAAAGCAACCACTCGAATGGAGCGAGGCGGCCCATGCTCGTTCTCGAAAAAACGGATTCAGAGGACACCTTTTGTAGACGGAATACCACTTGCGCGTGGGTCGATCTCGACCGCCTGGCGCAACGCCCGCGCAGCCGCCTTGAAAATTGCTTCGACCATGTGATGCGTGTTGCGGCCATAATGGCAAACGACGTGCAGGGTCAATCCTGCATTCGACGCTACAGCCCGCCAAAATTCTTCGGCCAAGGGAGCATTGAACGTACCGAGCATTTCCCTGGGCACCTCAGCATGCCAGACACAGAACGGCCGGCCGCTCACGTCGACAGCCGCCGTCACCAGCGTTTCATCCATCGGCACAGTGGCGTCGCCATAGCGGCGGATGCCGGCCTTATCGCCCAGCGCCTGCGCCAGCGCCTTGCCGTAACAAATGCCTACGTCTTCAACGGTGTGATGGGCGTCCACGTGCAGGTCTCCTTGCGCTTGCACGGTCAGGTCGATGAGACTGTGGCGAGTCAGCAGCATAAGCATGTGATCGAAGAAGCCGATACCGGTACGGATGTTTGCCTGGCCAGAGCCGTCGAGGTCCAGGCCCAGGTCAATCTGGGTTTCGCCAGTTTCACGGTGGATGTGTGCGGTTCGTGCCATGTCCTGTTCTCACAAAATCGCCGCCAGTTCCGTCAACAAGCGGTCAATCTCTTCCTCCGTCCCAACCGTGATGCGCAAGCCGTCGCCGTGGTCTCCGTAATTCATGTAGCGCACCAGAATGTGGCGATTTTTCAGCTCTTCATAGATCTGCTTGACGGGCCGATCCGGTCGCCGACACCACACAAAGTTCGCCTGACTCGGACACACACTAAATCCAAGATCTGTCAGCGTTTTTTCCATCCGATTGCGCGTCGCCAGGATACGGGCGCGGATGGTGCGGAAATATTCCTGGTCCTCGATGGCCGCCGCCGCAGCAATCAGACTGAGCGCATCACAGTTATAAGAATCCTTCACCTTATATAAATGCCGAATCAACTCCGGATCGCCCAGAGCGAAACCGAAGCGCATACCCGCCAGACTGTATGATTTGCTGAACGAGCGTGTGATGACAATGTCTTTCGCACCGCGCTTCAGGAGTTCCAAGGTATTACTCTCGGCAAAATCCACATAGGCCTCATCAATGACCAGCGGTCCTTCTATGGCGGCGCGTAGGGCGGCGATCTCCGGCAACGAAAGCATTGTCCCAGAAGGTGAATTGGGGTTGGCCAGAAAAGTCAAATCGGCAGACCGAACCGGCCACGGATGGGGCAGCTTCCAATCGGGCGTGAACGGCACAGTCAGGAACTGCGCCCCTTGTAAGTCGGCCAGCGTGTGATAGAGCAAATAGCTCGGCGTCGGCGAGACGATAAGCCCGCCCTCGGGCACGAAAGCACGTGTGAGGACCGTTAAAACGTCATCGGAGCCGTTGCCGATGAGAATCCAATCCGGATCAACCCCCAGCACACGACTGGCAGTCTGGCGGAAGTGCATGCCGACCGGATCAGGATACTTGCGCAGCCGATCGCCAGTCAGTGCCGCGCGCAGCGCCTCAAAGACCCGCGGCGAGGGCGGATACGGGTTCTCATTGGTATTCAATTTGATGAACGCCCCCTCGCGCGGCTGCTCACCGGGGACGTAAGCCGTCATGTTGCGAATACAAGGACGAAGCGAATCAATCAACGTCGGCCTCCAAAAGACGCGACAACCCCCAGGGGCTCAGAGGCCCCAGCCGAAGGGCGCGGCGATGAAAAAGAACATAATAAAGAGAAAAAATAACCATTTTTCGCCTTCTCGCCTTTTGCTTTTTCTTAACTGCCAAGTTTAGCTGCGCGCTGGAGGCGAGCGTGCCAGTCAACACACTCGCCTACAGCGCGCGGTTGAACGAGGTTATTTTTAGGCAACTCCTTGGCCTAGACGCACCTTGATGCTGGCGGCGTGGGCGGTCAAGCCTTCGCGCTGGGCCAAGCGGATCACGTCTTCGGCCATGCGTTCCAGTCCTTCGCGGGTGAACGATAGGACGCTGCTGCGGCGCAGGAAATCGTTGGCCGACAGGCCGCTGGTAAAACGAGCCGTGCCGCCGGTGGGCAAGACGTGCGACGGCCCGGCCGCATAATCGCCCAGGGCTACCGGCGTGTAATGGCCCAGAAAAATCGCTCCGGCGTTGTCGATGCGCTCACACAGCTCCTCGGCGTTCTCCGTAGCGATATGTAGGTGTTCGGGGGCCAGTTGGTTGACACAGGCGATGGCTTCCTCCGGATCCCGCGCCAAGACGAGAGCGCCGAACTGTTCGAGGCTCTCGCGGGCCAGCTCACCGCGTGACAGCCGGGCAAGCTGTGCTTCCAGGGCGGACTCCACGGCATCCAGCAACGGCGCATGCCAGGTGACGAGGATGCTGGCGCCGGGAGCATGCTCAGCCTGGGCGATGAGGTCGGCGGCGACGAACTGCGGCGGCGCCGAAGCATCGGCCAAAACGACGACTTCGCTCGGCCCCGCGATGCAATCGATGGCCACCTGCCCAAAGACGTAGCGCTTGGCCAAAGCGACAAACAAATTGCCCGGCCCAACGATCATGTCTACCGGTGGCAGGCCATCGATCCCATAAGCCAGGGCGGCGACAGCCTGAGCGCCGCCAATGCGATAAACTTCACACACCCCCAACTCATGACAAATGGCCAGCAAATCCTTGTTGTAAGCCCCGTTTGGTGTCGGCGGCATGGCGACGGCCCATTCTTGAACGCCCGCCGCCTGGGCTGGACAAATCGTCATCAACAGCGTCGAAGGATACGCGGCCGCCCCGCCAGGCACCAGGATGCCGACCCGCCGCATCGGCCGATAGCGCAGCCGCAGTTCGTGCCGTCCGGCCACGGCCAATCGTGCTGTCTGGTGCAATAGGCCCAGCTGAAACGACAGGATGTTTTGCCGCACGCGCCGCACTGTTTCCAGAAATGCGGAATCTGCCGCCGCATGGGCCTCGGCCATCTCAGCGCGGTCCACCCGCAGCGTAAGGGCGTCAAGACGGACGCGATCGAATTGCTCCGTGTAGTAGAAGACCGCATCCCGGCCCCGTTTGCGCACATCTTCGCAAATGCGTTCAACCACCCGCAACGGGGGCAACGGCTCACCGAAAACGCGCTCGGTCAACTCCCGGCCCCGCGCGGAGACCATGTTGCCCTGGGCGCTAAGCTGGGCGCGCAGACGGGCCAGTTGCTCAGGAGCGCTGGCGTGGCCCAGCTGAATGCGCTGCAAGGTCAACGTAGGCATGGCACTCCTCGTGCTTCTTCGCCGATGGTACGATTGAACTATAGAGACAGGAGCAGCCGATTGCAAGAAACACCTGCAAAAAAGCCCATCAGCGTGCAACGCCACCGGCTTCCCAATCTGGGGCAAAAAGGAATTGCAACTGTCTCAGCTGGTCCATACATGAACGAGCACAGCCAGCGGCAACAGAGCAGGGGCAGAGAGCGCCACGAGCGGCCAACGCCAGCGGAGCTGCACGCATGCCAGCCATCCCCCCAATGGCAACCAAGCAAACACACGCGGATAGCTCCAGTTGTCGCCGTACAGCGACAGGCCACCGAACAGGGCCAAACCCGCCCCCGCCAACGCCGTCAGGCGGACGAGCCGATCGCCCGGCGTCCCCAGCAAATAAATCGCCAGTCCCAGCTGCAAAGTCAGCGTCGCCATGCACAAGACGTGAAAGAGCGCAAAGGCGCGCGATTCAGCGGTCAGATGCGTCCAGCGATAGATCATTCCCGCCAACGGTAGTCCCAGATTGCCACCCGCCGGCAGCAACGACCACGCTCCATAAAAGCGCCGCAACACTCCTAACCAGATAAACCATGAGAACAAAGCAACAAGCAAACCGACAAGCAGTGTGGAGGCATGGGACCTATCAACGTCCCGGCCAGCACCTTCCTGAGCGGGGGTGCGTACCATTCGCCAAACGACGAAGGCGCCCACGAGCAGCACCACCACCAGGTTCTGCTCGCGGCTGAACAAAGCTGCGGCCGCGCAGAGAGTTGTTGCCCACCCCGGCCAACGCCGCAGCCAGGCCGTCAACAGGGCCGCCACGCTCAGCGTAGATACGACGTCGGTCAAATTGCGCAGAGCAGGCATGCCGGCATTGACGGCGGATGGCAGCAACACCCCCCACCACGGACTTAATCCCCCCGCGCGCGCCGCTGCCGCACCGAGGGCCGCCAAAGCGGCGATGGCCAAGAGATTGACTAACGGCATAGTCCAGAGCAGTCGCCGCGCGTCGCCGCCGCTGAGCAGCCAACTCAGCGCCGGATAAAGAATGCGGGCCTGTCGAACGGCGGGAGCATCGATGCCAAACTCCTGACGACGCCAAGGACAACGCGCGATGGCATAATAGAACTGGCCGTCGTAGCCATTCCGATCAAAGCCGACGCTGATAAGCTCGTAGGGGGCTTGCCCCAGACGTTCGCGGGCCACGCACACCAGTGCTGATAAGTCGCCGTGGAACGCCGCCACGTATGCGGCCAGCACAACCGCATGAAAAGCGGCCGCAGCTAAGGCTGGACCGATCAGGCGAAGCATGGAAATCATCCTACCATTCCGATCCTGAGAAATCAGGCCGCACGACGCACTTGTTGACGCAGGAAAGCGGCGCAACTCTGAATGACACGGCGCTGTTGCTCGGCGCTGAGCTCCGGATAGATTGGCAGGGCCAATACTTGGCCGGCGGCTTTTTCACTGGCTGGGAAATCACCCGTGCCATAGCCAAGGTGCCGTAGGCACTCCTGCTGGTGCAAGGCCAACGGATAGTAAATCTCGCAACCGATCTGCTCCGCTCTCAAATGGCGTACCAGGGCGTCCCGCTGGCCGTTGGCGACGCGGACGACGTATTGATTGAAGGTGTGGCGGCGATTGGGGCGGCGAATGGGGCGCTCCAAAAAATGGCTCAGGTGATGCTCTTCGATCAAGGCGTCGTAGCGGGCGGCGATGGCTTGGCGGCTGCTGATCCATCGTTCCAGGTGCGGCAGCTTGACGCGCAGCATGGCTGCATGTAGGGCATCTAAACGTGCGTTCCAGCCGAGGTATTTGTGGTGATAGCGCGGCTCCATACCGTGGACGCGCAGGCATTTCATGCGGTTGGCCCATTCCGGATCGTTGGTAACGACCATGCCGGCGTCGCCGTACGCTCCGAGATTCTTGGTTGGGTAGAAACTCAGGCAGCCGAGGCAGCCGAGGCTGCCGGCGCGCTTGCCTTGGTATTCCGCGCCGAGCGCCTGAGCGGCGTCTTCGATAAGGATTAAATCATGTCTCTCGGCAATGATCCACAACGGCTCCATGTCGGCGCACTGGCCGAACAGATGGACCACCAAGATGGCGCGCGTGCGTGGTGTAATTTTGTTCTCGACTTGCATCGGATCTATGTTGTAGGTAGCGGGATCGATGTCGCTGAAGACGGGACGAGCGCCGGTACGGCAAACCGAGCCGGCGGTGGCGAAGAAAGTAAAAGCGGGCAAGATGACTTCATCGCCCCGACCGATCTCGAGGGCGTGCAAAGCCAGAGATAGAGCATCGGTGCCCGAACCACAGCCAACGCCGTAGGCAACGCCGCAGTAGGCCGCTATCTCTGCTTCCAAGGCTGCAACCTCTGGGCCGAGAATCACTTGCCCCGAAGCAAGCACTCGCATCACGGCGGCCTCCAATTCTGGTTGCAGTTGCCGGTATTGTGCTTGTAGATCACACAGAGGAAC
Source organism: Planctomycetota bacterium (assembly GCA_021324515.1). Taxonomy (GTDB): domain Bacteria; phylum Planctomycetota; class Planctomycetia; order Gemmatales; family Gemmataceae; genus JAJPHU01. The sequence continues at coordinate 9,208 of JAJPIY010000115.1, forward strand.
ACCCACCCCCGAATTCGCTGCCATGCGTCGGCTCCTTCCCACAAAGATTTCCTCACCGGCCTGCACCGCCCGTAAGGGAGTCGTTAGGGCTCCGTGGCGGCCCACGGTATGTCGGCCTGGGCAGAATGTCAAGGCGGATCGAACCCTAGGGGGATGCCGCTGAATTGGGGCGAGCGGGAGGGGGTAAACCTCCCGCTCGTCCAACCGGGGGGTTCACACCCCCCGCTCGCCCCCTGGCTCGTCCAACCGGGGGGGTCACACCCCCCGCTCGCCCACCGCCACTACCCGTGCCGCAATGAACAAAACCAATACCAGAAACGGTCCAGGCACGCCGGCGCCGGTATTCACGGATGTTCATCTGATGCAGACAAAGGCGGGGGCGGGGGTATCCAGTAGGCGGCCTGCTGCACGGTTGGCTTATTGTTTGCCTCAGTAAGTCGATTTTCTTTCTTGGCCGGCGCCTGTACCGTCTGCACGGGCGGGGCGGATTGCTGCTGTTCCGCTTTTTCCAGCTTGGCCAGGGCGGCGCGGGCCAAGGGGATGTCGGGATCGAGCCGCAGCGCTTCCTGATACAGGCGTTTGGCCTCTGGCCATTTGTGCTGTGTCATCAGGACGAAGGCGAGATTGCAGCGGGCCTGCGCCGGCGTGCCCACTTTGCTGAACAACTCCAGCGCTTCGGCATAGCGGCCCTGTTCGCCGACGCATAAGCCGAGATTGATGGCAGCATGGGCGTGATCGGGTTTGACAGCCAGGGCCTGGCGCAGATATTTTTCGGCCTCAGCCCAACGGCCGCGGCTGTAGTAGCCGTAACCCATGTCGTTGAGCAAGTCGGCATCGCGCGGCGCCTGTTTAAGGGCCTTGTGATATTCCTCCTGGGCCTTCTGAAAATCGCCCTGGCGATCGTAGAGGACGGCCAAGCGGCGGCTAATGCGACATTTGGGATCGTATTGGCGTGCCCTTTCGTAAAAGGCAATGGCTTGGGCTTCGCTGCCGTGTTTCTCCAGTTCTTCGGCACAGGCGATGCAGGCGCGCGCGGCATCCTTGGGCGGCAATTCCGGCGCAGGCGGCGGCTCAGCTTCGCCATCGGCAATCGGGACCAACTCCGCAGTCGGCGCGATATGGCTTTCCCGCAGCGGCGCTAACATCCGGCAGCCTCCCAGCGCCAGAAGTGCAAGGCCCATTATGATCCGCCAATAAGGTCCCTGCATGATTTCCTCCTCAATAGATCCGTAATTCGGGCGGCGCACCTGGCGCAGCGGAGTGCGCGGCCCGACTCATGAATCTCCTACGGCAAATTCTGCGGTACGGCCACGGGGGGGCCGCCGAAACCGCCGTAGGTACCGCCGCCCGGAACCGTGTTGAGGCCGCCGAAACCGCCGAAACCGCCCCCGAAACCGCCGCCCCCGAACATCATCATGAAGGGATTTTGCCGAATCAGCATCATTTGATAAATGCGCGGCGCTTCGTCGCCATACAAACCGCCCGCTTCGGGAATGCCCAGAACGACGCGCGCCTGGGGATCGGCGTAGCCGGCCTGAACCAGCGCGTTGACAATGACGGCGCGGCGCATCTCGTTGCGAACCGGGTCTTGCGACTCGGCTTCGAGCAGCACGGGAAAAGGTACGCTGGGCAAACGCTTGATGATCTGCTGGAGGTGGTAATGGCCATAAGGCCCTAATTGCGTGCCGCCTTTGAACCACTCGTGTTTGTAGATGACGAAATCGTCGGCTTCGGCCTTGGCTGCCTGGGCGTCTTGCCACTTGTGGACGAACCAGCCATAAGGCTGCGGGATGGCGCCGCGGGTGATAGTGGCGCAGTTGTCGATATACGGCCAACAGGTGCCGCCTGGGACAGGGGGGCGCCGGGCGGCGGCAGGGCGGCAGGCTGCCGGGGCTTCTGCCGCTGTACAGTTCGTACAACCGCGGCCGCGAAAAGGCCACAGGGGCCACAGCGAATCAGCCAAGCACGGATTAGCGCAGCCGGCCAACACGGCAGCCGTCCACGCCAATCTGCAATGCACTCGTTTTCGTAACAGATCCATGACATTCCTCTTGGGTCAGGGGCTTGCTCTTTTGTTCATCGGTTCAAGTACGGTCCTCCGGACGAAGCGGCGGGCGTCTCGGGCGTCCCCCGGATTGGCGGACTTGCCGACAGGGGCATACCGGCTGGCCCGCTGTTTGCCGGTCCCATCGGCATCGGCGGACTGGCAGGCGTCTCAAGCGGCGTAGGCATGGGCAGCGGCAGGAAGCCGTTGGGTTGGTTTGGCGGCATCGGCGGACTGGCAGAAGGGGCTAGCGGAGTGGGCATGCCAAGCGTCCCCTCATTGGGCGGACCTGCTGGAGCCGGCGCGTCCATTGGTCCGCCGGGCGGCGGGACAACGTTGGGCAGGTTAGACGACAGAGGTGGGCCGCCGGGAGCACCTTGGGGCGGCGGGGCCATCGGCGGCGGCGGGGCCGGGCTGCGCGGGGCGGCTATTTGGCCGTGGGGGCCGAGAATGTAGAGGTCTTCGCAGTGACGGTAAGCAGCCATGCGTGCCAGGTCGGTTCGCACAGACGAGCGGTAATCGACGGAACGGCGGCTCTCCAGACGGTTGAGCAAGTAGAACTCCAGATCACCCGGTTCAAAGAGATCGGCGCCTGGCAGCGGTGGACATTCCTTGGGTTCGAGAGGATGCACCAACTCCGGCGTGACCAGCACGACCAATTCCTGCTCGGAATGCGACGTACCGTTGAAGCCGAAGAGTTGGCCAACCCAGGGTAAATCGCCGAAAAAGGGCACGCGCGTAGCGTTGGAACCGAAGCTGTTTTGCAGCAATCCCGCGATGGCCAAGGTCTGTCCTTCGCGCAACTCCACGGTGGTGGAGAAGGTGCGGGAATTGAGTCCGGAAACGAAGCCGCCGCCCACGCCGCCGCCCAGGCCGCCCAGGCCGCCCAGGCCACCGAGGGCGCCGGTGTTGCCGCCGCCGGCGCCGGCGGCGGCGCCGCCGAAGCCAGTGCTGCCCAGAGACGGGTTGCGCGTGCTGACCGTGGCGAACAGCGTTAGGCGGATGCGGTCCTTATCAGTGACATAGGGAGTGAAAGTCAGCTGTACGCCGAAGGGGATGAAGCTGACCCCTTGCAGACCGGCGGCGGTGAAGCCGCTGATGACCGGCACCGGGAACTGACCACCGGCGAAAAAAGTCGCCGTCTGGCCGTTGAGCGTCGTTAACGTGGGTTCGGCCAGAGAGCGTGCAAAATTGAGATTGCGCAGGGCGCTGATAGCGATAGGAATTTGGGCGCTGTCAAGATTGGTGACCAGGTTGCTGACGATGCTACCGAAGCCGGAGTTGATCGTGCCGCCAACTCCCACGCCGCTGGCCCCCAAAGTAGTGCCGCCCCCGCCGAAGGCGCCCCCGCCATTGGCGAACAGGTTGCCGCTGTCCTGGCCGAACACGGTGATGCCGCGGTGGTTGGTGAGGGCAAAATTGACGCCGATCGACCGCGCCGCCGAGCGGTTGACCTCGGCCACGATCACTTTGAGCATGACCTGCTGCTCACCGGGAACACGCATGAGGTTGATGACATTAGGGCCGCCCGCAAGCAAGAATTGACTCAGACCGGGCAGACCGGTCGGCGCATTGATGTCGCCCGGATTGTAGCCAGTCGGCAGAATGCTGCCGACCGGAATGCCGTGGGGCGTGCCGGCTGCTTGGCCAGGACCAGCCCCAGCCCCGCCGCCGCCGCCGCCGCCGGGTACATTGGCTTGCACGATGCGCAAAATCTGCGTCGCTTCGGCAATGTCCTTGGGCTGACCGCTCACCACCAGCTTATCCCCTACCAGCATCAAGCAAATCTGGCTGTCCGGAAAAGCCTCGTTGATCTCGTCCTGCAAGGCCTTGTAGGTGCGCTCCAGGCGTTCCTTGACCTCCGGATCGGGGATGACGCGCACCAGATAGCTGAGGATCTTTTCCTTTTGGGGATCTTTCGGATCGGCAAACCAGAGGTTGAGGACCGTGGTATCCACGCGATGACCGATGAGGGAAAGCTCGGTGGGGCTGAGCTGGGTGAACGAGGCCACATGCTCGTCGCCGATCTGCACCCGAAACGGCGGTTCTTTGGTAACGAGCACCCGCGCGCGATTGATGACCAGATCCAGAACATTATGAGGGTCGATAATTTCTTCAACGAGTTGGCGCTGGAGAGCAAGGTCTTTTTCCGTGGGCGCCGGCGTGGAGCCGAAGGGACGAGGCACCCCCATGCGCTCCAGGCGCGACTGTCCGGGACCGAACCCTTCCAGTGTCCGTGGCGGCGACAGTTCGCTGCCCGGCTGGGACGGAGGCTGGGGCTGCTGGGGTCGATCTCCGCCGGGAGGCGGGGCTGACTGCGGGGCCTGGGCCATCTTTGCCGTTTGCGCCGAGACCACCGGCACCTGCGCTCGGACCACCGGCGTCCGATGCGGCTCGGCGGCATCGGGAACGGTGGCCAACAGCCAGGCCGCTACGGCGCAGAATATCGCCAGCTGCCCGCGCCCGTGCGGGGCCGTCCATGCTCGATCCGCATTGTCGGTTGGCGAGGCGTTCCCGCCTCGAACCGTCATGGGCGCCATGCTTGCTTTCTCTTTCCTCTGCCTTTGGGAAAGGCGCGCCAAATCCCCTGCTCGGCTATCCCGTGTGCGGACGATCCGCCCGTAGTCAAGATGCCTTGGGACTTCTGGTTGTATCGGTTGTAGCGATTAGGGGGCTTCACTTATTCGCTGGGCAAAGGCGGCAGAGACAAAAAAGTCCGGCCCTCCTCGCGGGAGGGCCGGACTTATGGGCGTTTTGCGTTGGTTTGCTTTCGAGCGCCTTTCCGGGAGATGTAGCGTTTCTTGGTTAACCGCTCCCCTTCGGGTCGCGGCTAACCAGAAACGCTGCATTATTTCCCAAGACGCATCAGTTGCTAAACTCTGGCCGCCGCTGGGCCAATTGAGCCTGCAAACGGGCCACGATGCTCGAATGCATCTGGCTGACGCGCGATTCGCTCAAATCGAGCGTGGCGCCGATCTCTTTCATCGTCATGTCTTCATAGTAATACAGGATGATGATGAGACGCTCGTTGCGATTGAGGCCGCGCGTCACCAGCCGCATCAGATCGCGGTTTTGCAGGCGGTGCGTGGGATCTTCGGCTTTCTTGTCTTCGAGGATGTCGATCTCGCGCACGTCTTTGTAGCTGTCGGTTTCGTACCATTTCTTGTTGAGGCTGACCTGGCTGACAGCGGTGGCGTCGCCGAGCATTTTGTTGTATTCTTCGAGGCTGACGCCGAGATGTTCGGCCATTTCTTCGGGGCGTGGTGGTCGGCCCAAGGACGCTTCCAGGTTCTTGCGCGTTTCTTCCATTTTGCTGGCCTTGCTGCGCACCAAGCGTGGCACCCAATCCATGGTCCGCAGCTCATCGAGCATGGCGCCGCGGATGCGTGGCACGCAATAGGTCTCGAACTTGACGCCGCGGTCCAGGTCGAAGGCATCGATGGCGTCCATCAGGCCAAAAACGCCGGCGCTGATGAGGTCATCGAGATCCACGCCGTCGGGCAAACGCGCCCAAATACGCTCGGCATTGTATTTGACTAACGGTAGATAATGTTCAACGAGTTGATTGCGCAATTCAATGCTCGGTTGAGCACGATAATCGCGCCAGACCTGTTGAATATCAACGTCCACATGCGTCGCCATGGACTCCTCCCTGCTGTAAGGCAAGTGGTCTTTCGGTTCCCCCCGTTTCTCCTTCGGCGCGCAGAGCGGACGACGCCGCTAGCGACGAGCGTGCCTGAGTGGAGAGAATTCAGGAGAGGTTAGCAGACGCCCTCGGATGGATGAGCTTCGGTTGATGCATGGATGGTTCCGCAACCAAACATTTCATCCTCCTCAGCGATCCGCAATCATCTCTCCGAGTCCGTCCGGGTTGGGATGTCTGGGCCGAACGCCTTTGGACTCGCCGTGACTCCCCCGTCGCTAGCGAGTTGACAAGAACGATCCGCATTCATCCCATTTCCGCCCTCACGGGCACCGAACCCCTTCTTACCAAACCCCCGTCCGTGACAGCCTCGATCGAGGCCGTTTGCTTTCCATCTATCGACGGCTCGAACCAATTCCCTGCAGAAAAACTGTCCGAACTCCTCCGCTGCCCCTTTGGCGCGTGCCGAAAGAAGCAGTTTCACAAGCCGGCAAACAGAGGCGTGTTAACACCCCGTAAAGAACAACCGGGACGTTGACCCGTCCTGCTCACCTGCTTTGAAAATCATTTCCTATGTGTGAGGGAGGGCTGATACGCCATTGGCTGCGTACTGTCAAGGTCAGCTTCTTTGCTACAACTTCTCATCTGTTGGCCATTCGGCATCAAAATCTCTTCCCGTCTTCCGCATCCCACGCAAGGAGCGCGGGTAAACTACCGTTGCATCGGAGAGGGGCCGACTCCGGCTCAACGCAACAGGATGGGCAATGGCGATGCGGAATGCAGAAGAGCTAACCCCAGGGCTTCCGAGAATACAGAGACAAGAAAAGCAAAAAGGCAAACAACCAGGCCCAATCCTTTTGCTTTTTGCCTTTTGTCTTTGTCTTCTCTGGGGTCTCGGCGGCCCTGGCGTTAACGCAGACGGCCTCCTGCACCGCGCCGATTTGCTGGAGCGCCTGGGCGTGCCAGCCTGGCATGCTCAGGGGTGGAAAGGACAAGGGGTGAAAATAGCGGTGCTCGACTCCGGCTTCCACGGCTACCAGGCGCACCTGGGCACGGCGCTGCCGGCAACCGTCCAGGTGCGTTCCTTCCGTTTCGACGGCAATTTACAAGCCAAGGACAGCCAGCACGGCATTTTGTGCGCGGAGATCATTCACACCTTGGCCCCAGAAGCGGAACTGCTTTTGGCCAATTGGGAGCCGGAATGTCCCGATCAATTCCTGGCCGCCGTCCGCTGGGCACGGCAACAGGGGGCGCGTGTCCTTTCTTGTTCCCTCATCATGCCGAGTTGGAGTGATTGTGAAGGGCATGGTCGCATCCATGAGGAACTGGTGCGTCTTCTCGCCCCTCTCTCTCCTTTCCAAGAGGACGAAGGGAACAAGGAGGTTGGCGATGCTCTGTTCTTCGCCAGCGCCGGCAATACAGCGCAGCGGCATTGGAGCGGCCCTTTCGAGGACGACGGCAACGGCTATCACGTCTGGAGAGATACGGTGGGCGTTTGCCACCGGGAAAACCTCATCCACCCTTGGAGCAGCGAGCGCGTTTCTGTGGAGTTGTGCTGTCCGAGCACCTCGGCCTATGAAGTGATTGTGACCGATGGCCCCACCGAGAGGGTTGTGGGCCGGACGCAATCGATAGAGGACGGCGGCGTCGGCAGCGCTGTGGTAGCATATATGCCGGAGCCTGGACGCGAGTATCGGGTCCGTGTCCGCCGTCTAGGTAACAAGTCAGGCGAGTTTCACCTGGTCGTTCTCGGCGGCGGCTTGTGCTACTCCCGGTCGGAAGGAAGTATTCCGTTCCCCGGCGATGGTAGCGAAGTCATCGCGGTTGGGGCCGTCGATGCGGCCGGCCGGCGATTGCCATACAGTTCGTGCGGTCCCAAGCACGGCATGGCCAAACCCGACCTGGTAGCGACGGTGCCTTTTCCCAGTCGATGGCGTGCGCGTCCCTTCGCTGGCACTTCCGCCGCGGCCCCGCAGGCCAGCGCCCTCGCCGCCCTGCTCTGGTCGCGCCACCCCGACTGGAACGCCCAGCAAGTCCGCACGACCCTCCAAAATGCCGCTTCTCCCTCTCCGGCGAACACCCCCGCCTGGGAAACCGGACGCGGTGTCCTGCGTCTTCCCCCTGGGGAGTAGAGCACTTTTCGGAATAGTGGAGCGTTTTTATATCGGGCACGGTTGAATTTGGCACCCTCCCCCCACCCCAACCCTCCCCCACAAGGGGGGAGGGAGAAACAAGGCTCCCTCCCCCACAAGGGGGGAGGGAGAAACAAGGCTCCCTCCCCCACAAGGGGGGAGGGA